>JADHUC010000041.1 GCA_016784735.1 Pirellulaceae bacterium | reverse complement strand
AAGGCGATGGTAAGGGCCGCGAGCATCTTGACCTGACGTTCCGTCCCAGCGCCGATTCGGGTTCGTACACTGAGCCGTACGTGACATTAACGCTGGGCACGGAACGAGTCCACTCAGGCGGCTTCACGCGTGGCTGCGACGGCGGCGTGGCCGGCTCGCTGTTGCCCATGGTCTACCCACTGCGCCCCGAAGACGATCGCACGTTGCCGCCGATGACCGCCATGTCGTACAATAGCAAGCTCGTGGAAAACGCAACCAGCGGCAAGCACCATGAGGTCGAGGTGGACACGCTGAGCGCACGAAAGCTGATCGCGTGGGTAGATCTGTTGTGTCCCTACTGGAATGAGAACGACATCCGCTCGATCCCCGATCCCGATGCGTCCGATCCTTTCTTCGCCAACTCGTCCTATCCACCAAGGACGCCAGGCGTGCGGCCCTTTGCCGACTCGCCCTATCCCCCAAGAATGCAAAACGCGCCGATCGTCAATCGCGCGTTTTGCCAAGACGAATTTCCGACGCAGGCGGATCGCCTGCGACAGTAGGTCCCGCTTGCCGAGCGGGACCTTGAAATCTAGGTTTGTCAGCACTTCCAGGTCCCGCTCGGCAAGCGGGACCTACTAAGCTCTCAGCGGCGAGCGCGGGAGCTAAGGTCGCCCGACGCGCTCCCCGCTGGATCGCGGTGGAACGTTTTGTACAAGAGCCTCTAACCCGCTACGGCCAGCTCGAGGTCCTTCTTGGCGTCGTCGCCGGTCAGTCGAAGGTCGAACTGCTCCTGAAGGACCTTGAACACGTTCGCCGTGACAAAACCGGGTGGGTTGGGACCGATGGAAACGCCCTTGACGCCCAGCGCCAGTAACGTCAGCAGCACGGCCACCGCCTTCTGCTCGAACCAAGACACGACGAGCGTGAGCGGCAAATCGTTGACTGTGCATTCGAATGCTTCAGCCAAGGCGACGGCCACTTTGATCGCACTATAGGCATTGTTGCACTGCCCCATGTCCAACAGTCGCGGCAACCCCAGCAACTCGCCGTAGTCGTAATCGCGGATGCGGTATTTGCCGCAGCCGAGCGTCAGGATGAACGAGTCCGGCGGAGTAGCCTGTGCGTAGTCGCTGAAGTAGTTGCGACCCGGTTCCGCGCCATCGCAGCCGCCGATAAGGAAGAAGTGGCTAATCTTGCCGTCCTTGACCGCTTGGACGATCGTATCGGCCAGGCCGAGGACTACGTTTTGGTGGAAACCGATGGTCGACTGCTTCCCTTCGCTCTCCTCCAACGGCGGGCACTCTTTCGCTTTGGCGATCACGGGCGAATAGTCGTCATCCTTGATTAGCGTGCCGCCGGGCACGGCCGTGCATCGGGTCGAAAACAGACGATCGGCATAGCTTTCCCTGGGAATCAGCACACAGTTGGTCGTTGCCACGGTGGGGCCGGGGAATGCCTCGAATTCTCGTTTCTGCTTCTGCCAAGCGCCGCCGTAGTGTCCGGCCAGGTTCGGATGTTCGCGCAGCTTCGGATACATGTGTCCCGGCAGCATTTCGCCGTGTGTGTAGACCTTGACGTCAGTGCCTTCGCACTGCTTGAGCAAGTTGCTCAAATCCAACAGATCGTGGCCGGTCATCAGGACGCCGGGGCCGGCCTGGGTTCCCTCTCGCACGCTGGCGGGCGAGGGTTCCCCGAATGATTCGATGTGCCCTTCGTCCAGCAGTTCCATGACTCGGAGATTCTGCCGTCCACATTCCAGCGTCATCTCCAATAGCGACGGAATATCGAAATTGACGTTGGTCATGGTGGCAAACAACGCTTCTTCGATGAAGGCACTGACGTTCTCGTCCGACTTGCCCAACCGCCGAGCGTGATTTGCATAGGCTGCCATGCCCTTCAGGCCGTACAGCAGTATCTCCTGCAATGACTGCACATCCTCATTCTTGCCGCACACACCGGGACTCCTGTCGCAGCCCGTCGAGTGGGCCGTCTGCTCACATTGGTTGCAGAACATAGAATTTCCTTCCTTTCTTGAATTGACGGTACTTCTTCGATCAGGCGTCGGACCGCGACGCCGTTGCTCTTTCGTCGAATGAGGCCGAGTCAATGACCCTGGCTGGCCTCAGCGTACGCTCATATAATACGCGTTTTCCAGATCCCACGCCTTGACCTGGATCAATTCCGCCCAATTTGCAAGCGAGGTGACTGTGTCTCGAACGATCGAGCAGGTATTGAACCGCTGTCAGCTTTTTGCTCAAGTCGATGCCGAGCGTTGCCGACGGCTCGCCGAATTCGCCTCGCTTCGCAAGTTTGCCAAAGGGCAATTGATATTCCGCCAGGGTGAAGAATGCCCCGGCATCTACACAGTCGACAGTGGCATGGTACGAGTCTTCAAGACGGGGCCCAGCGGCAAGGAACACGTGCTGCACATGGTTGGCCCCGACCATACCTTCGCCGAAGTGGCCGCGATTGGCGGCTTCGAGTGCCCAGCAAACGCCGAGGCAGTTGTACCGACCACGTGCGTGTTGCTGCCGCTGGAACGATTCCGCAAGGAAATGGCCACCGATCATCAGTTGTGCCTGGAGATGATGACCGGGCTCTCGTTCTGGGTCCGTCACCTGATCTCGCTGATGGAGGATCTGGTATTGCGCGACGCCGTGGGCCGGATCGCCCGATTTCTGCTGGAATCCGAGACGGAAAGCGACGGTGCGGTGAAACTGCCGGGCCTGAAGCGGCACATTGCCAGCCATCTGAACCTGACCAGCGAGGCCTTCTCGCGCACCTTTGGCCGCTTGATCGAAGCCGGTATGATCGTCGAGTTGGACAACAACCGCGTCGAGTTGCGGGATCGCGATGGACTCCAGGCGATTGCACAGGGGCTGTTCCCGAAGATCTAGATGCGGTATTCCTTGACCACTTCTGGCGGGGCCGCGGCGTAGTGCAGCGGTTCGATGGAACAACTGGCGCGGCCTTGACTCAGACTGCGCATGGCGTTGGAGTAGCCGAATAGCTCTCTTAACGGTGCGTGAGCCTCGATGGCCGACAATTGGCCTCGGTTATCCGTGCGGACGATAATCGCTCGCCGCTGCTGCAAATCGCCCACAAAGTCACCTAGGTAGTCTTCAGGCGTGAGGATATCCAGACGCATGATCGGCTCCAGCAGCACAGGTCCACCTTGCTCGAGTCCCTTGTCGAAGGCATCGCTGGCTGCGATGCGAAAAGCGGCGTCCGTAGAGGTGTCTTCGTGAGCTTCGCCGCCCAGAACCGTCACTTTCAGTTTTGACAAGGGGAATCCCGCAACGTGTCCACCACCCTCGCCGCAGGAGTTCAATTCTTCGATGGCAGCCGTCAAGAGAGCGTCCGGCAGCGAGCCTGGCGGGCAAAGGTTGAGGACCGTCACGGGTCGTTGCCCCGAGTCGAACGGTTCGATGCGCATGTTCAGCTTGGCGAACAACTGTTGTCCCGCCACTTGGCGATGGCATTCGCCGGTGACCTCTACGGCATCCTGAATCGTCTCGCGGTAACTGACCTGCGGCTTGTGGAACTTGACTTTGAGATTGAAGTCGCGCGACAGGCGGTGCTTGATCACTTCCAGGTGCAATTCGCCCATGCCGCTGATCAGCGTTTGACCGGTGTCACCGCTGGCGACTTTCACCGTCGGATCCTGACGCAAAAGCATGTCCAAGGTACCGGCCAGCTTGTCGCGTTCGGTTGCGCTTTCCGGCTCGATGGCCATGGAAATGACCGTTTCCGGGAATTGGATGGACTCCAGCAGAATCGGAGCTTTCGTATCGCAAAGTGTGTCGCCGGTTATCGAGTTCCTGAGGCCAATGACTCCGACAATGTCTCCGGTTTGAGCCCGGTCGATTCGCTCCTCCTTCTTCTTGGTAGCGCGTATGCGCCAGAGCTGTGCGACGTTCTCCTTCTTCTCTTTGCCCGGATTCAACGCTCGCGAGTTGGCTTTCAGTTCGCCGGAATAGATGCGCACCCAGGAGACGTCGCCCGTTTTTGCAGGCAGGACCTTAAAGACCAAGCCACAGAACGGCTCGCTTGGGTCCGGCTTCCGCCGTTCCGGCTTGTCCTTCTTCTTGATGTTAATTCCTTCGACCGGCGGTCTGTCCAAGGGACTGGGTAAGTACGCGGCAACGGCATCCAAGACGGGCTGCACGCCGATCCCACGCAGGGCCGAGCCGCAAAGCACAGGCTGCATCTGTTGGTGTAGCGTCGCCTCGCGGATGACTTTGCGAATCAAATCGCCGGGAATCTGCTCTTCTTGCAACGCCAGTTCGAGCAACTCGTCATTGAAGTCGTACAGTTTCTCCAGCATGGCATCCCGCCATAACGCGGCCGTTTCCAACCGGTCCTCGGGAATATCCGCCGCAGAAACGGCCTCGCCTCCGGTTTCGGGATCGAAGACCAGCATCTTCATGTCGATCAAGTCGATCACAGCGCGAAAGGGGTTGTTCGTATGCGCAGGCCCTTCACCGACAGGAATCTGCACGGCGACGGGACTTGACGCGAGACGTTTGCCAATCTCGTCGAGGGTCCCCTCGAAATCGGCTCCTTCGCGGTCCATTTTGTTGATGAATACGATGCGCGGCACTTGGTAACGGTCCGCTTGTCTCCAGACCGTTTCGCTCTGTGCCTCGACTCCCTCGCGTGCGCTGAAGACGACCACGGCGCCGTCCAAGACACGCAAGCAGCGTTCGACCTCGGCCGTGAAATCGACGTGGCCCGGCGTGTCCAGCAAGTTGACGTGCACGTCGTTCCAGTCAAACGTCAGGCAGGCCGAGTAGATCGTGATTCCTCGCTCTTGCTCTTCGGGGTCATCGTCAGGCTCGGTGGTTCCCCTATCCACCATGCCCACGCGATGCTTGGCACCGCTGTAGTAGAGCATATGCTCGGTGACGGTCGTCTTGCCGGCGTCGATGTGGGCAATGATGCCGATGTTGCGTAAGTTGTCAATTCGGCGAGTCATGATAGCGCATAAAGAACGCCGCGTTGTTGCGCGGCGTGGTTGGCTCTGCTCTATTACCAAGCGAAATGCGCGAAGGCTTTATTCGCTTCGGCCATGCGGTGCGTGTTCTCGCGACGCGTTATCGCCGCACCTTCTCGATTGTATGCAGCGAACAGTTCGTCGGCCAGTTTCAGGGATGTCGGACGCCCCTTCTTTTCACGGACCGCCAACAGAAGCCAGCGAATCGCCAGCGATTGCTGGCGGGCTTTGTTGACCTGCATGGGCACTTGGTAGGACGCCCCGCCGACTCGCTTCGACCTCACCTCGATATGTGGCTTCACGTTTTCGAGGGCGTCGTGGAAAACGTCGATCGGCTCCTTGTCCGGGACTCTTTTTTTGATGTTCTCAAGTGCGTCGTAGAATACCTGTTGCGCCACGGTCCTTTTCCCCTCCCACATCAGGCAGTTGATGAACTTGCCGGCGAGGATGGAACCGTGCCGCGGATCCGGTTTCAGTTGTGTCTTGCTTGATGTGATACGACCCATAAGTTTGCTCTATCAGAATAACTTCCGCGGCCTAGCCGCATTGCCCAACACTATTTCTTCGCGCCGTAGCGACTGCGTGACTGCTTGCGGCCATCGACCCCCAGCGTGTCCAACGCACCCCGGATAACTTGGTAGCGCACACCCGGCAAATCGCGAACGCGCCCTCCGCGGACCAACACAATAGAGTGTTCCTGGAGGTTGTGTCCTTCGCCCGGGATGTAAACCGTCACTTCCTTGCTATTGGATAGCCGAACTCTCGTGATTTTCCGCAAAGCCGAGTTTGGCTTCTTTGGAGTCATGGTGCGCACCAATAAGCATACCCCCTGTTTCTGTGGACATTGGTCCAGCACAGGTGCTTTACTTAGCTTGCGCTTCGATTTGCGTCTTTTTCGTACAAGTTGATTGATCGTGGGCATTACTCGCCTGCTTCCAGGGGTGCGAAACCTTTCAAAATACCGACTCAGCCGCGGCTGTCAATACGTCACTCGTTTTCGGTGGTTGCTCCGAGGTCGCCAAAACCCTCGTCAACCTCCTCAAGGGCCACAAAGCCTTCGTTCAAAAGTGACGAAGAATCCTCGATGACGGTCTCCGTTTCGATTGGGATGTCCAGCTCTGTACTCTCGCCCGTTGCGGCACTTTGCAGCAGCGGGAAACTTGTCTCCAGCGTCGCGCTGGTTTCGGCTGCCATTGCCTGCAGGGCTTCCGGTCGATAGCGGACTTCGGACTCCTGAAACGTCCGGAAGCCGGTGCCTGCCGGGATCAGGTGGCCCAAGATTACATTTTCCTTCAGACCGACCAGGCTATCGGTCTTGCCGGCCAGGGCAGCTTCGGTCAGGACTTTCGTCGTTTCCTGGAAGCTGGCGGCGGAGATGAAGCTGGAGCTTTGCACAGCGGCCTTGGTGATGCCAAGCAACTGCGTGCTGGCCGTAGCCGGCTTGGGACGCTCGCCCTGGGCGGGCTCACCGCCGAGTGCCTCGATGTTAGCGTTCCTTTCCTCCATTGCTTCCTTGGGGACGATCGCATCGACCTCAAAGTCGCTGTCTCCTTTATTGGTCACTTTCAGGCAGTTGGCCATTTGCTCGTTGACGGCGCGGAAGTCGAAGCGGTCCAGGACCAAGCCGGGCAACAAGGACGTCTCGCCGGCGGTTTCCACTTTCAACTTACGGAGCATGCGGGCAACAATGATCTCGATGTGTTTGTCGTTGATCTCCACACGCTGGCTGCGATAGACGCTTTGGATTTCATGCAGCAGGTACTGCTGCACGGCCTCCTCGCCGGAAACTCGCAGGATATCGTGCGGAACCAGCGGGCCGTCGACCAGCGCTTGTCCGGCCTTGACGATGTCGCCCGTGTGGACGAGGAACCGTTTTCCGTGAGGCACTAGGTGTTCGCGCTCGATCCCGGCCTCGCTGCGGACGACGATGGAGCGTTTGCCGCGACGCTGCTCGCCCAAGATCTCCACGGTCCCGTCCACTTCAGCAATGACGGCGGGATCCTTGGGTTTTCGGGCTTCGAAAATCTCCGTAACACGCGGAAGACCGCCGGTGATATCGGTGATTCCGGTCGCTTCACGAGGCATCTTGGCGAGGACCGAGCCAGCGAGGATTTCCTCGCCCTCACCGACTTCGATGTGAGCACGTTCCGGCAGGTAGTACACATCCATCGGTTTGCCATCGGCGTCCTCCAGGACGACTTGTGGGTGAAGTTCGCCTTTGTGATCAACGATCAAACGACGGATGGTGCCGCTGAGGTCCCTCTCCTCACGCATGGTCTCGCCTTCGACGATATCCTCGTAACGCACGCGGCCGGAGACTTCGGCCAAGATAGGAATACTGTGAGGGTCCCATTGGCAGAGCACGTCGCCGATCTTGACCTCCTGGTTCTCTTCGACCGTCAGTTCGGCCCCGGTGGGCACTTCGTACTGGTCCAACTCGCGACCTTTCGGATCCAGGATCGAGATCTCGGCATTTCGCGTCAGAACGATGGTCCTGCCTTCCGCGTTTCGCACGAAACGCATGCGGGTGAATTTGACCATGCCGTCTTTCTTGGCTTTGGTTTCGCTTTCCTCGATACTCGTGTTTACCGTTCCACCGATGTGAAACGTACGCATGGTCAACTGCGTTCCCGGCTCGCCGATGCTTTGGGCACCGATGATTCCAACGGCCATACCCTCTTCCACCAGTGTGCCACTTGCCATGTCCATGCCGTAGCAACAGCGGCAGACGCCGAGCGAAGTTTCGCACGTCATCGGGCTGCGCACGGGGATCTTCTCCAGCCCTAATTCCTCGATCTTTCGGGCCATTTCGCGCGTGATCATTTCGTTTTCGTGAACGATCACCTCGTCGGTGACCGGATTCACGATGTTCTGCCGACTCACGCGGCCAGTAATCGCGTCCGCCAGCTTCACTTCGACTTTCTCGCCGCGGTAAATCACGCCCTTGGTGATTCCCTGGATCGTGCCGCAGTCCTCCATTGTGACGACTACGTTTTGCGCGACATCAGCCAACTTTCTCGTGAGATAACCGGAATCCGCCGTCTTCAACGCCGTATCGGCCAGACCCTTTCGAGCGCCGTGAGTCGAGCTGAAGTACTCCAGAACGCTCAGACCCTCGCGGAAGTTCGCCTTGATGGGCGTTTCAATGATCTCACCGGTGGGCTTGGCCATCAGGCCTCGCATGCCGGCCAACTGTCGAATCTGTTCGATGCCGCCACGGGCACCGGAATGGGCCATCAGATACACCGGATTGACATAGCCATGTCCACCACGGTCATCCGACTTCATCGCATCCATCATTTCGGTCGTGATCAGTTCGCGGGCGTGCGTCCAGATATCCAGCACCAAGTTGTACCGTTCCTGTTCGGTAATGACGCCTTTGTCGTAGTTCTTCTTGAGCTTCATCACCTTCTTTTCGGCGTCGGTAATGTGCTTCACTTTGGTGTCCGGCGTTACCAAATCGTCGGTGGCGAAGGAAAGGCCGCTGAGCGTGCTTTGTTGGAAGCCGACCTTGTTCATGTCGTCCAGCAGGTCGATTGTCGCCTTTCGCCCCAATCGCTGATAAGAGTCGGAGATTACCGTCGCCAACTCGCCGGATCGCATCTGGATGTTGTAGAAGTCCATACCCTCGGGCAGCATCATGTTGAACATAATGCGTCCGAAAGTCGTCTCAATGATCTCACCTGGCTTGGCAGATTCGTCTTCCGTATTGACTCTGCGTTCTGGCGGCAGCTTGACTTTGATTTTCGCGTGAATGTCGATCACGCCCAGTGAATAGGCCAGATCGGCCTCCTCAAGCGAAGAGAACGTCATGTTCTCTCCCTTGCGATTCGGCAGTTCGAGCGTGATGTAGAAGCAGCCCATCACGATGTCCTGCGAAGGGCTCATGATCGGTTTTCCGTTGGCCGGTCCGAAGATGTTGTTGGTGGACATCATCAAGGTATGTGCTTCGACCTGCGCCTCGATCGATAGCGGCAAATGGACGGCCATTTGGTCCCCGTCAAAGTCTGCGTTGAAGCCCTTGCAGACCAGCGGGTGAAGGTGAATCGCATTGCCTTCCACCAACACTGGCTCGAACGCTTGGATGCCCATGCGGTGAAGCGTCGGGGCCCGGTTTAGCAGCACGGGATGGTTCTGGATGACGGACTCGAGGATGTCCCAGACTTCCTCGTCCTTACGTTCCAGCATCTTCTTGGCGCTTTTGATCGTGTCGGCGTGCCCAAGTTCCTTGAGCTTGCGGATGATGAATGGCTGGTAGAGTTCCAGTGCGATTTTCTTGGGCAGGCCGCACTGATGGAGTTTGAGCGAGGGCCCCACCACAATGACACTACGGGCCGAATAGTCGACTCGCTTGCCAAGGAGGTTTTCGCGGAAACGGCCCTGCTTGCCCTTGATCATGTCGGTCAGCGACTTCAACGGGCGGTTGCTGCTGCCCAAGACGGGACGTTTGCAGCGGTTATTGTCGAACAGAGCGTCGACCGACTGCTGCAACATTCGCTTTTCGTTACGGATGATGACTTCCGGTGCGTTCAGATCGACCAGCTTGCGAAGGCGGTTGTTACGGTTGATGATCCGGCGGTACAGGTCATTCAAATCACTGGTGGCGAAGTTGCCGGAATCCAGCAGGACCAACGGGCGAAGGTCCGGCGGAATGACGGGGATCACGTCCAGTATCATCCATTCCGGCTTGTTGTCGCTGTCGCGGATGGATTCAACGATCTTCAGCCGGTTGACCAGGTCCTTCCTCTTCTGTTTCGAATTGGTCTCAACGAGTTGCTGGCGAAGCTCCTGGGACAGTACGACGAGGTCCAGGCTGACCAATAGCTTACGAACCGCTTCGGCGCCCATGTTGGCGTCGAACGAACCGTCTCCCCACTGGTCGCGGGCAGCGCGGAATTCCTCTTCCGTCAGCAGTTGCTGCTTTTCCAGGTCCGTATCGCCTGGATCGATGACCACATAGTCCTGGAAATAGACGACTTTCTCCAGGCTCGTGGTCTTCATGGCCAGCAGGTTGCCCAGGCGGCTGGGCATGGCCTTGAAGAACCAAATGTGGACTACCGGCGCAGCCAGTTCGATGTGCCCCATGCGCTTGCGCCGCACTCGCGAGTGAGTGACCTTCACACCGCATCGATCGCAGATCATGCCTTTGTACTTCATGCCGCGATACTTGCCACAAGCACATTCCCAGTCCTTCTCCGGGCCGAAAATTCGTTCGCAGAACAGCCCGTCCTTTTCCGGCCGGTAGGTGCGGTAGTTTATGGTCTCGGGCTTTTTCACTTCGCCGAACGACCAACTTCGGATGTCGTGCGGCCTCGCCAGACTGATCTTGACCGACGCGTAATCGTTGATCCGGTCATAAGCACTTTCGCCGATGGTCATCTGCTCGTGCTCCTTTGATGGATTTAGGAATGTTCGAAACGCAGTCACGCGTTGTGTTCTGTTCAGATCCGGCGCTTCTCTAGTTGCATGTTCAGCGCCAAACCGCGAATCTCGTTCGTCAACACGTCGAAGCTGGCGGGTGTGCCGGCCTCCAACGTGTTTTCTCCCTTAACCATGGATTCGTAGATCTTGGTGCGGCCTTCCACATCGTCGCTCTTGACCGTCAGTAGCTCCTGCAGGACGTAGGCCGCTCCATAAGCCTCCAACGCCCACACTTCCATCTCGCCGAACCGCTGACCGCCGAATCGGGCCTTGCCGCCCAGCGGCTGCTGAGTGATCAACGAATACGGGCCTGTACTGCGAGCGTGGACCTTGTCATCCACCAAGTGGTGCAGTTTGAGCATGTAGATGTAGCCCACGGTGGTCTCCTGAGACAACGGTTCGCCGGTGCGGCCGTCGAGCAGTTGGACCTTCCCATGCCGCGGCAGGCTGGCTTCTTCCAACGCATCGTTGATGTCCTCCTCCGAGGCTCCGTCAAATACCGGAGTGATCGCCTGGAATCCCAACTTGGCGCCGGCCCAGCCCAGATGCGTTTCTAGAATCTGACCGACGTTCATTCGGCTGGGAACCCCCAGAGGGTTTAGCAGGATCTGCAGCGGCGTTCCGTCCGGCAGGAACGGCATGTCCTCAACCGGGAGAATCTTCGCGATCACGCCTTTGTTCCCGTGGCGGCCGGCCATCTTGTCTCCGACGGCTACGACCCGCTTGGCGGCGATGTAGACTTTGACCATCTGCAAGACGCCGCTACGGAGTTCGTCGCCACGTTTCAGGCTGTTCAGCTTCCGATCTCGCTCGTCAATCGCGTTTTCCACGTCCGGCCACATCGCCTTGTAGATTTCCTCGAGTGCGGCGATTTTCTCCTTGCTCTTCATCTTTTCGGTGATCAGGCTCAAGCGGAAATTCTGCGCCTTCTCGACGACAAATTTCGGATTTTGGTCCCTCACCAGCGGGATCTTATCCTCGTCGGTCAACGTACGGCCCGTGGCCTGTTCCATTTGCTCGATCATCGCCCCAAACGAGCGTGAGATTTCATCGTTGCCCCCGGTTTCCGCTTGCTTCAAGTCTTTTTCAAATTCCTTGCGTTCCTCCTCGGAGAGGCTCATGCGGCGCGAGAACTTCTGCGTGTCGATCACGATTCCCTCAATGCCCGAGGGGGCTTCCAGAGAATCGTTCTTCACGTCCTCGCCGGCGCGCCCGAAAATCGCATGAAGAAGCTTCTCTTCGGGAGTCAACTCGGTTTTCGATTTTGGCGAGACTTTGCCCACCAGGATATCGCCGGGAGTCACATACGTGCCGACACGGACGATACCGTTCTCGTCCAGGTTTCGCAGGGCCTTTTCGCTCACGTTGGGAATGTCGCGAGTGAACTCCTCGCGGCCCAGCTTCGTTTCGCGAATCTCGACATCGAACTCCTCAATGTGGAGCGAAGTATACACGTCGTTCTTGACCAACTCTTCGCTAATGATGATCGCGTCCTCGAAGTTGAAGCCGTCGTAGGACATGAAGCCGACCAGCACATTCCGGCCCAACGCCAACTCGCCTTCGTAAGTCGCCGCGCCGTCGGCGATCACCTGCCCCTGCTCGACCTTGTCACCGACGCGGATGATCGGTTTCTGGTTCAGGCACGTCCGCTCGTTCAACCCTCGGAACTTCTTCAAGGGATAAACGTGCTTCCCGACCTCGATTCGGTCGGAGTCCACGTACGTCACCTTTCCGGCTCGACGCGCCGTGATCACCATACTCGAGTTCTGGGCCACGTGTCTTTCCATGCCGGTGGCAACTATGGGAGGTTCGGTCACCAGCAGAGGAACCGCCTGACGCTGCATGTTCGAGCCCATCAAAGCTCGGTTGGCGTCATCGTGCTCCAAGAAGGGAATCAAGCCAGCCGACACCCCAACCATCTGGTTGGGCGCTAAATCCATGTAGTCAACCTGATCGGGCACGACGATTTCGAAGTCCGCTTGGTGACGTGCGATCAGAGTGGCACCGCCAACCAACCTACCTCGATCGACCTCCGAATCCGCCGGGGCCACATAAGCTCGAGCTTCTTCGTCGGCCCGCAACCAAGCGATCTCGTCGGTCAGTTTACCGCGTTTCACGCCTCGATAGGGTGTGATCAGAAAGCCGTATTCGTCCACTCTGGCGAAAATTGCCAGACTGGAAATCAACCCGATATTGGTCCCTTCCGGTGTTTCAATGGGGCAAATGCGGCCGTAGTGGGAAATGTGCACGTCGCGGACTTCGAATCCGGCCCGTTTTCGATTAAGGCCGCCAGGTCCCAGAGCGGACAGGCGGCGTTCGTGCGTAAGCTGCGAAAGTGGATTGGTCTGATCGACAACTTGTGACAGTTCGCCGCGACCGAAAAAGTACTCGATCGCCGCCGAAATGCTCTTCGGGTTGATCAGGCCGCGGGGCGTCATATCCTCGACGTCCTTGAGGCTCATACGCTCCTGTACCGTGCGCCGAAGCTTGAGGAAGCCCTTTCGCAACTCGTCGCTGGCCAATTCATCGATCGTGCGCAGCCGGCGGTTTCCCAGATGGTCGATGTCGTCGACCTGGGCGTTGTCGCTGCCGACGTGTAAATCAAGCAGATATTGGACCGCCTCGATCACGTCCTGAGGCCGCAGCGTCATTTCCTTTTCAGGTACTTCCAGCCCCAGTTTGCGGTTGATTCGAAATCGGCCAACTCGCCCCAGCCGATAGCGATTGTCGTCGTAGAACTTCTCCTGGAACAACGTCTTTGCTTTCTCCAGTTGCGGAGGGTTGCCCGGACGAAGCCGCTGGTAGATCCGTAACAGCGCCTCTTCGTGGCTGGATGTCGTATCCTCGGCCAGGCTGGAGAAAATCAACGTCGTGTTCGGGGGCGGCATGACCTCCACTTCGCCGATGTCGGAACTGCAAATCAGCTCAGCCGCATTCTTGGTGATCTTGTGGCCCGCTTCGACCAACACTTCGCCGGCGCGTTCGTTGGAAACCGGATACACAATATCGTCGACTGCAAACTTACCCTCGATCTTGACGACGCTACGGCCATCGACCACTTGCTCGACGGTGACGGTGTCTTCGTTGAACGTTCGGATGATATCTGCATCCGTGCTCAATTCCTCGCTCATGGCACGCAGCAGCGTCATGGCCGAGAATTTGCCACTCTGATCGATGCGCACGCTCAACACATCCTTCTTGGTGACGTTAATCTCGATCCAACTGCCGCGTTCCGGAATCACCCGGCAACTGGGCAGCTTGCGATCGGAGGTGCCCTCTGTCTCCATCACGAAATCGACGCCAGGGCTGCGATGCAACTGGCTCACTACCACCCGCTCGGCACCGTTGATAATGAACTCGCCGCCGCCGAGCATGATGGGTAGGTCGCCCAGATACACTTCCTCGTCGACCGGCTCGTCTTTCTTTAGCTGCAGCCACACGCGGAAAGGCCGACCGTAGGTGAGCCGCAACTGGCGGCATTCGTCCGGTGTGTAGCGCGGCTTGCCAAGTTCGTACTTGAGGTACTCCAGCTTCACCTGCTTGTCATAGCTCTCGATCGGAAAAATCTCTTGCAGGACGCCTTCCAAGCCTTGCTTCTCGTTGCGATTCTCAGAAGAGACATCGTCCTGGAGAAAGGCCCGGTAGCTTTCCGTCTGGATCTTGGTCAAATCCGGAATAAACGGGGCTTCTCTACCAGTACCAAACTGGCGTACTTCCGTCGGCTTCAAGCGTCTTTGGACTGGGGTGGCCATGGGTGTTGCTCCGGGGAACACGGAAACACTAGCCAGCGGTCGAGCGCGGACCGCCAAGCCGGGAATGCGTAGAACGACAAGAGGAATGCCCGATGCGCGCAGCACTCGCTGGGACCAGACAAACCAGAAAACGCGCTTGGATTCGATTTATGAGAATCAAGCGTAAACTACCCCGGCCGCCCAACGACACGTCGCGGGACGGCGGCCAGTCGTTTGCAGGGACGGTGTTCTACTTGAGCTCGATTGAAGCGCCGGCCTCTTCGAGTTCGGCCTTCATCTTCTCCGCTTCTTCCTTGGGTACAGCTTCCTTCAGCGTGGCCGGTGCGCTCTCGACTAGCTTCTTCGATTCCATGAGCGTCTGGCCGGTCAAACTCTTGACGACCTTGACCACGTTTAGTTTCTTGTCACCGAATCCGGTCAAAACGACGTCGAATTCGGTCTTCTCCACCTCGGCAGCCGCGTCCTCGCCGCCCGCTGTCGGCATCATCGCGACCATCCCGCCGCCGGCGGCGGGTTCAATTCCATACTCGTCTTTCAGGTAATCGCTTAGTTCCTTAGCCTGTTTCAAGGTCAACTCGGCAATCTTGTTGCCAAGCTCTTTGGTTTCGGCGGTGACCTCGAGAGTTGCAGCTTCTTCTGACATGGCGTTCTGGGCCCTTTCTCACACTGGACATCGACACGACTCGAGCACGCGTTTGATGCCTACGGTTACGGAAATAGACTCTATTTGTTTTCAAAAGGCGCGACCAACGCGCCGACCTAGGATTCCGACTCTTCTGCTTTCTTCTCAATCTGACTGGCCAGTGCGCCGCCGGGGGCCAGCAGTTGAGATACCAAATTCGCGCCGGGCGAGAGGATCTGGCCCACGAGCAAACTCAATTGCTCCTCGCGGTTCGGCCATCTGCTAATCTCTTTGACTCGATCCGACGTCAGACGCTCGCCGTCCATGACTCCGCCGCGCGCTTCGAACTGTGCGAACTCTTTGCTCTTATCGAGGGCAACGATCTCCTTGGTCAGTGAGATGAAATCCTCGCCGCCCCAGACCATTGCCACAGTGCCCTCGATGCCTTCGAAAGCAGCGGCCAACGGCGTGCCTGCGGTCGCCCGCTTGGCCATGCTGTTCTTGACCGACATGAGGCCGATGTTCTTCTCGCGCAACTGCTTGCGAAGCACGACCGTCTTGTTCGCGTCCAAGCCAACAACGTTCACCAGCAGCGCGTCGTCCACTCCCTCCAATCGTCCCGCAATTTCTTTCGCGACTAAGTCTTTAACGTATTTGCTCATTGATCTGCAACTTTTTCTAGATTCTCGCGGGAAAGGCCCGTTCGCTGGGGCGTCACGTCCGCCCGCCTACTGGGTTATGCGGCAACGCGGATACCTGGACTCATGCTGGCTGCAATCGAAATCGACCTGACGTAAACTCCTTTGACAGCAGCCGGCCGCATCGAACCGATGTGGTCGATAAAGGCCTGAATGTTCTCCTCCAACTTCTTGCCATCGAAGCTCAGCTTCCCGATGCGAGCGTGGATGTTGCCGCCGGAATCGTTCCGGAACTCGACTTTACCCGCTTTGTACTCCTTAACGACCTTGGCCACGTCCGGGGTGACAGTGCCCGCACGGGGAGACGGCATCAAACCACGGGGACCAAGGATCCTTCCTAACGGGCCCACGACGCTCATCATATCCGGAGCGGCAATGCACGCGTCGAATTCGAGCCAGCCGTCCTTGATCTTCTTCGCAAGTTCCTCCTGGCCCACCTCGTCGGCGCCGGCTTCCTTGGCCGCGTCCACCATATCTCCCTTGGCGAACACCACGACCCTCTGGGACTTGCCGATTCCGTGGGGCAACACGATCGAGCCGCGGATGATCTGGTCTGCCTGCTTGGGATCGATTCCCAACCGCATGTGGACCTCCACAGTCTGATCGAACTTTGTATCTGCGCACTCCTTCAATCGCTCGACAGCCGCAGCCAGTGCCAGCGCTTCGTCACCCGCCAACTTCTTCTCTAATGACTGATATCGTTTCGATCGCTTCACCATCGATTTGCCTGTGTTACTGAATGTGTTTTGGTGTTCCTAGGCAGCCAACCCTGCCATCTGCCGCCCACCACCGCAAGGGTTAGCCTTCGACAACAATTCCCATGCTCCGCGCCGTTCCTTCAATCATGCGGCGTGCCGTATCCAGATCGCTGGCATTCAGGTCCGCAATCTTGTTCTTGGCGATGTCCTCTACCTGCCCCTTGGTCACCGTGGCAACTTTTTCCTTGTTCGGCACGCCGGACCCTTTAGCGATCCCTGCGGCCAGTTTCAGCAGCGATGCGGCCGGCGGACTCTTGGTGACGAAGTCAAACGTTCGATCACTGTAGACGGTAACGATCACGGGGATCGGCGTCCCGTTGTATTCCTTCGTGCGGTCGTTGAATTGCTGCACAAACTGCCCAAGATTGATACCAAACTTGCCAAGCGAAGTGCCTACGGGCGGCGCAGGCGTAGCCTGACCGCCAGGAACTTGAAACTTCGCTTGCCCGGATATCTGTTTCGCCATCTAGCATGCCCTTCTATCTAGCGGATGAGAGCGGCGTCCAATCGGGACTACACCGCCTCCACCTGCCAATGTTCGAGTTCGACGGGAGTCGAGCGGCCAAATATGTTGATCATCACCGTAATGCGGCCGTTTGCCTCGTCAATGCCTTCTACATCACCCTCGAAGTTCTGGAAATAGCCGTCCTTCACTCGTACTCGATCGCCCGTCCGGAACGGAATCGCTGTCTTGATTTGATTTCCGCCGTCTTCCTCCTTGGCACCGATCTTGAGAATCCGTTCGACTTCCTGCGGTTCCATCGGCGTAGGCTTGCCCGCCGACCCGGTAAAGTCCCCCACCCCCGGCGTCTCGCGAACCAAGAACCACGTGTCGTCGTTAATCGCCATGTTCACCAGGATGTATCCGGGGTAGAGCTTCTTCTTCACAACGCGACGTTTGCCGCTCTTGTTGAACTCTGCCACATCCTCTGTGGGAACAACGATCTCACCGAAGGACTCCTCCACTCCCTCGATCTTGATTCGTCGCAACAGGGCGTCGCGGATTGAATCTTCACGATTTACCTGGACCTTCAGGATGTACCAAGCCTGTTGAGGCTCCTCCTCTTCCCCCTCGTCGGCGGGCTCGTCGCCCATGTCCTCCGGCTCTTCGGCTTGCTCCGTCACCGATTCGACCGCCGTTTCCTCCGACTCGTCGGGCTCGGGTCGCCCCTCATCCACTGCGACAGCTTCCCCGGCCGCCTCTTGCTGTTCAACCGTGTCTTCAACCGGTTCCGACTCGGTGTCCCCGCCAAGCGTCTCCGCTGGTGGCTCTGCCGATACGGCCGCCGAGGCCGAAGCATCCTGCTCATCAGCTTCGACCTTAACGCCTTCGCCTTTCGCATCGGTCTCGTCCACCGACTCAGGTCGGTCACGCGATTCGCTTTCATTGTTCGGCTGGTCAGTCACCGTCACGTCCTCGAGCTATTTCGCCTTCTTCAGAATCCCCATCAACTCGAACAAGTACCCCCACACGACGTCAAACCCGAATAACACGGTCGACAGCACGAAAATCACAACGATCACGACGAGCGAGCTGCGGAACAGCTCCCCGCGCGACGGCCACGACACCTTGTTTATCTCGGCTTCAACAGCGATCAAGAAATCCGCAAAACGCGGCATGTTGACCACCCGAAAGCTAACCCACAAGCCAATCAGCAGCACGGCACCCGCCAGACCATATGCCAATCCGGACGCCACCTCGTCTGAAATCGCCAGACGGACCCATGATAGGACAGCCTGGATCCAGTCGCCAGAGTCCGCCTTGAATACGTACAGTCGCCACGACGCGAGAGCGAAGGTGATCGCCAACATCGCGAACGTCACCTGGCGAGTTATCTTGCCCTGACTGCGTTTGTAAACGCCGACTTGAAAGAGTTCACCAAACCACATAGCAGACGATGCAACCCTGTCTTTGGACACTAGAATCCGCTTCCCTGCAAAAAAGAAACGAAACCGCATCAGGCGACGAGCGACGCGGACCGTGCGCCGCCGATGCGGATGAATGGCAGGGGCGGCGGGAATCGAACTCGCAACCTCCGGTTTTGGAGACCGGTGCTCTACCAGTTGAGCTACACCCCTGAAGACGTCCCCTTACTCAAGAATGTTTGTAACCACACCGGAGCCAACCGTCCGACCCCCTTCGCGAATGGCGAAGCGGACACCACTATCCATGGCGATTGGCTTGAGCAACTCGATCGACAACTTCACATTGTCGCCGGGCATGCACATTTCGGCCTCCACCAGATTGGCTGTACCCGTCACGTCCGTGGTACGGAAGTAAAACTGCGGCCGATAGCCGCTGAAGAACGGCGTGTGCCGTCCCCCTTCTTCCTTCGACAAGCAGTACACTTCCGCCTCGAACTTGGTGTGCGGTGTAATCGAACCGGGTTTAGCCAACACCTGCCCGCGTTCGATGTCATCTCGCTTGACACCACGAAGCAAGCAGCCCACGTTGTCACCCGCCCGGCCTTCATCCAACAGCTTGCGGAACATTTCGACGCCCGTGCAAACCGTCTTCCTCGACTCCCGCAAGCCGACAATCTCCACCTCCTCGCTCACCTTTACGACGCCGCGCTCGATACGACCGGTCGCCACGGTGCCCCGGCCCTCGATCGAGAAGACATCCTCGACCGCCATGAGGAAGGGTCTGTCATCCTCGCGCTGTGGCTCCGGAATGTTCTCGTCGATCGCATCCATCAACTCCTGGATGCACTTGGTCGCCTCCGGATCGTCCGGTTTCTGGTAAGCCGAAAGACTGTCGCCCTGAATGATCGGGATGTTGTCGCCGTCAAATTTGTACTTGGTTAGCAGTTCTCGGACTTCCAACTCGACCAACTCCAACAGCTCCGGATCGTCCACTAGGTCGACTTTATTCAAGAAGACCACAAGGGCGGGGACGTTCACCTGCCGAGCCAGCAAAACGTGCTCGCGCGTCTGCGGCATCGGGCCGTCGGCTGCCGAGACCACCAGGATAGCGCCGTCCATCTGGGCAGCACCTGTGATCATGTTCTTAATGAAGTCGGCATGGCCGGGGCAGTCAATGTGCGCGTAATGGCGCTTGTCACTTTCGTACTCGACGTGCGCAACAGCGATGGTCACGGTTTTCGTTTCGTCGCGGACCGTACCACCCTTGGCGATATCCGCATACGACTTGAACGCGGCTAACCCCTTCTTGGCCTGCGTCGCCAAGATCGCTCCAGTCAAGGTCGTCTTGCCGTGGTCGATGTGCCCAATCGTGCCAACATTCACATGCGGCTTAGTCCGTGAAAATTTCTCCTTGGCCATTGTCTCTTACACCTACGTTTCTGAGTGCATCAATACTCTTGAACAGTTGAAACAACCAAACGCTTCACAAAAACAATCATCTGCCGCATATGCGGCCACACCGAAGAGCTGCTGACGGGAGTCGGACCCGTGACCTCGTCCTTACCAAGGACGCGCTCTGCCAACTGAGCTACAGCAGCCAACGGCAATACCGTCGCCGAGCGGTTACCCACCGGACGAGAGCGGGTGAAGGGAATCGAACCCTCGTTTTCAGCTTGGAAGGCTGTTGCTCTACCACTGAGCTACACCCGCTACCAATCTGACTTGACATCTCACCAACACCCCCAACAGACAAGAAACCAAGCCATACTCGCCAGTGGGGGGTGCAGGATTTGAACCTGCGAAGGCGTTGCCAACGGATTTACAGTCCGTCCCCTTTGACCGCTCGGGAAACCCCCCAATAAAGCTCATTTACCAGAGGGTTTCGCTGCTTCTGCGATCCCCTACCCGTTATCAATTCGTTGTCTACCCCGTTCGATGGAGCCAGCGGAGGGATTCGAACCCACGACCTGCTGATTACAAATCAGCTGCTCTGCCAACTGAGCTACGCTGGCCTGCAGGATGGATAGGCTCCCCGCTGCCCAAACCTGCTAATATAGCGAAGCGTGGATTCCTTGCAATACGGAACAATGAAAAACGAAGCGGGCCGATGCAACGCGCCCGCCGAGAGAGGAGTCGCCGACAACAGGGCCAGCAACCCACCAGTCGTGTTCGCCCACAGCCGGATCATCCCACGGATGCCAGAGTTAGTCCGGTAGTTCGATTTTCTCCTCTTCGGCTGCCATGCGCAGCTTGTTTAGCGCTCGGGCTTCAATCTGACGGATTCGCTCCTTCGTAACTCCCATTTGGGAGCCCACCTCTTTGAGGGTCTTAGGCTCCTGAGTGTGGTCCAAGCCGAAACGACTAATTATGATCCTCTGCTCCCGATCGTCAAGCCGGGCCAGGATCCTCTCGATTTGCCGTTCGCGCTGCTGCTGGGCGCTTTCCTGCTCGTATTGCCCTCTCCGATCGTCCTGCTGGGCGGAGAACATGTCGTCCTGACTCGTGCGGAATCGCTCGCGATACTTGTATTCGTCCGGAATCGTTCGAGCGAAATTCCGCATGACGGCCCAGCTTGCGTAGGTGCTGAATTTGTTGCCGCGGGCGTAATCGAACTTTTCCGCCGCCCGAATCAACGACATGTTGCCGTCGCTGACCAGGCCGAAGAAGTCCTCCGAGGCTGTCACGTGTCGCTTAGCGATGGAGACAACCAAACGCAGGTTTGCCTGTACGATTTCGTTCTTCATCATCACTGCTTGTTCGTACAACTGCTCGATCCGGTCCATCAGCGTGCCACTGGCCCGCATCGGATTCAGTTTCTCACGCAGCTTTGCGGCCCGGAACTTCAAGTAGTTGAATTTCCTGAAGAGGTGATGCTCCTGTTCGCGGGTAAGCAAAGGAACGTCGTACAACGCAGCCAAGTAAGGCGGCAATCCGACCGGCACGCGCATTTTCTTCGGTGGCTGGTCCGGCACCGGCATTGGGCTCAGGATCTCGGCCTCCATCCTCAGATTCTCGAACACCTCGTTATAGATGCAGTCGAGCGGCAGGTCTTGAATCCGGCAGGCCCGCATTTCGTTAACCACACGGTATACGGTGGTCCTAGTGCGTCCGTATCGCTTGGCCAAGTCACCCACGCCAACGCCACGACGGTGGTCCTGGTAGATCTTCCGCTTCAAATCCTCGGTCAATGGCCCGGAATTGCCAGGAAAGATAGCCAAGTCCGGATATTTCTTGTCGAATTGTTTGAGCGTGTACCGGATCGTCTCGACGCTGCGATTCAGGTGCCGCGCAATGCGCCGAGCAATTTCGGACTGGCCAGCGCCGGCTTGTGCCAAGCGTCGTGCTCGATCAATGATCTCGTTCCGCTCGTGAGTGGACAACTGGCTGAATCGCTCGCCACGCCTCACCCTATCGTGGTTACGAGCAACGAACCGGTCTACGCTACTCTGCAAGAACCCGACTCGCTTGCGGCCGGTATCGAAAATGAATCGGCGGCTCACCAACCCCTGCTCGCGCCAGCGCGATATAGTTTTTGTCGAGACCTTGAACATCCTGCTGAGGTCTTCGACGGTGTGCACTGGTTCAGCCAAATCAGTGACGCGCACGTTGGCCGAGTCCGATACGTCCTCGACAAACAGACGCACGTCGTGACGAGCTTCCTCGCCCGTCATCGTCATTTCCGGCGCCGCGTCGGGCCGATAGTCCGTTATGCGATAGCAGAGGTATTCATAGCTATACGTCTTGGACGGTTCGATTTCGGTGATTAGTCGCTCCGCACGCTCGACCTGCTCAAGCTTCTTCATTCGAGGCGCGAAGCGAACCTGCTGGTCCCGAAGCCCCCTAATGTCAGAATTTCGATAAGTGGAGTGCATTGTATGGCCTCTTCTGGCATGGCGGACCCCGTGGCGTTCCCTGCGGCTCCCGCCGCTCCAACAGAATCCAGTCCTAATTGGGTAGGCACCACATTCCTGAGATGCTCCCTGCCACCGAAAAACAGCACCAAGTCTTTCCGGCAGTTGCTTACTACGAAGCGAAAAGTTGCTCTGTTCTAGTCATCATAAGCGATTCAAACAGCTTTTGCGATGAATCGAACTGCTACTCTTAACTCTTTACTCTTAAAAGACTTAAAATCGAATCAGTCAAAACGAACAAGGGATTGAAAACCATCCCGTTGGGTGTCCACGTCGACCTGCGTTCCGAAGACGCACAGCAATGTTCGCGTCTCCCCTATCGGATTGTTCCCTACCTGACGCAAATCGTACAACAAAAACCTCCCTTTCCGCTGAAGAACCGCAATGTATGAGGTCGATTTAACGGACCACGTAAGGTAGTAGACGTACCAACAGGGAAATGGGTTCACCATGAAATACGACGATCGGACTGCCATCGTATTCGCGAAAAAAAGCAGGAAATTGGCCAATAATTTTACGAAAACTGCTTCCTTCGTGTTGCTTCTTATGGCTGCGACATTGCTGGCAGCAGCCGCATGTGGAGCCGAAACCTCCAACTCCAAAACGACTTACGATCTGAAGCAGCCCGCTTCTGTAGGTCAAATGCAGGCCGTGCAGGCTGTGCTGGAAGTCCGGGGTGAATTGAAGCTGAATCCTGACGGGTCCAAAGTGACAAAAGTGCCTCTGTTGGTGGAGGGCAATCTTGCCTATGAGGAGAGGTTCGTCGATACTCAACCAACTCCGTGGTCCCGACGTTCAGTACGCTACTACACCAAGGCCGAGGCCCGAATCAAGGTGGACGAAGGGCTCTTAGCTCCGAAATTGCCCGAAGAATGGCGTACGGTGTGTGCGCAGGTCGACGCGGACAGATCGTTGATATACTCGCCGATGGGTCCGCTGAAGCGCGAACAGTTGGATCTGATCGACGTGCAGGGAAACAGTCTATTGCTTCCACGCCTGCTGCCCGAACAACCGGTGCGCATTGGCGACCGCTGGGAGATCGACCCGAGCATATTGGCACGATTGCTGGGTTTGGACGTCGTCGTGGACTCGAATGTCACCTGCTCGCTTAACGACGTCGAAGGCCAGACCGCGATCATCGAGATTTCCGGGAACGTGGAAGGAGCCGTGGGTGGAGTATCCTCGGAGATCGAGTTCAGGGCAAAGTCGAACTACGATCTTTCCCAGAATCTGATCACTTGGTTTGCCGTGGCGATGCGAGAAAAACGAGCCATCGGCCACGCCGAACCGGGCTTCGAAGTAACCGCCCGGTTACGGGTCACCATCGCTCCGCTGGCCAAGTCCGAGAAACTCACTGACGCCTACCTCACCGAATTGCCGCTTGAGGCCAGTCCCGGCGCAGGGTTGCTCAGCTTCCAGGCCGAAAAAGCCCGCTTCCAATTGATACACGATCGCCGCTGGCGTTCTATGCTGGACCGACGCGACCTGTGCGTCCTTCGCTTGGTGGACCGAGGCGATTTGATCGCTCAGTGCAACATTTCCGAGTTGCCCGAGTCGGAACCCGGCAAGCAGATGTCGCTGGAGGCGTTCCAGGCGGACGTGCAACGCTCGCTGGGCGATAAGTTCGGGCAGATCGTGGAAGGATCAAAGTCAACCACCGAAGACGGGAAATGCGTGCTGCGCGTTCTGGTGGCCGGCATGGAATCCGAAATACCGATCCAATGGGTTTACTATCACGTTTCGAATGACGCAGGGCGGCGCGCCGCGATCGCGTTTACGCTGGAAACCAAATTAGTCGAGCGTTTCGCCGAAGCCGACCGCACGCTGATTGAAACGTTTCAGTTTGCAGATCAACCGGAGCCAATAGAAGCACGGCTAGACGCGACCGGGGAGAGTCGTTCTTAGAGCGTTTCCCGAAGTTGTGTTCGATGGCCTCTCGTCAATCATCGTCGGGGTTCTCGCGGCGAAACACAGCCACGACATCTTCGACGGGCACGACAAAGAGCTGATTGTCGGGCTCGAAATCGACGGGAATGGCGTTCTTCGGGTGGAAGAGGATCTTGTCGTATTGCCGCAGCGGCACATCGTCATCGTTTTCGATTTGTGTCGAAATCGTGACGATTCGGCCTGTGATGGTGGGTATTTCGGCTTGGTCCGGAAGTGCTATTCCGCCCTTGGTTTCTCGTTTTGGTTCGTCCTTGCGCACCAGCACCCGCGAGCCGATCGGCTCGACATACTCGAATGTCTTCTGTCGTGTCTTGGCCATGGGGTTCTCTTGCGTCGAATTAGCACCGTACTGGTTCCAAGGTACTACGCGGCACGACTTTCGACAAGTCAAGAGGCCCGGCCGCCGGCGTTATTGGAGGACTCCCTCCAAAACTACCCCGACCATCTGCCATAGCTCTTCGCTGTGCGATTGCTGGGCGTTGCTGTCCCGGTGGCGGATCTGCGTCGCCATGTTTCGCTCTGCCACCGTGGGGGCGTTCAGTTGTGGCCCCCGGTGCGTTTGCGAATAACCGATCAACAGCAGGCACAACGCCACGCCGCTTAATTCGACGATTGCAGCGCGAATCCAACGCCAAGGTAGTAGTAAGTTCACCGCTTTTCACTCCGTTGCTCGTTTGCTTTCAGATACTGCCCGGGTCTCGACGGCCGTCCGTTGCCGCCCGCCAATTATGTTCCGGGGCAATTGGCGTGCCGCACCGGCAAGTCGCGTTGCTAGCATCGCCGAAGTCATTTCAACGTAAAGCCTTAGATCGTTCTGTACGTCCGTGCGAACTTGAGTACTCCGTCCACCGCGCTGTAAGATTGACACGCGCCGTCCCAATGCGACAGCGCGGCGGTTCGCTCGCGGTCTTCGTCCGACACATGCGGATCGGATAAACGGGACCGTTTGCCCGGTATCCCGTTTGAACTTTGTAGTCTCGATGACTCCCACGCCCGGTGCGCGCATAATGTGTGTCGGGGGGCCGACGAGTCTTCGTCCCCCCCCGCGCACACGACCGGCTTGCGGTGAGACGAGGAAGCTGTTTCGTTCGCGATCCTACGCAAGCCTGCCAACTTGAAAAGAGTTGTCCATGCCCACCGAGCCGACGCGAGACCAGATCGCTGCCGAGTACTTTGAGCAACTGCGATTTGAGCCGTATCAGGTTCAAGAAGAAGCGTTGCTTGCCTGGTTCACCTCCAACCAAGGAGTGCTGGTATGCGCGCCGACGGGCATGGGCAAGACGTTGATCGCCGAGGCTGCCGTGTTCGAGGCTTTACGCACCGGCAAACGCCTTTACTACACGACGCCGCTGATCGCGTTGACCGATCAGAAACTCGAGGATCTTCAGGAGTTGGCCATTCGCTGGGGATTTGGAATGAGCAAAATCGGCCTGGTCACGGGCAATCGCCGCATCAACCCGGATGCGCCGGTTCTGGTCGTGGTCGCTGAGATACTCTTGAATCGGCTGCTGCACCCGACGTTTGAATTCCGTGACGTGTCGGCCGTGGTCATGGATGAATTCCATAGTTTCAACGACCGGGAGCGGGGCGTCGTGTGGGAATTGACGCTAGGACTCTTGCCGGAACACGTACGCCTGCTGCTGCTTTCGGCCACGGTGGGAAACTCTCTGGAATTCGTCAACTGGCTGTCTCACCGCCACCACCGCCGGCTGGAACTGGTCCAGAGCGATGAGCGCAAGGTGCCGCTCACGTACGCTTGGGTCGGTGACATGCTGTTGTCCGAGCACCTCGTGGAAATGGCTGCCGGCGACGAAGAGGCTCGCCGAACACCCGCGTTGGTATTCTGCTTCAACCGCGAGGAATGCTGGACGGTGGCCGAACAGTTGAAGGGCAAACGACTGTTGGCCGATGGCCAGCAGGCCCAACTAGTCAAGGAAATGGGACAATACGACTGGTCGCAAGGCGTCGGACCCAAGCTGAGACAGATACTGCTGCGCGGCGTGGGAGTACACCATGCCGGTGTGTTGCCCAGATACCGGCGAATCGTCGAGGACCTTTTTCAGCGCAAGCTGCTGTCGATAGCAGTGTGTACCGAAACGCTGGCTGCTGGAGTCAACCTGCCGGCGCGCAGTGTTGTGGTACCGTGTCTGCTGAAGGGACCGCGCGACAAGAAGAAGTTGATCGAGGCCAGTTCAGCGCATCAGATGTTCGGCCGCGCGGGCCGACCGCAATTCGATGTACAGGGCTACGTGTTTGGACTTGCCCACGAAGACGACGTCAAGATCCAGCGATGGCGTGAGAAGTACGATCGGATACCCGAAGACACGAAGGATCCCGGCCTGCGGAAAGCGAAAAAGCAACTGAAGAAGAAAATGCCCAAACGCAGGACAAACCAGCAGTATTGGACCGAGGCCCAGTTCGAGAAATTGAAATCCGCGCCTCCGGGAAGATTGAATAGCCGCGGGGCGCTTCCGTGGCGGCTGTTGGCGTATATGCTGCAGGCATCGCCAGAAGTGGACCGTGTGCGCACACTGGTTGGGAAACGGCTGATGGACAGCCGCCACCTGGAAGCCGGGCAAAAGGCCCTGGACCGTATGCTGATCACCCTGTGGACTGCTGGATACGTCCGACTGGATCCACCGCCGCCGAAGAAGACGGACGAACCAAACGCCGAATCGGTTCAGGGCGAAGAGGCGCGGCCGAAGGAGGACGAAGAACCACAGCCGTACAGTCCCATGTTGGCGTATCCGACTCCCGAATTGGAGAAGCTCTCTCTGATGCGTGGTGTCAATCCACTGTACGGCATCTTCCTTGTCAACCAACTGGGCATCGCCGACCGGGACGAACGCATCCAAGCCATGGAAAGCGTGCTGGAACTGCCCGGATCGGTCCGCCACCTGGTACGAGTGCCTTCGCGGGAGGAATTGCCGCCGGGGCCGCTGGCGACAACGCGATTAGATGTTCAGTTGTTGCAGCTCGGATTGGCGTCGGCCGAAGAACTCGGTGCGGGCCAGGACGAAGAGCCGGATGGCGAGCCCGAGCGCCGGAGCTTTATCGAGACAGAGGAACGGGTGTATGTATTGACGTTGGCAGAGAAGCTGCGCCGTCTGTTCGACTTCGACTTTCCCGGCGTCCACGATGTGTACACTCAATCCGTCTGGGCGGCGGGCGAGATCCTGCAGTTCGGCGGTGATTTCAACAAATACGTCACCAGCAAACGCCTACAGAAACAAGAGGGCATCATCTTTCGGCATCTCTTGCGTCTGATCCTGATGGCGGTGGAACTTAAGCAGCTTTGCCCGCCCGACACGACCGAGGAGGAATGGATCGGCGACCTGGAGGACATCGCCGACCGGCTGACAGCAACCTGCCGAGTTGTCGATCCGACGAGTACGGACAAAGCACTAGAGCAGGCCGCCCAGCCGGAGAATGACGACACGTAGTCCGGCTATGGCTGTGTAGCCGGGGCGGGAGCCGTCTTCTTGGGTGGCGCGACGGGCCCTTTCGCAGGCGGCGGTGCAGTCTTTTTCGCGGGTGGTACAGCCGGCGTCTTGGAAGGCGTTTTCGTCGCCGGGGCAGCCGGCGTCTTGGCGGTCGGAGCGACCGGTGGTTTCGCGGGCGGCTCGGCGGACGGTATCCCACCGAGGCCTTTGCCCAAATTGCCCAGAGGATCTTCCAATAGTCCCTCTGCCTCGATCTCCATCTCGTCCACATTGACCACGATGTCGCATTTCTTCTCCAGCTCATCTACTAGCGTGCCAATCTCGGTGATCAGCGACGTCAGGTCCTTGAAACTGGTGTCGTCGACTTTACGCATGATGGCATCAACGTGGCTTGCCACTTTCTCGACGTACTCCTGATCTTCCGCCTTGGCCAGAGCCAGGATCCCGCTCTTCTCCTCCTTAGCGGGTATTTCCTCTTCGGCTCCGGGTTCCGCCTTGGCGGTAGGAGGCTTCTTGGGCGAGGCCTTTTTGTCTTCCCCTACCAAACCTCTCTTGACCAACGATGTCTGATATTTGATCCGCCGGCGGGTCAGACTGATACGGTATGCGAGTGGATTGGGCCTGTTCTCGCTGTCGAGACTGGACGCACCGAACGGCCCGGTCGACTCGCCGCTAGGCATGGCCACGCCAACGGTGCCGCCACTGGCGTCTCGTTCCTCTTGTTCACGCTTCTGTTGATCCT
Source organism: Pirellulaceae bacterium (assembly GCA_016784735.1). Taxonomy (GTDB): domain Bacteria; phylum Planctomycetota; class Planctomycetia; order Pirellulales; family Pirellulaceae; genus JADHUC01. The sequence goes on along the minus strand of JADHUC010000041.1, from coordinate 19,912 downwards.
CGACGCGTTTGATTTCCTCCAAGCAGGCGTGCGCAGCGACGGCGCCCATTTTCTTGGCGATATCGGCAACGTTAACGGTTGCGTTGCCCGGATAGTTGAGCTGTCCGAGCGCTTCGGCTGCCGAGCATCGGAGCGATACGGGGGTCTGGTCGTCGTCGACAATGGCTGCCAGAGCAGAGGCGACCTTGTTGTTTTCACCGACGTTACCCAAGGCTCCAAGGATCTCGATGGCTCGGCGGCGCATCCAATCGTGACCCGCCTGTGATCTTCCTTGGGGTGCGTCTTTTGTGTTTGCGAGGCCAACCATGAGGTCCACAATACGCGTTGGTCCGGGGCCACCCACCAGACGCCGGTCCACCGCAGGCAACTTCCGGTCGGTCTCTGCGTGCCGCAGGATTCCCACCAGCACGGCCACTCGCACCGCGTCGATTTGCTTCGCATCGGCGAACTCGTTCAGCATGGTCCCCATGCATTGAATGCTGGGAACCGGTAAGCGCTTCTCGCGGATCAGGTCGGCTTCCGTTTTGTTTAGCATACCTATCAGTAGCATGGCGTTGTACCGCGCTACCGGATGGTAGTTGCCCTGGGAGATGGCCAGCATCATGCGTCTTGCGAAATCGACGACGTAATCGTGAACGCTCTCCGGTATGTTGGTCGATTCGAGCGACTTGAGAAACCTCTGCCGTTTATCGGGCCATTCGGACAGATGTTCTGTGTGAGTGAGGCGGGCAAAGTAGTATTGCCCGTACCAGTAGTCGATCTTTGTCTTCGTCGCATCGTCGTCTATGGAAAGCTCCGACGAGCCACGGAGCAACTTATCGACTTCCATTTGGAGGCCCTGCACTTTCATCCTGACGTCCTGGATCGCCTTTCTCTGTTCCAGGGTCATTCCCTTTTCGAATGGACGTTCCGCGTCAAGGAACACCTGATAAATAGGTAAAACCTCGTACTGTGGTTGATCTTGCGCGGTGGCGAGCGAACTCGTGCCGGTCGTGACTGCGGCTGCGACTGCCGAAACCCACCAGAAGACGGCCTTGTTGCCTACGGACATTGTTTTCTCCAATACGCCTTGTGATGAACCGGCCCCTTCTTAATCATTTCGTCCGAAGCGTGGTCTGTCAACATAAATCCTTTGTCGAGTTTGTGTTGCGATGAACTGGGACATCAGCAGACTAGCCTCATATGCACAACTGGTCGCGTTTCACATATACTTGGCTTCGGGAACGACTGCAAGGAGACGGGCAATCATGGGTTACGCGCATGAACATTCGAGTGACGCGCGACGGCTGGTTCGTCAGAAGCTTGAGTGCCTGCATCGAGCAGGCGTTACTCAGATAGCTAAATCGGACGGGCCGGTTGTGCCGGAAACTCGGCAATCGCCGGATGTTCCGGACCAGCGGCCGCCGCCGGACCAGCGAGTCGATGCTTTGCGACAACTTGGCGAGGAAATCGCTGCCTGCACCCAATGTGCCCAATTGGCATCGACTCGTACCCAAACGGTGCTGGGCGTTGGAGACCCGAAAACACGTCTGTGCTTCATGGGCGAAGCGCCCGGCGCCGATGAGGATCGCCAGGGCGAGCCGTTCGTGGGTGCCGCGGGGCAATTGCTGAACAAGATCATTGAAGCCTGCACGCTGCGACGCGAGCAAGTTTACATTCTGAACGTCTTGAAATGCCGACCACCCGGCAATCGGACTCCGGCGCCCGACGAGATCTCGAACTGTCGCAACTTCTTCGAAAGGCAGTTGGCGATTATTCAACCTGAGTTCATCTGTTGCCTCGGTTCCGTGGCTACCCAGACGTTGCTTGGAACGACGCAACCATTGGGAAAGCTGCGCGGCCGATTTCACGATTACCAAGGGATCAAGGTCGTGGCCACTTACCACCCGGCGTACCTGCTGCGCTATCCGAACATGAAGCGGGCTGCGTGGGAGGACATGAAGATGCTTATGCGCGAGATGGGGCTGAAGGTTTCGGGCGCCTGAGTCTTCAGAGCTACAAAGCCCGGTCGGGTGTGCCGGCGCTCAAGATTTCCCTTCCTGGGACACCAGTCTTATCAGTGTCGTCCGCAGTTCTTTCATTTTCAACGGCATGGCGAGCAACACGTGATGTTCGTTCGTGTTTGCCGAGTCGGCAAGGTCCTTCTTCCGTTTGTCCACCAGCAGGACAGCGGGGACCTGTGACGCCGCCTCCGATTCGCCCAAGCGGTTGAACGCTGCCACCGCATCGCCGCCCAGATCTTGCGTCGAGAAAATGACACAATCAGCCAGGCCCACTTCGTCCTCGACGCGCTGAACCGCGCGGACAGGATCGCTGGTAATCAGCACGCGATAGCCACGTTTCTTCAGATGCTCGCGCAACAAATCCTGCATTCCCGTGTTCGCTTCCACGAACAGTATGGTTCGCCCTTTTCCTTCTTCCTGGTCGGTGGCGGGGACAACCGTCTTGGCTGCGGCAGACGTGTCGGCCGGCACCTCGTCATCGCCCTTGTCCAGGATGATTTTGGCTCGTTTCAGGTCCGCCAGCATGTCCGACGGTTCCTGATACCGATCTTCCGGGTTAAGGAACATCGCTTTCTTGATGACCGAAGCGATGCCGATGGGCAAATCCGGTACAAACTTGCTGATCGGCTCAATTGTTTGAAATCGCGAGATGCTCATTCGAATGAGCCGATCCCGCGTTTCCACCAGCGGCGACACGCCGCTAAGCATGCTGTAGAACATGCAGCCGGCAAAGTAGATGTCACTGCGCGGGTCGTTCTTTTTCACGCCCGTGCCTCGTTCCAACGCCACGTAGTCGATCGAACGAGCGTTTGGGGAGGTGCTGATCTTGTCATCGCTCGTCTCGGCGATGGTAGCGAGCCCAAAGTCAACCAACTTCGCTTCACCTTTGGCGGTTACCAACGCGTTCGACAACTTCATGTCACGGTGAGTGATCCCGACTTTGCTTGCGTGATCCAGGCCGTTAAGGATGTCCGTCATCAGCTTCAACGATGTCTCCACATCTAGCTTCTTTCGTGTCTTCATCAACTCGCGGAGAGTCTGTCCTTCCACGAACTCCATGACAAAGAAGGGCGCTTTGACGTCGTCGCTGACCTCGTAAACGCGGACAATGTTTGGGTGCCTGAGACGGAGTCCCATGCGGGCTTCGCGCAGAAATAGCTCGACCTGCTCCGGGTTGTCGCGATAGCGTTTTCGCAATACTTTCGCGGCGACTACACGGTCCTTGTCAAGATGCACCGCGCGGAAAACGCGGGCGAACGTGCCGACACCAGCGATGTACAGGGCACGATACCGCCCGTAGAAGTATCCCTGGCGGTGCCCCCGCTCGACTTTGTCCAATTGAAAGTTGGTCAATAGCTCTTTTCGCAGCAGGCAGTCCTTGAACTCTTCATACGTGATGCTGCGCGTGCCGAATTCGCCCCACACGGCATCCAGTTGACGCGAGTCCAGGAGACGGAAATCGAGAATCCGTTGCGAAATGTCTTCCGCTGTCAGCTCTTTCATATCGCCCGTGACTCCTCGCTAATTGCTTTGGTCGTCAAGAGATAGCGACGACGTGACTCCTCATGGTATTCAACTTTGCCCGCTAAATCAACGTGAGCAACGAGTGTCCTAGCCCACGTCGGCCAGATCGAGCGATCGGCCGTAGCGTCTTACTACCATGTCTCGGAGGCGAGCGAAGTCAGGATGCGACAGACCGGGGCTCTCGGTCACCAGCGTTCGAGCGTCATTTCGCGCTTCAGCCAGCACTTCGTTGTCGCGAACAAGGTCCGCAATCCGAAAGGACGGCAATCCGTGCTGTTGTGCGCTGAATAGATCACCCGGGCCGCGCAGCCGAAAATCGATCTCGGCAAGCTCGAAACCGTCGTTCGAACTACAGAACGCCTCCAATCGGGCACGGGACTCCTCCGTTTTGGCCTCCGAAAAAGCGCACAGGTAGCCAGGGTGCGAGCCGCGGCTGATCCGTCCTCGCAGTTGATGAAGTTGAGCCAGTCCGAATCGTTCCGCGCCCTCGATCGTCATGACCGTGGCATTGGGAACGTTGATGCCGACTTCGACCACCGACGTGGCCACCAAGACCTGCGTTTCGCCATGGCCGAAGGCGTTCATAGCGGCCTCTTTTTCCGTCGAACTCATCCGGCCGTGGATCAAATCCAACCGAAAAGCCTCTAGTTCGCCGTTGGCCAACGCTTCGAATGCTTGCTGCACGCTCGCCGTGCCGTCGTCGTGCCCCGATTCGACCAGCGGCGCGATCACGTAGCCTTGCCGCCCTTCGCGCAGTCTCTTGCGAAAGAACTCCCACCACTCGGCGCGTCGACCATCTTCGCCCAGGTACGTGTGGACCATGGCCCGGCCCGGTGGCGATTCGCGCAATGTCGACACGTCCAAATCCCCGAACAACGTCATCGAAATCGTGCGTGGGATCGGAGTCGCCGTCATCACCAAGTAATGCGGGTCGAGCCCGGATCCGCGCAAAGCGGCTCGCTGGCGCACGCCGAACTTGTGCTGTTCGTCAACCACGACCAAACCGAGGTTGGCCGGCACAATGTCATCATGCAATAGAGCATGTGTGCCGATCACCAGATCGACGTCCCCCGACGCGATCCGTTCGAGCGTCTCTCGCCGTTCGGCTGCCGCCAGCGATCCGGCTAGTAGCGCGATGCGGACGCGGCTCTCGCGGAGGTCTTCGGTCAAGGTGCGCGCGTGTTGGCGAGCTAACACTTCCGTTGGTGCCATGATCGCGGCTTGATGGCCGTGAGCCACGGCCGAGAGCATGGCGTATTCGGCGACCACCGTCTTGCCGCTGCCGACGTCTCCTTGCAGTAGCCGATTCATGGGCGTCGCCTTGGCCATGTCGGCGGCTATCTCGGCGACCGCCTGATTCTGGGCAGGCGTCAGTTCGAAAGGGAACAACCGACGGATGCGAGCGTCGATCTTGGCCGTTGCCGGCAGCGCAGGTGAACTGCGGCGCTCGGTCAACTGCCGCTTTCGCAAGGCTAGTGCGATTTGCAGGACGAATAGCTCCTGGTAGATGAATCGCCGTCGGGCCTGTTCAAGGCTATCTGTGCCGCGAGGTCCGTGGATCTCGCGGAGAGCCTCGCCAATGGGAAGCAGATTATGAGCATCGCGATACTGCTCCGGGAAGACCTCGTTGACACATTCGCTGTATTCCGCCACGACGCCTTGCACGATCCGTCGCATCTGCCATTGGCGGATTCCTTCAGTCAACGAATAATTGGGTAGGATCTGACCGGACGGTGCTGTCTGGTCGTCGTCCAGTAGTTCGACTCGCGGGTGGACCAACTCCCAACGCCCGCCGTTGAATCGTGGGGCGCCAGACAGCAAAACGCGAGCGCCTACTGGTGCGCGATCGCGCATCCAAGGCTGGTTGAACCAGATCGCCCTCAGATACTCCTTCTCCTGCCGGACCAACATGCCGAGCCAGGAACGTCCCGGCCCGGTGTTTCGCAAGTCGATTTCCTCGACTACCCCGCACACGCTGACAGGCTCGTTTTCCACAAACTCGCCGATTGCCTTAAGCTGACTGGCGTCGTAGTAATCGCGAGGAAAATCGAATAGCAGATCGCTGGTGGTGCGCAGGTTCATTCGCTCGAGCAATTCCGCTCGCTGTGGCCCCACGCCTTTGACGAACTGTATCGGAGTCGCCAGACGCTCGGCTGCCGATTTGCCGCCCTCGTTGCCCATACGGGCATTCTATCCCGAATTGACCGCTCGCCCCACCACACACGAAGAATCCACTGACTGTCGTTGGCGTTTTGGATGGAAAACCGTAGAATTCAGCGAGAATGATGTGGGGAGGAGTGTTCGGGTGTCGGGTGTCAGGGCAGAAGAGAGGTGTCAGGTTTCAGGTGTCGGGAAGAAAAGAAGACGGAACGGCCGCTGGAACACGAATTCCGAGTCCTGAGTCCCGACACCCGACACCTGACACCCGACACCCGACACCTCATACCTGTCTCAGCCGAAGGAAACAACGCCATGGGAATCCGCTTGGAAGTCCTCGAATTCTTCGACCAATCGAACCGTTCGATCGTCCACCGCATCCCGCCGGAGGGTTCTGCGGACATCAAGTACGGTGCGCAGTTGATCGTCCAAGAAAGCCAAGAGGGAGTTTTCTTCCGAGACGGCAAGGCGATGGATACGTTCGGACCTGGGCGCTATACGCTCACTACCGCTAATGTCCCAATCCTTACGCGCATCTTGACCATTCCGTGGCAGAAGTCGCCGTTCACGGCCCAAGTCTATTTTGTCGGAAAGCAGACATTCCTGGATCAAAAGTGGGGCACGCGGCAACCGATCACGGTTCGGGACAAGGACTTCGGCGTTGTGCGGCTGCGCAGCTTCGGCAAGTTCTCGTTCCGAGTGACCGATTCGGCAACCTTAATAAATACACTGGTCGGAACGCAGGGCAAGTACACGACGGACGAGATATCGTCGTTCCTAAAAGACCTGATCGTGTCTCGTTTGACCGACCTGTTGGGCACGGCGCAGATAAGCATGTTGGATCTGCCGGCCAAGTTCGACGAGATCGCCGCTGGCACGCGGGCAAAGCTTGGCGAGGATTTCGGCAAGTACGGTTTGGAAATGGCCGACTTTTTCATCAACGCCATCACACCGCCCGAAGAGGTACAGAAAGCCATCGACGCCCGCAGCAGCATGGGCGCAATCGGCGACCTGCAGGCTTTCACCATGTACCAAGCCGCGAACAGCATGTCGAAGATGGCCGAGCAGTCCGGAGGCGGCATGGGTGGCAATGCGATGGGAATGGGAATGGGTGCCGGCTTCGGCATGATGATGCCTGGGATGATCCAGCAGGCCATGGCCGGAGGCCAGAATCCAATGGTGCCCCAACAGGCTCCGCCAGGAGCACCGCAAACGCCGCCTGCGGCTCCAATCGCCGGAGCTGCAGCGGCCGCCGCCGGAACGGCCGCGGGTGCGGCCGGTGGGCTGGACTTCGGTGATCTTGCTCCCGCCACAGCGGCAGCGGATCCGAAACAAATCGTGCGTTCGGTCGTCGATTCCGCAGGCTGGCGAATCCAGGAGACCGGGAACGTCTTGCAGGTGACCGTGCCGATCGGTGCGTTGCGCAAACAAACGGTTGCGGTCGACTTCAACGGCAAAGACGAGGAAGGTCACAATGTGATTTCATACACATCGATCTGTGGGCCCGTCTCGGAGAAAAACGCCATGGCGCTGTTGCGATACAACATGAAGATGGTCCACGGCGCATTCGCGGTCCAGAACACCGGATCGGGCGAGATGGTTGTCGTGCAAGCCAACCAGTTGGCCGACACGGCCGATCCTTTGGAGGTGACCCGAGTGATGACCGCCGTAGCCTGGCAAGCCGATAAGGTGGAGGAAAAGCTGGGCGGCGGCGATCAGTTTTAGTTGGCAGCATCGACTGAAACCGCGTGGGGTTCGCTCTCGTAGGTGGCCGTCACGCTGGTGGTGATGCCGCCTCGAGCGGTGAATTGGGCGAGCAGCTTCACTCGCCGCGGTTGGACCACAGCCACGAAATCGTCCAGGATGTGATTGGTCGCGTTTTCGTAGAAGATTCCCTCGTTGCGGTACTTCTGCAGGTACAGCTTCAGACTTTTCAATTCGATGCACTTCTCGCCCGGCGTGTAGGTGAAGGTCAGCACGCCAAAATCGGGTTGGCCCGTCTTCGGACACACGGAAGTGAATTCCGGGCAACGTATCTCGATTGTGTAATCCCGCGTGGGATACTGGTTTTCGAACGTCTCCAGCGTGTCGCGGAAGCTCTCGGACATGGATATCCTCCTTTCGCCCAAAACATCATTGTGGCAAGATGAAGTGAAAGCGAAAGTGGACTAGCCTTAGAAGCGAATGCGCGTTGCAGAGATCTACGAATCGATTCAGGGCGAGGGGTTTCTGACTGGAATCCAGAGCGTCTTTGTGCGCGCCGGCGGCTGCAATCTTCGGTGCTGGTACTGCGATACACCCTACGCTTCCTGGTTTCCGGAGGGCGAGGACCTATCGGTCGAGGACATTCTTGAACAGATCGATGACCACGGTTGTGACCATGTCGTCCTGACTGGCGGGGAACCCATGCTGCAGGCGGAGCTGATCCCCCTGTGCGAGGGAATTCGTGGCGAGGGTCGACACATCACGATCGAGACGGCCGGGACGTTACACTTGCCGGTCGCATGCGATTTGATGTCGGTCAGTCCCAAACTGTCGAATTCGACGCCTTCCGAAGAAACCGCATCGAACTGGCAAGTGCGCCACGATCGCACGCGACATGTGCCGGACGTAATCAGCCGCCTGATCGGAGCGTACACCTACCAGTTCAAGTTCGTCGTCGGCGATCATAGCGACTGCGAGGAAGTGCTGCTGTACCTGGAAGAGTTCCCGGAAATCGACCGCGGGCGAGTCATGCTCATGCCGCTGGGCACTGACGTTCAGGAGCTGTCACGGATCGGCGACTGGCTGCAGCCGTACTGCGCGGAACATGGGCTTCAATACTGCCCGCGCAAGCAGATCGAGTGGTTCGGTCTGGCCAGAGCGACTTGACGCAGCGCAGAACTACGAGTTGCAGAGTTGTTTGGGATGGGCTTCCCCGTTTAACCCCGAGCCGAAGGCGACGGTTGTTGTGAGCGGCCCGTTGCGGTACGACCGTCGCCTTCGGCTCGGGGTTAAACAATATCAGACGCTGCCGAGGTCGCGACCCTCTTCCATATGCGGTCCCATGGGCCCTGTCACGCCCAGCTAAGCCCCTCGGGCAGCGTGTTCAGGTTCTCGCAGCCGTCTTCGGTAACGACCACCATATCTTCCACTCGCACGCCGCCGATGGCACGGCAGTAAAGACCTGGTTCGACGGTAATCGCGTCGCCGACCACCAACTCGGGACCTCCTTTGTCCAGCAACGGCGGTTCGTGAACGTCCAGCCCGATACCGTGGCCGGTTCCGTGTGTTATGGCGCAGTAGGAGTCCGACGCGTCGTCGTCCGGCAGGCCCGTCGCGTAGCCGTGTGATGTAATGGCGGCCTTCGTGGCTTCATGGACGGCCTCGCCCGTCACGCCCGCACGGCATGCGGCGATGGCAGCGGCCTTGGCAGCCACGACGGCCGTGTGCATCTTGGCGAGTTCGTCGGATACTCGGCCGTGGACTGTCGTCCGCGTGCAGTCGCCGTTGTAGAGCGTTTCGCGGTTGCGCGGGAAGATGTCGATGATCACCGGCTGTTCCGTTTTCAATTCGCCTGACCCCGCGTCGTGGCAATCCGCACCTTGCGGACCGCCGGCAACAATCGAAGTGGGGTTCGAATAGCCGCGTTCCAGCAGCCACACGTCGATCATGGCCCGGAGCCGCTCGGCGGTCAGCGGCTCGCCCTCAATCAGCAAGACACCGTCAGCCCGGACATCGGCACGGGCGACCGTCTCGCAAGCCATGGCCATTGACCCTTCGGTCACCTTCTGGGCTTCGCGCAACCACTCGACTTCCTGCTGGTCCTTGCTGCGCCGTTCCAGCACTCCCCACTCCGTGTCGCACTCGACGACGATATCCGCTTCTGCCATCTGGTGTGCAAACAGCAACGGCAGCGAGCGATCCGCGATCACTCGCTGGACGTCGTTGCGCCGTAGACACTCGGCCACGGCTTGTGCGGTGGCTGTTTCTCGGTCGCCTGACAGTCCGCCCTCCGGCTCGAAGTCGACGGGACATCCCACTTGATCGACGGCCGCATGCTTTCGCGCTCGTTCCATCTCGATGTCGCGCAGAATCAGGATCGTCTGCGATTGGCCCTCGGATATTGGCAAGTCGATCACGGCCGCCGGGTCCCCCACCGAAAAGCGAATCCGGTGATACAAAGCGTTATTGACGGCAGGAATGCCGGCCATGACCCGAGCGGTTGGCACTGATTGGTTCTGGAATCGGCTCATTGAAATCACTCCGCGCACGAGAAAGCCCCATCCCGGCTGGCAGGATGGGGCTGATTGTACAACTGAGTCGAGACAACACGACTATCCGACAACTCGGTCGTCAACGGTGTCAGCCCAAGACCGCCGGGTATCACACGGCGTCCGATTGTACAACATCCACGGCCGCGGTCGTAGTGTTGCTCGAGCTGGTCGTGGTATTGCTCGGGCTGTCTGTAGTATTGGAATTCTGCGCTGGCGATGACGCTGCCGGCGGAGCACAACCAGCGGCCAAGGCCAACAGCACAATCAGCATCCAAAAGCGTTTCACGGGCTTCTCTCCTATCTTTGGAACATAGTGGGAAGTTAGGACAATTTGCAGGGCATTCGAGCGGGAGGCGCGTCAGCCACGCCCAACGGCGATGGGTGGAAGTGAAGAGCGAATTGGGAGAGATCCCGGCTATCCGACGCTTCGACTTCTCGACACCGGGCCGCCAAGAGCCGACTCGGGTGGGTAAGCGTATTAGTCTAATCGCCCATGCTCGCTACGTGAAGCCCTGAAAGACTCCTCGTAAAGGCTGTTTAATAATTCCCCATGAAGGCCATTCCTGGGCCGCGGAGGCTCTGCATGTGTCGAGATCACGCGAAGAATGCGCGTTTCCCTGCGTCCCGCGCCTATGCCGTCAGTGCTCGCCGGATTTCTGGCGGGACCTCAAATCCCGCTCGCTGTACCGCCGCGAAGTAGTCTTCGGGGCTGTTCAAGTTGGCTAGAGTTTCAAGTTCGGGGTCCCGCGTTTTGAGTTGTTCAATTGGGACGCGATGAGTGTCGACGATGCCATACAGGCTAACCGGGCGTCTGTGTCCTTCGCGCAGCAGGGTTTCGAGTTCCGACAAGATATTCGTTCGGTAAACGGTGGCCAACGGTTGATAGAACTTGCCGTCAAAGGGAACGGCGATTTGATGGCCTTCAAGACAGTCGATCAGGTAGCGTACAAACCCAGGCTCCAGCAGCGGCACGTCGCAACCGGTGACGTAGGCCGCATCGGCTTGATCTCGAATCGCAGTCAAACCGGCGTGCAGCCCTTCCAGCGGCCCGAAGCCTTCGTGCCGGTCACGCGCGATGGTGACGGCCGCCGGCAACTCGGGCAGCTCCTGATCGGGCGCCGCGACGACAACCAGCGAATCAACGGCTTGCCCAAGAAGCCGCAAGACACGCTCGATCATCAATTCCGGGCCAAAAGGCAACGTTGCCTTCGGCAAGCCCATACGGCTACTCATGCCGCCGCACAAAACGATTCCTGCGATCCTCAAGTTCGAATCTCCCAAAGCGGGGTGTCGGGTGTCAGGTGTCAGGTGTCAGGTGTCAGGGTAGAAGTGTGGGATATCCAGTTTCCAGTTCCGAATTTCAGCCGACGCTCCGTCCACATTCTTCCCGACACCTGACACCCGACTCCCGACACCCCCTTCCTCCCGCATCCTATCCCCAAAGGTTCCGGTTGGCTATACTCGGCGGTCATGACGCTGCGTCTTCGCTACCGAACTTCGTCCAATGTTCCAGTGGAGGTGGAAGGCATTACGCCAACCGCTGTTCGAGACAAATCGGTGGCGGAAATCCAGCGACTGGAGATCTTTCAGGGCAACGTCAAGACGTCGCTGGCGGAGTTCTTCGATGTCTCTGGCGAACCGGCCGACGGTCGTATGGAGTGGGAAGGTGACCTGTCGGGTGTGCACTGGATCGGCGCTGGAATGACCGAAGGGTATGTTCACGTGATTGGCAACGCTGGCCGGCACGTGGGCAGCGAAATGGCGGGCGGCGAAATCCACGTAGAGGGCGACGCTGGCGATTGGCTAGGCGGGGAAATGCACGGCGGCCTGATCCACGTGCGTGGTTCCGCCGGGCATTTGGTCGGCGCTGCGTATCGCGGAAGCGCACGGGGGATGAAGGGTGGTACGATCCTGATTGACGGGAGTGCCGGTAACGAAATCGGGCATCGAATGCGCCGCGGGCTGCTGGCCGTGGGCGGCAGCGTGGCCGACTTGGCCGGTTTCAATATGCGGGCCGGCACTATCGTGATATCCGGGGACAGCGGAATCCGTCACGGCGCCGGAATGCGTCGCGGCACGTTGATTTTCCTGAGCGAGAACGCGCCGCGGCTACTGCCCACTTTCCGCCGAGCCTGCCGATGCCGTCCAACAGTATTGGCCCCGCTCTTCCGGCAGCTACGGCATCTGGACTTTCCCTTGCCGGGCGACGTGCTCGATGCCGACTTCGAACTGTACAACGGCGATATGATCGAAGGTGGACGCGGAGAAGTCCTGATCAAAGCATGACCTACGATCGCTTCAACCGCTTGTAACGAAAACGTCGCGGTGCGTCTTCCGTGATGCCCAGGCGTTCGCGTCGCTGCTGCTCGTAAGCCTGGAAGTTGCCTTCGCACCAGTGTACGTAGCCGTCGCCTTCGAAGGCCAAGATGTGCGTCGCGACGCGGTCCAGGAACCAGCGGTCGTGGCTGATTACCACCACGCAACCGACGTAATTCAGAATCGCTTCCTCCAGAGCCCGCAGGGTATCCACGTCCAAATCGTTCGTGGGTTCGTCCAATAGCAGCAGATTCGAGCCTCGGCGCAGCAGCTTGGCCAGATGGACACGATTGCGTTCGCCGCCCGACAGATCGCCGACCTTCTTCTCCTGGTCCGGACCGCGGAAATTGAAACGTGACACGTAGGCCCGCGAGTTGATCCTGCGTCCGCCCATTTGCAGCCATTCATGGTCGCCGGAAATCTCTTCGAACACCGAGCTGTCGGGCTCCAATGCGTCGCGATTCTGGTCCACATAGCCCATTTCCACGGTCGGTCCGATTCGCAACTCGCCCCCGTCCGGCTGCTCGTCGCCCATGATCATACGGAACAACGTTGTCTTGCCCGCACCGTTGGGACCGATCACGCCCACGATACCTCCGGCCGGTAGGTTGAAAGTCAGGCCTTCGATCAGCAGCGTATCGCCGTAGCCTTTGTTCAACTTCTTCGTCTCGACGACCAGGTTGCCCAGGTGTTCACCGGGCGGAATCTGAATTTCGAACTCGTCGGGCCGTTCCTCGAACCCTTGCGCGGCCATCTGTTCGTAAGCCTTCAAACGGGCTTTACTCTTCGCTTGCCGGGCTCGCGGCGCCATGCGTACCCAGTCCAACTCGCGTTCGAGCGTCCGCTGGCGAGCCAGATTGGATTTCTCCTCGCGAGCCAGTCGTTCCTTCTTCTGCTCGAGCCACGACGAGTAGTTGCCCTCCCACGGAATGCCTCGTCCGCGATCCAGTTCCAGGATCCAACCGGCCACATTGTCCAGGAAGTAGCGGTCATGCGTGACGGCCACCACCGTGCCATGGTATTCCGACAAGTGGCGTTCCAGCCACGCCACGGCTTCGGCGTCCAGATGATTCGTTGGTTCATCCAAAAGCAGCAAGTCAGGGCTCCGCAACAGAAGCTTGCACAGCGCCACGCGGCGACGTTCGCCGCCGGACAGGGTTTCGACTTGCGCATCGCGTGGCGGCAGGTTCATTACGTCGAAGGCAATCTCGATCTCGCGGTCCAATTCCCACGTCTTCGTCGCCTCGATCTGATCCTGCAGCCGAGCCATTTCGTCGCACAGCTTCTGCATTTGGTCGTCGTCCAGCGGTTCGCCAAGTTTCACGCTGATTTCGTTGTAACGATCCAGCAGGGCTCGACGCGGAGCGACTGCCTCTTCGACGTTGCCCCAGACATCCTTTTCCGGATTCAGCACGGGCTCCTGTGGCAAAAAGCCTCGCGTGAAGCCCTCTGTGATCCGAGCCTCGCCATTAAACTCGGCCTCTTCGCCCGCCATGATCCGCAGCAAGCTGCTTTTGCCCGATCCGTTCCGCCCCAGCACGCCGATCTTGGCGCCCGGGTAGAACGCCAGCCAAATGTCCTTCAGGACCTCGTGTTGGGCGTATTTCTTCGTTAGCCCAGCGATCGTGTAGATGTACTGTTTGCTCATGATCGCTTCTACGAACTCAACGTACCCTTCGTGCTGGGCACTCCGCCCATGCGCGGGTCTGGTTCGACGGCCATCCGCAGGGCGCGGGCAGTGCATTTGAAAATCGCTTCGCTGATGTGGTGGCTGTTGCGCCCGGAGTGGACCACGACGTGCAGATTGCACAAGGCGTTGGCGGCCACCGCTTGCCAGAAGTCCTCGACCAGTTCGCTGTCAAAGTCGCCGATCTTCGCCGTTGGAAAGTCGGCCTGGAAGACCAGCGAATACCGGCCGCTCAAATCCAGCGCCGTCGTCACCAACGCTTCCTCCATGGGCAAAGTGAAATGGCCGTAACGGCGAATGCCGACCTTGTCGCCCAACGCTTGCTTGGCCGCCTGGCCCAGGCAGATACCAACGTCTTCGACCGTGTGGTGCTGATCCACGTGCAGGTCGCCTTTCGCCTCGACGCTCAAGTCAAAAGCTCCGTGTTTGGCGAACAGATCGAGCATGTGGTCCAGAAAGCCCACGCCAGTCTGAACCTGCGCCGCGCCCGTGCCGTCCAGGTTCAGCGTCAGTTCGATCTGTGTTTCGGCCGTGTTGCGTTGGATCGTAGCGGTTCGAGACATGCGTTACACCATGGTTTCGAGCAGGCTTAACAGGGCGTCGATCTGACCGTCCGTCCCGACACTAATGCGCAGACCGTCACCCCATCCGGGATAGTCCATGTATCGGACGAGCACGCGGTTCTGCTTCAAGCTCTCGTAGATCGCCCGCGCAGCCTGATCGCCATGGGTACACCAAATGAAATTTGCTTGCGACGGGATGACCGAAAATCCGAGTTTTTCCAATTCTGCGGCCAGCCGCTGTCGCGTCGCTTTGACTTTCTGCGAATTCTCGGCCAGCCACGCTTGGTCGTCGATCGCCGCCGTGGCACCTGCGATGGAAAGCGAATCGCAGTTGTACGAGTCTTTCACCTTAGCCAATTCGCGGACTATGTGCGGCTGGGCCACGATGAACCCAAATCGTAGCCCCGCCAGTGCGTAGGACTTGCTCATGCTTCGGGAGACCATGATCCGCTCATTCTTGGCCACCAACTCGACGCAGTTCCTTTCGGCAAAATCAGCGTACGCTTCGTCGACGAGCAGTGGACACGGCAACCGCTCGGCCATATTCAGTATCGCTCGCCCACTGACCATCGTCCCCGATGGACTGTTCGGATTGGGCAGGCAGGTCAGCCGTAGATCCTCCGTCGCGTCCGCGAACTTGGCCGGCAGTGACCAATCCGAATTGAAATGGACCTCCTCCCATTCGGCTCCCTGGATCTGGGCCAATGTCCTGTACAGTATGTAGCTGGGATACGGCAGCCGCAGACGTTGGCCTTGACCTACGAATGCGCGAGTGACGATCGTGAGAATATCGTCACTGCCGTTGCCGCAGAGTATCCAGTCCGGCTCGACGCCCAGCACATCGGCAGCCCGGTTGCGAAAGGCATTGCAGAAAGGATCCGGATATCGGATCAACCCGGCTTCCAAGGACTGCCCGATCGCCCGGATGACCTTGGGCGACGGGGGATACGGGTTTTCGTTCGTGTTCAGTTTGATGAACTTGCCGGTTTGCGGCTGTTCGCCGGGAGCGTAGCCGGCCATTTGTTCGATTTCTGGTCTGAAGTAGGTCATGGGGCGTCGGGGGGGCTGGGTGTCGGGTGTCAGATGTCGGGTGTCAGGTGTCGAGAGCCTACGCATAGATGGGTCGCTGGTCTGTCCTCTTCTTCCCGACACCTCCTCCTGCCCTGACATCTGAGACCCTCTGCGGGGCTCAGGGTTCGGGCTGTGCTGCTACAAGTGCCAAGTTATCGCGGTGGATCACTTCTTCGTAGGGCCTGTGCCCTAGAACTTGGGCTATCCGGTCCGATTTCAGGCCCTTGATTCGTTCGATGTCACTGGCTCGGTAGTTGGTCAGCCCGCGGGCGAGTTCCTGGCCGTTTTCGTCGCACAAGGTTACGATGTCGCCTTTGTTGAATTCTCCTTCTGCACTGACAATCCCTATGGCCAACAGGCTGCGGCCGTCACTGGCCACGGCGCGGGCCGCTCCAGGGTCCAAGTGCAGCTTACCGCGAGGCCGGGCTGAAAAGCCGATCCAACGCTTCCACGGACTTACCGATTTGCCTTCGGCCAACAGCAACGTGCCCACCGGCTCGCCAGCCAGAATGCGGCCGAGTACGCCCGGTTGATGGCCGTTGGCGATGATCGCGTTTTCTCCTGCCGCGGTCACGATTCGAGCGGCTTCCAGCTTGCTGGCCATGCCGCCTTTGCTCACGCCGGTCGCCGTGTCGTAAGCCAACGCTCGGACGGAATCGTCAAGACGCGTCACGGTCGAGATCAACTTGGAATCGGGTTTTGCCGGATCACCGTCGAACAGCCCCTCAACGTCGGACAGCATTACCAATAACGGAGCCCCCAACAGATTGGTGACAAGAGCAGCCAGCCGATCGTTGTCGCCGAACGTGGTCATCAATTCCTCGACGGCCACCGTGTCGTTTTCGTTGATAATCGGGATCGCGTCAAAATCGAGCAGCGAGCGTAACGTGTTCCGAACATTCAAATATCGGGTTCGATCCTGCGTGTCCTCCGCCGTCAGGAGCACTTGGGCTGCGTGGTGGCCGCGCTTACGGAAAGTCCTGTCGTACGTTTCGATCAAGTTCGTCTGGCCAATGGCCGCCACGGCTTGGAGTTGAGCCAAATCAGTCGGTCGGCGATCAAGCCCCAAGCGTCCCAGACCTGCTCCGACGGCGCCGGAACTGACCAAGACCACTCGGCGGCCCCTCTCTCGGATCTGGCTCAGCTCCTCGGCCAGACGAGTGATGTGCTTTTCGTCCAGTTGGCCATCCGCGCGGCTTAACACGCGAGTACCGACTTTCACGACGATCGTATCGGCGGTGGCGGCGATTTCTTGACGCAGTAATTCGGACATTGACAGGGTAACCACATAGTCCGACTGTTTGAGTTCTGTAGGGAACGCCCTCCGTGGCGTTCCGCGGTGCGGAAAACCACGCAGATTCGCAATTCACGGAACGCCACGGAGGGCGTTCCCTACAGTTTTGTGCCCGTTTGCCGTCGAAGTCAAACAGTCGAAATAGACGATCGCGCGCAAGCGACGACTATCGCCGCTCGCAAACCCAGCTATTCGAATCCGCCGCCGCAGTTTCGTCAACCGCACTAGCGTTCTGCAGGTTTCGCCTATGAGTCGCCCTTTCTCTATTCCCCACGAATCGACTAGAATGCGAACCACACGCTATTGACAACTCAAGCACAAGACTACGAAAGAGCCTATGTCCATAGATATTGCTGTTGTACCTGTCGCTGGGCTGGGGACACGGTTGTTGCCGGCCACCAAGAGTCAGCCCAAAGAAATGCTCCCCGTGGGGCGAAAACCCGTCGCCCAGCACGTTGTGGACGAGTTGGCCCTTTCCGGGATTCGCCGCCTGTTGTTCATCACGGGAAAAGGCAAGAACTCGATCGAAAACCACTTCGATATCGACGGCGAACTGATCACCTACTTGCGTCAAACGGGGCGCGAGCAGGAGTTGGCCGAGCTGGATTTCGAACGGCAGGAGATGGAGTACTTCTACACGCGCCAACGACGACAACTGGGCTTGGGCCACGCCGTATTGTGCGCTCGGCCCCTGGTCGGAAACCAGCCATTCGTGGTGGCACTTGGTGACTCTGTTATAGGGCTTAACGCCGAGTCGGATATTGTCGCACGCATGGTCGAGCAGTTCGAACGAGCCGACGCCGATGTCGTTGTTGCCTTCGAGGAAGTCCCCTGGGACGACGTCAACCGCTATGGGATCGCCCAACCGCGCGGGCCTGTGGACGATGTCTTCGAACTCGAACGGCTGGTCGAGAAGCCAGGCCCAACCGAGGCTCCCAGCAACCTGGCGGTGGCCGCACGCTACGTATTGAGTCCCGCGATTTTCGAGAAACTCGCGGAAACCGCGCCGGGCAAAGGCGACGAGATTCAATTGACGGACGCAATCCAACTGATTCTGGAAAACGGCGGCAAAGGGTACGGCCTTCGGCTGCGCCCGAACGAACGGCGTTTTGACATTGGCAATTTCGGTAGCTACTTCCGCGCGTTTACCGAGTTTGCGTTGGCCGACCCAAAGTACGGCCCTGGTCTGCGAGAATTCATCCGATCGTTGGTGAAAGAAGGATAGCCGCTCCGAGCGGTCAAGCTGCCCCATGGAAATCATCCGCAAGAGAGGCTACGCACGGGCCGGTCTGATCGGCAACCCGTCGGATGGCTACAACGGCAAGACGATCTCGTTGATCGTGCGCGAGTTCCATGCCGATGTGATTCTGTACGAATGGGAAGAACTGGAACTGATCCTCAGCCAGGAAGACCACACCCGCTTCGGGTCGATCGACGAACTGACGCGCGACGTCAAGGTCCACGGCTACTATGGCGGCGTCCGGCTTGTGAAGGCGACGATCAAGAGATTCGCCGAGTACTGTGAAGGACGTTACGCTCTGCACGACCGCAATTTCTCGATCCGCTACGAGACCAGCATCCCTCGATGCGTTGGGCTGGCAGGTTCCAGTGCCATCATTGTCGCGACGCTTCATGCCTTG
This sequence comes from Pirellulaceae bacterium, assembly GCA_016784735.1. Lineage (GTDB taxonomy): Bacteria > Planctomycetota > Planctomycetia > Pirellulales > Pirellulaceae > JADHUC01. The sequence goes on along the minus strand of JADHUC010000041.1, from coordinate 1,401 downwards.
ATGGAATTCTATCAGGTTTCGATACCGCCCCACGTCCAGCCTTCGTTGGCGCTCAGCGTGGAAACGGACGAACTGGGGATCGTCGCCGGCCTTCAGGATCGAGTGATTCAGGCGTACGAGGGGCTGGTCTACATGGACTTCGCACGCGAAGCCATGCGTAACGAGCAAGGCTACACATGCGGAATCTACGAACGCATCGACACCAAGCTCCTGCCGCCCCTGTATATCGCTTACCGCGTCGATGTGGCCGAGCCCACCGAGGTATTGCACAATCGCCTACGGGCTCGCTACGAAGAGGGCGATCCGGAAGTCCATGCGGCGATGGAGAAATTCGCTGACCTTGCCGTTCGGGCCAAAGCGGCTTTGCTCGCGGGCGATGCCGAAGAACTGAGCCGTTTGATCGACGAGAACTTCGACACGCGGCAAAGCATCTGCCAGTTGCACGAGGACCACGTTCAAATGATCGAAGCCGCGCGCAGCGTCGGCGCCAGCGCCAAGTTCGCGGGATCGGGCGGTGCCATCATCGGTGTCTACAAAGACGAGGCCATGTACGCCGAACTGAAAGAGAAGCTAGAAGCGATCGACTGCCGCGTGTTCAAGCCCACCATCGCGTAGTTCTCTTCCGTGCTTTTCTTTCTCTGCACAATGGCAGACGAAGCAAGTTCTTCGTTTAACCCGAAGCCGGAGGCGATGGCGGGCGTTGCGCGTGGACGATCCATCCCACTTCCCGCCATCGCCTCCGGCTTCGGGTTAAACGAACTTTGTGCATCAACGCGTTGGCCTGAGCCTTGCTACGCTCTCGCCGGGTTTGACATCGATCCGGAAATTGGGGAAGGCGTTATCCGCGAGAAAACCGCTGAGGTTGCGAGTGTCGGCCGGCAGCACGAAAGCTTCGATGTTGGCGCTGACAAACCGGCCGAGGCGCAAGGACGGGATGACCACTCGGTTCGAGCGAAACGAAACTCCGTTGACTTCTCGCTCGAGCTTCCATTCGGCGTCGTATGGGATACCCGCTTCGCGAAGCACGTGCTCGGGGATCAGGCTGAATTCGGCCTGCGGTCTGAAGGCAAACAGTGCGGACGCGCGGTCGTTCACGATCGCTTCGACGTGGAACACGCTCTCTTCTTCGCCGCCAAAGAAGCCCATGACTTTATCGGTCAGCAGACGTTCGTCGTTGCTCTGGATACGTTTCAGATTCCGCCCAAGGGCCGGCGTCGGGCCTAATTTGTTGGCTCCGGAGCCGAGTTGTTCCAGGGCCCTTTGGACCTCGGCGTCATCGGCCAGTTCCTGGTATCTGGCCGTCATCTCTTCAACTCTGCGCGCCGCTCGCAGCGAAGCCACCGTCAATGCGCCGCGCGCTTTCATCGACGTTGCCGCGACTTCGCGGTACTCACGTTTCAT
>JADHUC010000418.1 GCA_016784735.1 Pirellulaceae bacterium | reverse complement strand
CGGAGTGTGCGTCGTGGGCGACCATACGGCAGCGACGATTGGACCCAGCGCATGGCCAAACGCCTGCGACTGGAATCCACACTTCGGCCTCCAGGGCGCCCACGGAAGCCGCGCGACGAAGACACGTAGCACAGAAACGACTCCCGACCCCTTTCTTCGCTCTGGCTGGCGACATCGACCTCGATGGAGACCTGGACATCATCGCCGTGGCTTGGCTTCATGACCAAGTATTGCCGGCCAGCGCGGCTTCGACGCCGATGGCTTCCGTCGTGTGTCTGGAACAGACATCCCCAGGGGTGTTTGTCCGCCATACGCTCGAGGAAGGCCTGGCGTGCAACGCTGCGTTGGAACTGGCCGACTTCGACGATGACGGTGATCTCGACTTCGCCGTTGGGCTGCAGTTGTCGCAGAAGCTGCGTCATCTGTCGCACTGGCTCACAGTCTGGTGGAATCAGGTAGTGCCGGACACGGACAAGTCATGACACGCGGCCAGGGCGCTAATGTCCTTCGGCGCGTGTTTCGGTCTTCCTGACGCTTTTGGCCCAGTGAACACGCTCGGTTCAGCGATTAGCGTACCACGTCAAAATGTGCGGGGCCACGTTTCGTCGCACATAGGCCGTGTTGCGAGATGAGAGATTCGCTGCCGAAACCCCATAATGAATCGTTTAACCGCAAGCCGGAGGCGTGCGCGTCGTGGCGGCGTTGGCTCTAAGAAGACGCGCACGCCTCCGGCTTGCGGTTAAACGAGGAGTCGCCGGACAACGTATGCAGCACGAGGTACCGCTACTCGAACTGCTGTGACAGAGCGATCGGTGCAGATGGGCCCGATAGATCTCTGGCATTGTCTCGCGAGTCGTCTTGGTACACCTTCTTGCCGAACTTGAAGAACAGCGCCGGCGTCACGATTTGATCCAGCAGCGTCGAGCTTAGAAGGCCACCGATGACGACGATGGCCAGCGGATGGAGAATCTCTTTGCCGGTTTGGCCGGCACCCAGTGCCAAGGGCACAAGTCCGATGATGGTCGTCAGGGCCGTCATCAAGACAGGCGACAGCCGTTCCAGGCTGCCACGGACGATCATCTTCTGGCCGAATTCTTCCCCTTCGTACTTCATCAGGTGGATGTAGTGCGAAATCATCATAATGCCGTTGCGGCTGACAATGCCGATCAGCGTGATGAAACCTACCCAGTGTGCTACGGACAGAACCGATGCGCTCATCCAGACTTGAGGCCACTCCCACCAGGATGCTTCGGCCATTGCTTCGGGGCTGGGTTGGTTGACGATCAACAGGGCGATAACCGATCCCATCGCAGCCAGGGGAATATTCACCATTACCTGCAGCGCAGCCCGCCAGGAACCCAGGCACTTGTAGAGCAACAGAAAGATGCCGCCGGTCGCGAAGCTTCCAAGCACGAGCAGCCGCCGGTTGGCATCGCGGCGGGCCTCGAACTGGCCGCCGTATTCGATGAAGTAGCCGTCCTTGAGGATCGGCTCGATCTTCTCGACGGCGCCCTGCTGGATCTCATGGACGACGCTCACCAGGTCCCGTCCTGCCGTGTTGCATTGGATCACGATGCGCCGCTGGACGTTTTCGCGGTTGATCGTGTTGGGCCCCTGGGTGGCCACGACGTCGGCCACGGTCCCCAAGGCCACGCGAGAGCCATCCGGTGTGCTGAGCAGTGTCGAACGAATGGTGTCCACGTTATTGCGAGCCTCCTCGTCGAACCACACGACCAGATCGAAGACCTTCTGGCCCTCGAGCACTTGCGAGACCGTGCGCCCTTGCAGGGCAGTTTCCAGCGCCTTGGCCACGTCGGCCGGGGCCAAGCCGTAGCGGGCGGCTTCCGAGCGGCGGATCGTGACGCGAATCTGCGGGATGTCGACCTGCGGTTCGATCTGGAGATCAACGACGCCCTCCACGTTCGTCATCATCTCGGCGATATCCTGGCCGCGATCCCGCAATTCCTCGATGTCACGGCCGTAGAGCTTCACGGCGATTTGCGATCGGATGCCGGACATCATATGGTCCAGCCGGTGCGAGATCGGTTGGCCAAGGTTGACTTTCACGCCGGGCACCTCGGCGACGATGTCGCGGATCTCGGCTAGGACCTCGTCCCGCGGACGGCCGACGACGTCCACGCCGAACTTGTGCAGGCCCGGGATGGCCCGCAGGATCGCATAGTGAAAGCCTGCTTTAGGGCGTTCGGGCTGGATAAGGCCGACGTCGATTTCGGAGAAGTTCACATTCTCGGCGTGTTCGTCCAGTTCCGCCCGGCCCGTGCGGCGCGAGACGTGCTTCACCTCGGGGATCTTCCCGAGCATTTGCTCGACGCGTCCTGCAATCCGGTTGGATTCTTCCATGCTGACTCCCGGTGGCGCCATGGCGGCGATCGTCAGCGCACCCTCATTGAATCGCGGCAGAAACTCGCCGCCCATCCAAATGATCGAAGACACAGAGATCAAGACGATCAGTGCGACGGCAACCAGCACGGTCGTGCTATGCCGCAGCGTGAATCGCAACAGAAACGTATCGGCCCATTTCAGCCAGCGGAGCAACAGAGGGTCGCCCGCTCGCTTTAGGAAGTTCGCCTTGGGAAGCAAATACGAAGCCAATACGGGAGTGACCGTAAGCGACACGACGAGCGACGCCAGCAGCGTTGTCAGGTAGGCCAGTCCGAGCGGTGCGAACATCCGGCCCTCAAGGCCCGCCAGCGAGAACAGCGGAAACACGACCAACACCACGATCAGCGTCGCATACACGATGCTGTTGCGGATCTCACAGGAGGCCAGGAAAATCACCTTGAGTGGCTTATCCGGGTTCGGCTTGTGGTAGTTTTCCTTTAGGCGGCGAAAGATGTTTTCAATGTCGACAATGGAATCGTCAACCAGTTCCCCGATTGCCACAGCCAGACCACCAAGCGTCATCGTGTTGATGGAGATCCCGAAGTAGCTGAAGGCGAGCGCCGTGATGATGATCGACAGAGGAATCGCAGTCAGTGTGATCAGACTGGTACGGAGATTCCACAGAAAGATGAACAGGACGACGATCACCCAGACGACGCCGTCGCGAATCGCCTCGCGAACATTGTCGATCGCCGAGTCGATAAAATCGGCCTGCTTGAAAATGTCCGTGACGATCGTGACGTCCTCGGGAAGCCGTTCTTGGATCTGGGCCAGCGTATCCTCGATGCGTTCCGTCAAAATCAACGTGTCGGCGCCGGGTTGTTTCTGTACCGAAAGGATGATCGCCCGCTCGCCTTGGATGCTCGCATCGCCGCGGCGCACCGGCCCGCTATAGCGCACGTCGGCCACTTCGCGGACGGTAATGGGAACCGGATCGCCGCCCCTTACAACTGTGTCGGCTACTTCGTCCAGCGTGGTGGCCCGGCCGACGATGCGGATCAGCGATTCGTGGCTCTTGCTCAACAGGAACCCGCCGCCGGTGACAATGTTTGACTTCTCGACGGCGGCGATGAGCTGATCGAGTGTCACGTCGTGGCGCGAGAGTCGTTCGGGCGACGTCAACACCTGATACTGCTTCATCTCGCCGCCCATCACGCTGACCTGCGAAACGCCGCTGACGGCCAACAGCCGCTGTCGGACCTCCCAGTCGGCGATGGTCCGCAGTTCCATCGGCGATGTTTCGTCGCCGGACTTCATGCCCACCAGCAGGATCTCGCCCATGATCGAACTAATCGGCGCCATCACGGGATGGGCCTCCTCGGGAAGCCGCTCCCTGACAAGCTGCAGCTTTTCGGAGACGATTTGCCGATCGACGTAGATATCGGTTCCCCAATCGAACTCGACCCACACGATCGACAACCCAATGCCGGACGCCGAGCGGACTCGCCGTACGTCGCTGGCGCCGTTCATGGCCGATTCGATGGGAAAGGTGACCAACGTTTCGACCTCTTCGGGCGCCAGACCGTGCGCTTCGGTCATGATCGTGACCGTGGGCCGGTTGAGGTTGGGGAAGACGTCAATCGGCAGTTGCATCGCTTGACGCCAGCCGTAGATGACCAGCACGACGGTCACCGCCAACACGAACACGCGGTTGCGCAAACAGAACGCGATAATGTGATTTAACATGTGTCTTACTTCACGGTTTCAATGGGCGCAAGCCGGGCCACTCCAGCCGACACGTCGTCTCCCGTCGGCTTGGCCAGCAGAGTGACGCGGGCCATCATGCCGTCCTTCAGCAGATGATCGGGATTAGCCACCTCGACCCACACAGGCAAGACTCGCTCGTTTTCGTCCATCAAGGGCGAGATCCGCACGACGTTGCCACTTGCTTCCAGATCCGGGAAGGCCGCGAATTGGACACGAGCCGGCTGCCCTATCCCTACGCGAGCCGCATCGCGTTCGTATACATAACCCTTGACCCAGACTCGCGAGAGATCGTGTATTTCGAACAGAGCCTCGCCTGGGTGAACGACTTGACCCGGCACCAGATTAAGGCTCACGATCCGGCCGCTTGCCGCGGCTCGAACGGGTACCGTCTTGACCAGGTTTGTTGCCGAATCGGGTTGCGTAAGATCGACTCGCTCTAACCTCTCGATCGTCTCCGGCGCCAGGCCGAGAAAGGCCAATTGCCGTTTCACGGTTTCGGCCTGCAAACGCAGCGTCTCGGCTTTGCTCTGCCGTTCCCACATCTCCCGCTTTGGCACTACGCCTTGGCCGCCGAGCGCTTTGACTTGTTCCAACCAGTTTTCAGCGAGCCGAGCCTGGGCAAGCGTCTGCAGCAAATCCAGTTGGATGTTTCGCAACTGGAGGCTATCCACCTCCGCCAACACGTCGCCGGCGGCAACCTGTTGGCCGGGCGTGACGAGAATCCGGTGAACGCGGCCTTCGATCTGCGGCGTGGCCAGCGACTGCTGGTCGGTCGGCAGTTCAATCGTGCCGAGGGCTACGGAGATGACGCCCTGGTGGGTTTGCTCCGGTTCTTCCACCGGGTCGCCCCCGACACGCGCTTTGTGCTCGTTGCCCAGCAGCGCAGCGAGCAAGGCGTTGCCAACCAGGACAACCTGATCGCCGGGGAACGCGCCGTCCAAGACCTCGACGTTTTCGCCTTCGGTGAGACCGAGCTTGACCAACCGATTTTCGTACTTGCCGGGTATCCGCTGGACCAGCAGGTATGCACCCGTGCGGCTACGGACGACGGTGTCGGTTGGGCAGACAATTGCCTCCTTCTTCACCTGGACCGAAATGCGGACCCGCCCGAACATCCCCGGCCGTAGGTGCCCGCCGGGATTCTCCACGGCAATAACGACTCCCAGAGTCCGCGTCTGCCGATTCATTTTCTGCCGCAGGTGGTCGATCCGGCCCTGGAGCTTTTTGCCGGGCAGAGCCGCAAAGCTCGCCTCGACGGGTTGTCCCTTCTCCAGGAATTGCACGTCGGACTCCAGCACGTCGCCCACGATCCAAACCGTCGAAGGGTCTACTACGTGATAAAGGTGATCCGTAGCGTTGATCGCCTGGCCAATGCGAACATCCGCGTGCGTGATAATTCCACCCAGAGGACTGATGATCGAAACGTGCGGGAACGTCTGGCCGTCCTGTTCCACTTGTCGAATCGTCGCATCGTCCAGCCCGAGCGCAAGCAGCTTCTGCCGGGCGATCTCCAGCGCCGCCGACTTCTCGGCCAGCGTCGCTTGGGCTTCCAGAAGCGTCTTGCCGGCGATGACGCCTTGCTGGTCAAGGGTTGTCCTCTGGTCGAGCAGCTTGCGGGCCAGGCCGACTTCGGCCCGGGCCTGGAGTAGCGCCAACTGAAGCGACGCCAACTCCGTGCTAACCACGCGGGCCAATTCCTGCCCGTGCGCGACCGTCTCGCCCGGTCGGACCAGCACCTGGTCGATCTTGCCGGGCACGAGCGACGTGATCATCGCTTGGGCGTGCCAAGGCAGTTCGACGCGCGAGTTGACCGTCACGGTGCGGTGGATGTCATCCAACTCGACCTTGGCTGTCGTCAACCCGATCGCCTTACGAGCCTTGTCGGACAGCATGATCGTATCGCCGGCAATGGTCACGCCTTTGGTGGGAAGCGGTGCGTGGTTCTCGTGCGCCTGAGCTACAGCCGCAGACGCCAGAAGCACACCGGCAACGATGACCGAACCAGCGAATCGCCTGACCGCCGCGAGATTACTTCGCCATGCCATGACCGTTCTCCTGAATTCTTCGTAAGAAGTGCCTCTTCTCGTTCTAATGGTGGCCGAACCGCTACGGCTGGGCTTCACCAGAGGCCGCCGGTTCCGCTTGGCCGATTTCCCTCAGACGAGCGATTTTCGCGTCGATCTCACCTGCCACCGAGGCAAAGTCGGGATCTTGCTTGTTGTCGACGTTTTGGTGAACTTTCTCGAATAGGTTTCGCAGATCATTGGCCGTCGTGTTTACCTCCGCCCAGTGTTCTTTGGGAACGCCGGAATCTCGCGCGATCTCCCGGAGCCAACTGAGAACAAGGTCAGCCTTGTCCAGCGCCTGGTGCGCCTCGAAAGGGTTCTCCGGTATGCCATCCTTGGTCTCCCGTTCCATGGCATCGCGGAGTTGCTGCAGTACTTCAACCGCTTTGGGGAGGTCAGCAACCTGTTCGCGAAGCTGCTGCTTCTGCTCCTCGGTGATGGGTACGTCGTGCGGATTGTAGTCGTCGCCGCCAGTTTCCGCAGAGGGCGTGCCGTCATCGGCGACTGATGGTTCCGGGTCGCTCTGACCGCAACCGGCCAATAAAGCGAAACTGATAAGCGCCGAAGTCAAAACCAAAAGGACGGGAATACGAATCGTCATGAAAACGCTCCTTCAGAAAGAAATCCAATGAGGACGTAACTCAAGACCGGGCACACGCAGCACGGAACAGAGTCGCAGTCGTCGAGACGGGAAGATACGGAAGAAGAAACCGACCGCATCAACGGAGAGAACCGGTTGGAACGGAGAAATCTATGCCAGCAGCACGCCGGATCGCTCTAAGCGCGCACTGTCACACAGAGGAGTGGATGACGTCTGTCTTTGGGAATCTTGCGGCGACGAAACCAGCGGCACGAATCCGGCGATCGCGGTAGGGCTGGGCTGGCAAACCGCCTGAGCCAGCTCGCTACCGGTCGATAAAGCCAACCCGTCGTCATCGGCCAAATCGACGATCGCCACTTTGGCCATGTCACGTTCATCTTCGCGGTCGCCCTGCTCGCCCGAAATGGGGAGCGCAAGCCAGAATCCCAGTAATTGCCAGTGGCAATGAGCTGCGAGAGTCTTCGACTCCACACAGTCCAAAGCGGCCGTTTTCACGTGAGCATGATCAGCCGCGTCGAGAGGATCGTGGCTATGCTGATGGTCGTGATGGGGGGTGCGAGCCTCGTGGCGATGCGCTGGATTGTTACCGTCGCTATGAGAATGGACGATCGCAGGCGGCACCGTCGTCCACGCCAATACGGCAACGGCTACCAAGAGCTTCAACGATGTTCGGCCCACACGACCTAACATGACTTTCCAGGGTACCTCCCTCGCGCGTCTGGCTCAGCCTCGCGCGGATTACCGATTAATCCCATCGTAGAGCCGATCAAGCGGTTCGTCAATTCTCATTCTGTTCGTAGGACGGATTGCCAATCCGACCCACAGAATAGTGACGGATCGTCCAATAGCCCAAATGATCAAGCAAATGCGGAAGCTCCAAGACGGGCTGGACATCCACCGCCACGGTGCCGACCACGAAGTCTTCGTGCGTCTGGAGGAGTTCTTCCAGCACTACCGCGCTTGCTGTTCGGGCAATTGTGGCGATTTGCGTATTCTCAATCGTCGGCACCGAATACGAAACCGCGATCAGGAAGTTGCCCGCGAATGACGCGAATTGGCGCGAATGGATCAAGACTTATGTGGGATGCTCGCCGCTCCTCCGAATAGAAAATGCGTTCTCCGTGGACCAGCAAGATTATGACTCGAATATTCGCGATGATTCGCGTTATTCGCGGGCCGCTTTCTTCTAGCCGAACGGGCGCGAACTGCTCGCGAGAGAAGGCGTTGGGGAAGAAAGAACTGTTGATCCGTGCGTTGTGGACGAAGTGGGCCCGGTCGGGAGACCGGCCCACAACCCGTGTGCCAGAATCACGCAACGCTGTCTAGTCCCGGAACCCTCGGTCCTTTATTCCTTTGCGGATTTCGATCCATTGGCCCATGTTGTCGATGACTTGGATCGTGGGGATGCCGGTCTTGGCGGCGCTGGCGCGGAGGGCCTCGTTGGGGACTTTGCGCCATTCGGGCATGCCCAGGAATCGGCCGCCGACCAGTGCGGCGCCGCCGGTGCGCAAGACGCGGTAGATTTCCTTTATGCCTTTTTCGCGTTCGCCGCCCCAGAGCAGGATGGGGCCCGTACCGGCGACGACGTCGAATGAGTTGTCCTCGAACGGCAAATCGTAGACACTGCCGACGGCGCAGGTGATGCGGTCTTCCTGCTTTGCCTCGCGGATGCGCTTGCGGGCCTTGGCGGCCTCTTCTTCCTTTGCGTACAGGGCCGTGATCTTCACGTCCGTCAACTCCCTGAATCCAGTCAGCAGGGCGTGCTCCTTTGCGCCATCGCCTTGGCCGAGCAGCAGGCAATCGCCTTCGGTAACGGCATAGTCGGCGATGAATCGGCCAGCCAGCAGATGCGGGCCTCTGTGGACCTGCCGAGCCGCCTCGGGGACCTTCGGGCCGATGATCTTGACCCACTGGCCGCGATCGGTGATGACTTGCGTGCCGGCTACGCCCGAGTCTTTCACGACCTGCTTCAGCTTCTCGTTCGTTATCTTGTACGAGTGCGGTGTGTAGACATAGCGGCCGCCGAGAAAAGCGAAGCCCGTGGGTTTCAGCACGCGGTCCACCTCGCGAAGGCATTTGGCGATGTCCGGAATGAAGGTCAACGTGCCACGGCTGACGATCATATCAGCGTAGTCGTCCGGAAACGGGAGCTCTTGTGCGTCGCCTTCCACGAACCGGACTCGATCCTGAATGCCTGCGTCACGCATCTTCTCTTCGAAGAACGGCTTCATGTCGCCGTCGATGTCCAGACCGATGATCGTCAACTTGGATCGTTTGGCGAGTTCGACATCCAGATTGCCGGGACCGCAGCCGATGTCGATGCAGATTCCTTCCGTGCGACCACCGCACTCGCGCAGCATCCGCATCGCGGTCATCGGGTAAGTGTGTGCGACTCGGTTGTCCGCGACCCACTTGAATGCCTCGGCGTGCGACTTGCCGGAGACAATCGTGAAGCCGGCCGGCGATTCGGACCACAGTCGATGGCCCGTCGGTCCGCCTACGAAGCGCACGATGTCCGCCGCTTCGGCATGGTCGCCGATCACGGCCCCCCAGACCGGCTCGCCCGTCGGATGCTTCCACGCAACCTTCGTCGCCTCGGGCAGCAAACTGACCGGCGTCTTTTCTTCCTTCTTGGCCATGCACAGCACCACGTCGCATTCGGCCTGTTTCGTCTCGACCAGCCGGTTCACATCCTCGGCCGGCAGAAGGCGCAAGTCGAGCTTGTTGCCCGTGCGGCGAGTGTATTCTGCGGCGATCGTGCGAAGAGGATCGCCGAGGCGTTGATCGGCCAAGACCTCAATAACGACTGTGGTGGTCTGGCTCGGTTCGGCAGTCGGCCGGTCTTCTGCTGCCTGGATGTTCTGTGGCTTGCCGCTGGAAACTGCTAGCGCGGCCGCGAGCAAGATTACGATTTGAGCGGAACGTGTGGCACAACACAAAAAACGTCGATGTAGACTTCTAATCATTGACATGGCCCTCCTTCCCGGCAATTCTATGATGCGCGGCAAGCGATGTACATAGCTTTCCGCGAGAAAGAAGCCGCCGTCACTGTGACTTCATCGGCAGCCACTCGATATGGATTCCCGCAAGACACTCGTTGATCGTGCCATCGCGTTCGCTCACCCCGAGCGGGTGCCAGTGGTGTTCTGGAATTGCGACCAAACGGAAGGCGACGTGATGTTGTATCACTTGTCGCTGGGACGACCCGGCGACGGCGATCCGTCGGCCAACAGTTGGGACTGGTCGGTCAACGAATGGGGTTACCAACTGGAATCGTCCGACGACGGCACGATGGGGTATCCGGTCGAGCCGTATTGGCCGGAATTGCCGTCACCGGACCAGATCGCAGTGCCAACGCTGCGTGAAGAAGACAGGATGGCAGCGGCGCCGGTGTTCTTCGTCGAATGCGGTGATCGCTATCGGTTGGCCAGTCTCGATCTGAGCGGCTTCACGGTCTACACGCTGTTGCGCGGCTTCGAGAATGCCATGGAGGATTTTCTGATCGCGCCCGATCGATTTGCTGCGGTGATGGACTCGATCCTCGATTTCGAGTGCCAACTGATCGCGATGGCCGCACGGCATGGCTTCCATGGAATCCACTTTGCCGACGATTGGGGTACCCAAAACGGCCTGATGATCTCGCCGGACCTGTGGCGGCGGTTGTTCAAGCCGCGCTACCGGCGACAGTTCGAATCGGCGCACCAGGCGGGCCTCGACGTCTGGTACCATTGTTGTGGCGACCTGATCGACATCGCCGAGGATTTTCATGAGATCGGCGTCGACGTGTTGAACATCGCTCAACCGAACGTGGTGGATCTGGACGAAGTCGGCCGCCGACTGCAAGGCCGGCAGTGCTTCATGATGCCGATCAGCTACCAGACCGTTTCGATCCAGGGGACGCCCGATGAGATCTGTGCAGAGGCCCGGCGAATGTACGAACTGTTGGCGACCGAAGCAGGCGGCTTCATTGGCTACGTCGAAGAGTACGGCTGCATGGGCATGTCGAACGAAAACTACCAAGCGTGCGGCGAAGCATTCCAGCGACTGAATGCCGGGATGCTTCAGCATGCCGCGCGTACATCATCGTAGGGTGGGCCAAGTCTTCGCGGGCCCACCGGATTGTGTCGTCCATTCCGAACGATGCGCATCGCGCGGAAAGGTTGGCGATTTCCGGTGGGCCCGCG
>JADHUC010000417.1 GCA_016784735.1 Pirellulaceae bacterium | reverse complement strand
CACCGTCTTGTTGTTCGGCTATCTATCTGGTGGGCCTGCGAAGACTTGGCCCACCCTACAAGAAGCTCGCAACACGCAAACGTTGCGAAGGCAGCCTTCAGCCAACGACGGCTACGTAGATTACGACTTCGTTGCCACCCACCGTGTGTTCGACGCCTTCGACTCCGACCAACGGTTCGCCCGCTAAATCCACGGCCAGCGTCTCGGCCTTGATGTAATCGGCGTTTTCTTTCACTGCCGTTCGCACTTCGTCAGACGATGTGACAATGCCGATCTGAATCCGATCGGTGTATTGGCAGTCCATATCCTTTCGGCGATCCTGGACCAGGCGGACCAGATCGCGAGCCAGCCCTTCACGGACCAGTTGCGGCGTCAACTCGGTGGAAAGCACAACAACGCAATTGGGGCCTTGCGCCGCGGCCCAGCCTTCCTTTGCCTGTAGCCGGACTTGGACGTCCTCCGAGTCTAACTCGGCCGCTTGGCCTTCGACGTCCAATACGATCTTGCCGTGTTCCTCCAACTCCCTCAGCAGGGCACCGCCGTCTGCATCAGCGAGAGCTTTCTTGACTTTCGGCATCAATGGGCCCAGGCGGGGGCCAAGTCGCTTGAAGTTCGGCTGAATGTGATACGAGATGTAGTGGTCGGCCTCTTTCGTGTACTCGACCTGCTTGACGTTTAGTTCTTCGCACAGCAAAGCGTCGTGCTCTTCGAGCCAGCCCTGGTGCTTGTCGTTGGCCAGGATGACTTCCACCTTCGACAGCGGCTGACGCACTTTCATTTTTGCGTCCGTACGCGCCTTTCGGCCTTTTGAGGCGACTTCGCGGAGCAACTTCATGCGATCCGAAAGCGTGGCGTCGACGACCGCTTCGTCGCATTCCGGGAAATCGCAAAGGTGCACGCTTTCGACCATCCGGTCTCCGAAAACGCCCGCCAAGTTCTGCCACAGCGTTTCGGCCATGAACGGCGTGAACGGAGCGATCAACTTGCTTGTCCCGATCAAGCACTCGTACAGCGTCCAATAGGCATCCCGCTTGTCGGTGGACTCCGTGTCGTTGCTCCAAAAGCGATCACGGCTTCGGCGGACGTACCACTTGCTCAAGCCCTCGACGAATTCGTTCAACCGTGTGCAGGCCGTGAAGTTGTCGTACGCGTCCATTCGCTCCGTCACTGCGGCCACCGTGAGGTTCAGTTCTCCCAGGATCCAGCGGTCCAGTTCGCCTCGCTTGGATGGCGGTCGGAAACCCGCGGCGCGTGCCAGATCCGCGCCGGTCAACTGGCCGGCTTCGCCCTCCAGTAGTTCGGACGGGTCAAAGCCGTCGATGTTGGCGTAGATCACGAAGAAGCTGTAGACGTTCCACAGCCGCAGGAGAAACTCGGGGATGCTCTCCTTGATCGCCCTTTCACTGTAGATAATCGAATTCCAGGGGGCCTGATTAGCGAAGAAGAACCATCGCAGCGCATCGGCGCCGTGTACGTCGAAGATTTCCTGCGGGCTGCGGTAGTTCCGTAACTGCTTGGACATCTTGCCAATCTTATGCGTGATCTTGCCGCCGGCTTTCTCGCGTGCTTCGCCTTCGGTCAGAAACCGCTCTTTGCCGTCGGGGCTCTCCCACCATTCGGCGAGCAACAATCCAAGGACGATGCAGGTTCCATAGGGATGGGGAAACTCGTGTGGGCCGGCGTCCGGGTCTGCGGATTCCTCGTCGCCGAAGAGCATCGTGCTGATGGCCAGCAAGCTGTAGAACCAACCGCGCGTCTGATCGAGCGCTTCGCTGATGAACTGAGCGGGAAACTGCTCTTCGAACCGGTCGCGGTTCTGTTTCGGGTAACCCCATTGGGCGAAGGGCATCGACCCGGAGTCGTACCAGCAGTCGATCACTTCGGACACACGCTGCATTCGCCCGCCTTCGTCGAACGGCGATTGGTACGTCACGGCGTCGATATACGGCTTGTGGACCTTCAGGTCGTCCGGCAAATCGGGTTTTGCCTGTTTGGCTTGCGCCCACACTTCCGTGCCTTCGATGCCGGGTTTGGCCATCAATTCGTCGTAGTCGGCGATGGCTTCCATCTTGCCGGTCTTGCTGCACACCCAGATCGGCAGCGGCGTGCCCCAGTAGCGTTCGCGCGACAGGGCCCAATCGACATTCGTTTCCAAGAAATTACCGAATCGACCATCGCGGATGTGGTCGGGCAGCCAGTTGATCCGCGCGTTGTTGGCCAGCATTCGGTCCTTGAATTCCGTGGTGCGGATGAACCAGCTTTCCCGCGGGTACTGAATCAATGGATCGTCATCCGCCCGCCAGCAGAACGGATAGTCGTGCAGATACTGTTCTTGATGGTACAGGACGCCGCTGGCTCGCATGGCGCGGTTGATATGCCGATCGGCGTCCTTGACCCATTGTCCTTCGTAGTCCGGCGCCTCGGCCGTGAACTTGCCGTCGGGCCCCACGGCACAGATCAGCGGCGGGCCGTCGCCTTCGACAAATCGCCGTTGTTCGTCCAGCAACACGTCGAAGTCCACTTCGCCGAAAGCCGGCGCCTGATGGACGACTCCGGTACCGCTGTCGATGGTGACAAACTCCGCCGGCACGATACGCCAAGCGATGTGCTGGCTGCCGCCTTCGACCAGTTGGCCGGTCGTCGCTCCGTCGGCCTTGTGGTAGTAGTCGAACGGCGGTACGTACCGTTTGCCGATCAGGTCGGTGCCCTTGCACGTCGACTCGGCTGTCAGTTCGCGTTTCACTTTGCCGGCGATCGTCTCGACCAGCGCCGACGCCATCACTAACCGCTCACCGGTTTCGGAATCAACGACAGTCGAATACTCCAGATCGGGATGGACCGCCGTAAACTGATTGCTGGGCAACGTCCAAGGCGTTGTCGTCCACACCAACAAGGACGTGTTTTCCTCGTCCACCAGCGGACAACGCACGTAGACGCTGGGATCGGCGACCTCTCGGTATCCCTGCCCGACCTCGCCCGCGGCCAAGGCGGTGCCTCCCTGGGCCCACCACCAGACGATCTTGTGGCCGCGGTACAGCAAACCGCGGTCGAACAGGTTCTTCAGCGACCACCAAACGCTCTCGACATAGCTTTGGTGATACGTGACGTACGCTTCGTCCAAGTGGATCCAGAACCCCAACCGTTCGGTCAGTCGCTCCCATTCCTTCATGTAGCGCCAGACACTCTCCTGGCACTTGTGGATGAACGGTTCGATGCCGTGCGCCTCGATTTCTTCCTTCGAGTGGATCCCCAGCTCTTTGCAGACTTCCACCTCGACGGGCAGACCGTGAGTATCCCAGCCACCCTTTCGCTCGCACAGATAGCCGCGCATCGTGCGGTAGCGAGGAAACAGATCCTTGATTGCCCGCGTCAGGCAATGGCCCGGGTGCGGCAGCCCGTTGGCCGTAGGCGGACCTTCGTAGAACACGAATTTCGGCGCGTCGGAACGCTGCTCGAGCGACTGCTCGTAGATTCGTTGCTGCTTCCAGAAGGCGAGGATTTTTTCCTCCAGTTCGGGAAAACTGACCTTATTGGGCACTGGCTTGAACATTACTCATCGTCCTCGAATTCATCGTCGTCTCCCTCGTCTTCGTCTTTCTCGTCTTTGGCTTCGTCTTCCTCGTCTTCCTCGTCTTCGTCCTCCTCGTCCTCCGAGTCGTCGAAATCCTCTGCGAACTCGGCTTCGTCGATCTCTTCCTCCTCGATATCGGCTTCGTCGAATTCATCATCTGCGAATTCGTCATCTTCGAAGTTGTACTCGTCGTCCAACTCCTCTTCGAAGTCGTCGTCGAAATCGTCGTCGAAATCGTCGAAGTCCTCGTCGTCAAAGTCGTCGTCAAAGTCTGCCGTGTCCAGTACGATCGGTTCTTGGGCAACGGGAATCCCCAATTCGCAGCTCTGGTGTCTGAGCACCTCTGTGAATTCCAGATCGACGGTCATAGCGGGCTCCCATGGCAAATAGCAGTTTCCTGTACGTATCTCAGGCGAGAGTTGAAAGGAGATTAAGTATCCGACGTGGGACGTTTTGTCAACACGGAGATCAAGCTCGCGAGAGGAACTGTCCAGTACGCGTGTCGACTTTGACGAGTTCGCCTTCTTTCAAGTACTCCGGAACCTGGACTACCAGCCCCGTTTCCAATGTTGCCGGCTTCGTGCGCGAGGTGGCCGAGTCGCCTTTTACGGCAGGATCGCACTGCGTAACGGTCAATTCGACCGCCGTCGGCAACTGGAGTCCGACACACTGGCCGTTGTAGATCAGCGTCAGCATCCCCTCCAGCCGTTCGGTGACGAATGGCATCTCTTCTGCCACGTCCTCGAGGCTGATGGAATACTGATTGTAGTTCCCCTGGTCCAATAGGTGCAGATCGGATGCATCGGTGTACATCATGCCAACCGCGCGCCGCTCGAAATCAGCTTCCTCCAGCGATTCGTTCCCCTTCAACGTGATGTCCGTCTTTTGCCGGCTCACCAGGTTGCGTCCGCGGAACTTGTACAGCGTGGCCGCCCCACGGGCCGAAGGCGTTTGCACACTGAGGGTCTGGATCAGGACAGGAGCTCCGTTGTAGTTAACGACAGCGCCTCGTTTGATTTCTTTTGCTTGCATTGTATACCCCCAAGGTCGGCCAGCGGGGAAAGGTGTCAGGTGTCAGGTGTCAGGTGTCGGGTGTTGGGTGTTGGGTGTCGGGTGTCGGGTGTTGGGTGTTGGGTGTCGGGCGTTGGGTGTCGGGAACGGAGGTTCCTGTGCTAATCGGTTGGCGTGGCAAGGGTCATGTGGGTCGGATTTCCGAATTCGTGCTCCTGATTGCGGTCAGACTCGCACGTCCGTCTTACAAGACCCCAGAGTCTTACTTAGGATCGCGGGAAAAATAACTTCGCTGTTCGGCCGGCAGTAGCTACGGTCGCCAGACCGTGGGGCCTCGGATTGTCCATTATCATGGCATATCCCGATAATTCTTCTTCCGCTGGCCTCAGTCGGCCGCCTTACTTCCTTTCCCTCTTCCCCGACACCCGACACCCGACACCCACATCCCCTTCCCACTACCAATTCTCTTCAACCTCTCCTCCACCAGCCCAAGCCTCCAAAGCGGCCAGCGTATTGTCTCGCTCCTCGCGGCTGGCAAACACGGCCTCTTCCATTTCCAGGCGGATTTCGTACCGGCCCTCGAACATGCAGTCGTCATTGCCGCAGAAATGCGGCAATTCGGAAATCCAGACGATGCGGTACAGGGGCACGTGTTTGTCGTCGACAATGCAGAAGACGGAAGACATGTTATCCCCTCCCTAACTCGATGGATCGTTTCGTGGCCGCCTCCACCGCGCCGATCATCGCGGCACGAAGCCCGCGATCCTCCAACGCCTGAATGCCCGCAATGGTCGTCCCGCCCGGGCTGGTGACGCGATCTCGCAACACCGCCGGGTGTTCTCCGGTCGACAGCACCATCTGGGCCGCGCCCAAGACCGTCTGAGCCGCCAGTGACGTGGCCGTCTGCCTCGGCAATCCCATGCGCACACCGCCGTCGCTGAGCGCTTCGATGACCGTGTAGACAAAAGCGGGCCCCGAACCGGAGAGCCCCGTCACGACGTCCAACAAACGTTCGTCCACCTGGAAGGCCACTCCAACGGCCCCCAGCAGTCTCCACACGGTCTCGCCGTCCTCGACCGTCGCGCCGGGTCCCAACGTGTAACCGGATGCGCCGCGTCCGATTAGACAAGGTGTGTTCGGCATGACGCGAATCACTCGATCCGAGCCGAAACCGGATGTCAGCCGCTCGACGGTTATCCCGGCGGCGATGGATACCAGTAGTTTTTCAGGCCCAAGAAGGCCGCTCACCTCCTGCGCAACGACATCCACAATCTGCGGCTTCACGGCCAGAAACACGATGTCGGCCGCACCAATCACCTCGGCATTCGATCCCATCAACCGGGCGTCGTCGACCAACGACGCGAACTCCTCCGCCGCAGTCTCGGACGGGTCGAACGCAACGATCTGTTCGGACTCGACCAGCCCGGCAGCCGCAAAGCCGCCAGCCAATGCGCGAGCCATCTGGCCGGCCCCAATGAATCCAATGGTCTGATCCAGCATTTGCCGTCCCGTTCTTATTGGTTTCGTTTGGCCATCTCCGCAATCTGCAGATTGCGGAACGATATGTCGGTCGTGGGGTCGTGCCCTTGAATCATGATGGTCCCCGGTTCCAACCGCAGGCCCTTGCGTGGATTCTCGTGTGGATCGCGTTCGTCAGTCCAGTCGCTGACCTGGTATCCGTTGACCCACGCCGCCATGTGGGCTCCGTCGGCGATCAAGGTCATGTGAAACCAGCTCAGATCATCCGCCACCACACGCCGCGCTGCTTGACGCTTAAAGAAGGCGCCAGTTCCCCAGTCCTTGGGCTGGGTGCGATCGTCGTTTTCGAAACCGTTGTGAATCTGGCCTTCATAGCCGTTCATCGTCTCGCCGGGGATACACCGGAAGAAGAAGCCAGAGTTCAAGTCGGGAGCATGCGTGATGCATTCCAACTGGAATACAAAGTCTCCGTACTGGCCCTCGGTCTCCAGTTGCCCTCGTCCGTCTTTGACGTTCATGAACCCTTCTTCGGTAACCGTGAACTTGCTGGCCATGTCCGGGTACTGCTTCCACTCGGTCAGGTCCTTCCCGTTGAATATGCTGTTCATGCCCAACGGCTTCAGTTTGATGTTGCGGAAGGCCACTTTGCCTTCGTTCAGTTGCAGGCTAATGAGACCACGCCGCAGGGGCGCCGGATCTTCGTACTCCAGGATCTGCTCGCCGTCCAGCTTGACCGTGACCTTGCCGCCGTCCAGAGTGACTTCGTACGTTTGCCATTCAGTGCTTTCGAAATCGCCTTCCGCTTTCTTCCGTTTCACAAGACTGCCGGTCGGGAACGGGTCGTCCGAATCGGCGATGTTCAATTCATAGCAGTCTGCCTCCACATCAGAAGAGTTCTCCGACGTGTGTAGAAATACGCCGCTGTTGGTGCCCTTGTCGCTGCGGAAGTCGAGTTTCAGGACATAGTCGGAAAACTGTGCCGTTGTGCACAACCAGCCGGGCTCGCCGGAACCAACCACAATCGCGCCATCCTCGACTCGCCAGTCAGCATCGCTCGTGGCTTTCCAGCCGAACAAGCTATGGCCATCGAACAGCGAAATCCATCCTGCGGTCAACTCCTCGGCGCTCAGCAAAACCGGCGGCTCTTCGACTGCGGGTTCCGCGGCAGGCTCGGTGTCCGTTTCGGTCGCCGTGGGCGTTGTCGCCTCGACGGGATTCGGATCGGGCGAGACAGCGGTTCCCTCGGTACCCGAGGGCGCGCAGGCCGTGGTGAGCCCCAGAATCGTCAGTACGATTCCCACAACAGCGGTTGACAAGTCGCGACTTTTGACAAACATCACATTCTCCCCATGCGGCGAATCGGCGGAGGTAACAGGTGCTTCCGTAGGCGAACTCGCAAGAGTTCGGGGCCAGAAGTCTTGCGACTTCTGCTACCGGAAGAATCAAACTGGGTGCGGTATACTAGACGCTACAAATCTACCAACAAAGCCCTTTTGACAACAGGGTCGTGCCACGATGAGGGAACATCCCTCGTACTTTCGAGTTTTCCTGACGTTTGCCAGAAACAGTCTTATCCGTGACATGACGTTTCGGGCGAACTTTGTCTTGGAGTGCGTATCCTCGGTCTCGTGGACGCTGATGAACGTAGGTTTCTACCTGATCGTGTTTCACCACGCGACTCATATTGGCCCCGAGTCCGGGTGGGGAAAGTACGAGTTTTTCGTGTTCCTGGCCACCACGTGGTTTGTCAATAGTCTGGTGCAGGCCTTCTTCATGCCCAATGCGCACGAGTTCAGCGAACTGATCCGCACCGGCAATCTCGATTTCGCGCTCCTGAAGCCCATCGACACGCAGTTTCTTGTCTCGTTTCATCGCGTCGAGTGGTCGTCGCTGATCAACATCGTCACCGGCATGGTCCTGCTCGCCGTCAGCCTTTGGCAGCTCACCACGCGCGCCGTCAATCCTCTGGTGATCAACCCAGTGGTCATTCTGCTTTACCCCGCGTACGTCCTTTGCGGGGTGGCGATTTTGTACAGCTTGATGATCGCACTGGCCGCCACCAGCATTTGGCTGGGCCGTAACCAATCGCTGTACAACTTCTGGTTCTACATCACCAACTTTGCACGGTATCCCATGGAAATCTATGGCCGCGGCTGGGGCTGGTCCCTGTGGGGCTTCTTCACGTTTGTAGTGCCGGTGCTGTTGGTGGTGAACGTGCCCGCGCGCCTGTTAGCCCGGCCGCTGGATCCGCGAGCCTGGTGGGAGTGGCCGTTGGCCGGATTCGCCATCCTAGCGACGATCGGTAGCCTCTTAGCGTCCCGATGGGTCTTCAATCGAGCCCTGCGCAGCTACCGCAGTGCGAGCAGTTGACTGGCGGAAGGTAGGTCCCGCTTGCCGAGCGGGACCTTGAGTTCTGAGATCGTCTGCAATTCCAAGTCCCGCTCGGCAAGCGGGACCTACTTTCGCCGGTGCTGACATCGCGCCCGATCAGATTGCCTCGATGTGCAGACCGCGGCGGCGGCGTTCTTTGCGGCGAGTGTCGTCGATCAGGCCGGCGACGTTTTTGACTTTCTCGATGCCGCGCAGCGACAACTCCGGATGAGAACGATCACTGGATGTGATCTTGACGGTGCCCACGCCCAGGATCCGCTCCACGACGCGCTGTTCGACAGACACGTCGTCAATGTCGATCACCTCGATCCGATCGATCACGCGTTTCAGCAGCCCCGATTCGTGGACGAATCGCTGCGATGTTAAGCGGTACTTGCAGGTAAGCTTTCGGTATGCGAGCTGCATCGCGAACCATCCCCACATCGCAACGCAGATGGCCAGCCACGTCAGCCAGGCCCAGCCCTTATCCACACCGATAAAGAATATGCCGACCAGGAGAGCCACAGTGATGAAGCCAGCCAAGATCCATTTTCCGATCATGGCTCTGGAGGAGTAACGGCCCTCCCAAAGCTCATCCTCCTGCTCATCCTCGTCCTGATCCTGTCGTGCCTTGGCTGCCTCCTTGAAGCGTTCCATCGGCGTCGACGGAGCGGAGGGCTCTTTCGGAGCGGCATCGGATTCGTTCGCCCCGAAAGTGTCCGGCGATGGGTCTTCACTGGGGCCAAATCCTTGGTCATCTGGCGGTGTGGTGCTCATTTCGACAACTCTCGCAGGTTCTCAGGCTAGTTGGTGACTGGGAGACGACGCGGTATTATAGCGGCAAATCGACACGATTGTCAGCGCGCATCCGCACCGAAACGGTAGCTTGTCCCTCGGTGATTCGTGTATACTCTTAGATTATTGGACAGATGTCCAACACCTTTTCGTGCACGGCGATCGTTCATGAAGTGCCCATTCTGTCAAATCGACAACGATAAAGTTACGGATTCGCGAGCAAGCGAAGACGGCGTGGCAATCCGCCGACGACGGGAGTGTCTGGGCTGCGAGCGAAGGTTCACGACGTACGAACGGTACGAACCCATAACGTTGAAGGTCGTCAAGAAGAACGACGTTCGAGAACCGTTCGAACGCGAAAAGATCCGCCGAGGGCTGGAGAAAGCTTGCTGGAAGCGTCCGATCAGCGACGAACAGATCGAGAATGTCGTCGGCGCCATCGAACGCGAACTCTATGACCGATTCGACGACGAAATCGAAAGCGGCGCGCTGGGCGAGATGGTCATGGACCAACTGAGGGACTTGGACCAGGTAGCCTTCGTCCGTTTCGCAAGCGTGTACCGCCAATTCAAAGACGTGCGCGACTTTGTCGACGAACTCCAGCCGATGCTCCAACAGCCACCGCCCGCACAACGCGATCGGCCGGAGAATAACCCCCGATAGGTGGGGCGCGTCGGCAAACGGCGTCTACATTCGAGTCTAAGCAGGTGGTCAGGAGTTTCCGCACAGCTAGAAACCCGGTTTTTCCGAAAAAACCGGGTTTCTGCCGCCCGCAGCAAACAGAGCCTCCAGGCAGATCTGCGACCAGCTTTCGAATCCCTCTAGATCGGACAGCAGTTCGTCGACCGGTACAAAGCCGGCGTCCTTGATTTCGCTTTCTCGTGGGCGCACGTCGGGCGATTCCACATCAAAGATGTGTACAACTCCCAAGTGCACTTTGCCGACTTCCGTCTCGTCGTCGTTGATCAATCCAACGCAGCGTTCTTGGTACGCGGTTTCAATAATCACCTCTTCAGCCAACTCTCGGCGCATGCCTTCGTCGTAGGGGTTGATTTCTTCCGCGTCGTCGGACGAGATGTGGCCGCCAATACCGACGCTGCGTTTGCGGTGCAAACGTTGCTCGCCCTGTCCGGTCCCCCGCGTATATTGAAAAAGGTGCGCTCGTCCAGATGGCTCCGTGTAGCGGAAGATCACGTAGGGAATCAACTGTTTGTGGCCGGGATTCTGTTCCATCTCGCTGCGAGGACGATAGCTGGTGTTCTCTGGGCCGAGCAACTCCTCTAGATACCGGTCCACATCAGCAGTGAATCCCTGGAAATAGCCGAGACGATGAAACAACTCGGTCGGCACGACCAGCACGCGCTCGGTTCCGACGATTGACATGTGATTCCTTTTCTAGTGGGGTGTCGGGGAAGAGAGGGTGTCGGGTGTCGGGTGTCGGGTGTCAGGTGTCGGGTGTCGGGTGTCGGGTGTCAGGTGTCGGGTGTCGGGTGTCAGGCGTCCTCTTCCCCGACATCCAGCACCTTTCCTCCCCACTTCCCGACACCTGAAACCCGACACCTCCTTCCGCTTCCCCCGCTCGTCTGCTCGTGCAATCTCTTTCAGGTGTGTTATGTTAATGGCAGTTCCGGCTCCATTTCAATACGCCATGTGATTTGCCATGAAGCTGATCAAAGTCGCCGCTGCTGTGCTTAACCAGACCGCCCTGGCCTGGGACGAGAATAAGTCGCACATCATCGATGCGATCCGCTCCGCTCGCGAACAACATGTCAGCGTGCTCTGCCTGCCGGAATTGTG
>JADHUC010000416.1 GCA_016784735.1 Pirellulaceae bacterium | reverse complement strand
CGCATCGGCCAGCACCAGGCGGCCCTCGGCATCGGTGTTCAGCACCTCGATCGTCTTGCCGCTGCGCGCCGTCAGAACATCCCCCAGCTTGTAGGAATCGCCTCCGACCATGTTCTCGACAAGACCCGCCAACCCGATAACGTTGATGGGCAACTCCAAGCGAGCAACGGCCTGCATTGCACCCAGCACGGTCGCCGCGCCGGCCATGTCGCATTTCATCGTCTTCATGCCGTCGGTGGGTTTTATCGACAGACCGCCCGAGTCGAATGTTACGCCCTTGCCGACAAACGCAAGAGTCGGATCATCGTCTGCGCCGCCGCTATAGGTGAGGATCACCAGACGCGGCGGCCGAGCCGAACCGCGGGCCACGGCCAGCAACGCGCCGCAGTTTTCTTCCTCCAAACGCTGCTGGTCCCACACTTCAATGCCGATTCCATACTCCTCGGCAAACTTCGCCGCTTCGGCAGCAAACGACTCGGGATAAATCCGGCTGGGCGGTTCATTAACCAATTGGCGGGTCAGATTGACGGCTTCTCCCAAAATCTGGCCGGACTGAAGAACCGTCTGGTACGCGTCGTCCCACAGGATCTCGTCAAAGGGATGACAGGTCTTTTCAGCGCGATACAGATCCTGCCCGCTGCAGCCCGCGATAGCTCCGCAAACGCCGCTTTCGACTTGCCGTTCCGTCCAGCCATCCCCAAGGCAGAAGGCCACGCGTCCGCGTTTCTTCTCGGCCAGCCTTTTGGCGGCCGCCGCGGCAGCGCGGAACGCCTCGCCGCAACCGAATCGATCGCTCTCTCCCGTGCCCACGACAACAACCAAAGCGGCGCGGATGCCCGGCGGGGAATGCAGCATGGTCACGTCGCCGAGTTTCCCTGATACCTCCTCATTTTCCACCAAACGCTTAAGCAGACCATCCGCGGCTTGATCGACGTCGCTCGCCTCCTTCGCGAGCATCCCCTCCGAATCTACGCCAACGACCAGCGCGTCGGCCTCGATTTCCGTGACTTGGGCATCCGTTGTGGAGACTTGCATTGTCGCTAATCCTGTTTCGGGGTGCTGTTTTCGCAGTTAGACGAGGTGAAGGGAACAATCCTCCCGGTTTGGCCATGCAGGAAAGCGTGACCTACGAAGTTGTGCATTCTACTCCTTCGGCTTATCCTGTCACAGCGGGGCGTGTTGGACGGCCTGAGATCGCGTCCCGAAATCCCGTACGATGGCCCTCCGAGGCCGTCGAAGAAGCGTCCATTTTTCAGATCGACGGCCTCGGAGGGCCATCGTACGGAAAAGAAGACTCAGCAGGCCTATTTCGGGACCAATGACGTGGGATATCGAAACCTGAGCCAGTGTATACGCGACCTGGAAAAGACGGGACAGTTGGTCCGCGTCGACGAACAGATCGATGCGCGTCTAGAGGCAGCCGAGATCCAACGCCGCGTCTACGCTTCGGGCGGCCCGGCCGTGCTGTTCGCCAACGTTGCCGATTGCCGCTTCCCCATGGTCTCCAATCTGTTCGGGACGATTGATCGTGCGCGGCACATATTCCGCGATACCCTGGATCAAGTGCGGAGACTGATTGAGCTGAAGATTGACCCGCTTCAGGCGTTGCGACGGCCAGTCCGTTACGCCACCGCGCCTCGGATCGCACTGCGCATGCTGCCGCGCCGGCGTAGGCGGGGGCCGGTGCTTGCGAGCGAGACGGCAATCGACCAATTGCCACAATTGAAATGTTGGCCCGACGACGGCGGCGCATTTATCACACTGCCTCAGGTTTACTCGGAAAACGTTGAAGAGCCAGGATTGGCCCATTCAAACCTGGGCATGTATCGCGTGCAGTTCTCGGGCGGCCAGTACGAGCCAAATCACGAGATCGGTTTGCACTATCAGATCCATCGCAGCATCGGAGTGCATCACGCTGCCGCAATTCGCCAGGGCAAACCGTTTCGCGTTAACGTCTTCGTCGGTGGTGCGCCCGCCATGGCACTGGCCGCCGTCATGCCGCTGCCCGAAGGCATGAGCGAACTCGGCTTTGCCGGCGCACTTGCGGGACACCGCATCCCAATGATCACGCCGCCTCGATCAAGTGACGACAGTGAAGGGATAGACGAGGGTCCCAAGGAGGAGTTGCCCATCTATGCCGAGGCAGACTTCTGTATCACGGGGACGGTCGATCCCAAGAAGATGCTTCCCGAAGGACCGTTCGGAGATCATCTGGGATACTACAGCCTCGCGCACGACTTCCCGGTGTTGCGCGTCGAGCATGTGTATCATCGGAAAGACGCGGTCTGGCCGTTCACGGTCGTTGGGCGGCCGCCTCAGGAGGACACGGTCTTTGGCGAGTTGATTCACGAGTTGACCGGTCCAATCATCCCAACCGTCGTCCCAGGGGTTCATGCCGTCCATGCTGTCGACGCTGCCGGCGTTCATCCGCTGCTGCTGGCCATCGGCAGCGAGCGGTACACGCCTTACGAATCGCTCAGGCAGCCTCAAGAGCTATTGACGCAAGCCAACGCCATTCTTGGGCAAGGCCAGTTGTCATTGGCCAAATACCTGCTGATCGCCGCGCGCGACGACGATCCGACAATGGACATCCGCGATATAGCAGCGTTCCTGCGGCATCTGCTCGAGCGAGTCGACTGGCGTCGCGACTTGCACTTCCAGACGCGCACCACCATCGACACGCTGGATTATTCCGGCAGCGGATTGAACCAAGGATCGAAGGTTGTTATCGCCGCAGTGGGGCGACAGGTCCGGGAACTGCCCGTCGCCATCCCCGAGGATTTGAACCTGCCGGAAGGCTTCGGCGAGCCGCGACTCTGCATGCCCGGCGTGCTCGCTCTGTCCGGTCCAAAGTCCACTGCCGCAGATCGAGGCGGAGACGACGCCGTGGAGGAGTTCTGCCGGCACTATTCAGCCAGTGACGCAGTCAATCGTTTTCCGTTGATCGTGGTCGTCGACGACAGCGAATTCGTAGCGAGCACGCTGAATAACTTCCTGTGGGTCGTATTCACTCGCAGCAACCCGGCGGCCGACTTGTACGGGATCGAATCTTTCGTCGAGCAGAAACATTGGGGCTGTCGCGGTTCGCTGGTAATCGACGCGCGGATCAAGCCGCATCACGCGCCGCCGCTCGAAGAGGATGCCGAAATCTCCAAGAAGGTCGACGCACTTGCCACACGCGGCGGACCTTTGGCGGCATATCTGTAGAGCCGAAGCACTGCCGGTGCGTCCAGTGGCGCAGTTTAACGATTGTTGCGGTCTCGCAGGTTCTCCGGTCTATGAGGGGCCCCTGGATTCCACCGTTTGGGATGGAGGGCATTGTTCTAATCCGAAGGTTCCAAATGCGCCGATAGTGCCAGTTGTCAGGGAAATGCCAGTTGTAGGCATGGACCACCACCAAGGCAATCGCAGAGGCTCAACAATGAAACACGTCATAACCATGGTCTTGCTAGCACTCGGAACAACCGTTCTCGCAGTGGGCTGCCGCACTTCTGGGCGTTGCTCTTGCCAACAGGACTATCAGGCTCAAAGTGAACCGGCACGCATACGCATAGCCGACACGGACCCACTACCGCCCGTTCCGCCTCCCCCGCTGGTTGACGCGCCGGAATGACGCATTGGACAGTGCATGCCTGATGCGTAGCCCGACGATGTCGACGAAGATCTCGTCTGTTCTGAAGCTACCGGTGCGCAAGAGGCTGTTCATTGATGAGCGGTCCATCAAGTGGCCACAATGGCCGTAATCGTTGTTTGCTTTCGCCACGTCAATCGGTCATCTGGCAAGGGACCTGTGCGCACGCAAACGGCCCCCGAGTTGTCTTCGGGGGCCGTTCGATCTTTCAAGCCGTGTCGATTAGTCGCCGACGATCGCATTGATCACTTGATCAAACAGGTTTCCGCCTTTTCTAATGACGTTCGCCGTCGCGCTTTTCTTGGCCAATGGGATGACGCTTTCATGCTGGTCGTCGACCTTGAACGGACCGGCCTCCAAGCGAACGCGAACGCGATACTCTTTGGCCGGGTCGGATGGTACTCGCCACGAGTACCGGCAGGTGAAACCTCAGCCATACTCGAAGTTACCGGTCTGGACTTCCTTGCCGTCCGGATCGGTGATGGTGAACGCGGGACTGGGCGGACGGCTGCCATTGACATAGATACCGCTACACCGTTCCCCGCCCGACCCGATCAGCGACATTCCGAGGGAAGCGGTTGACGATCCAGCTCCGTGCGAAACGGTGACCTTCGGCGTGTAGGGTGGCCCAAATGGAAACTCGACCGTCTCGCCGCCGCGAACCTTGACCGCGACGTAGCTGTCGGTGCCGTAGGCAGAGATACGTGTACTCCGTGGCCGCGAAGCACGTTGATTCTGGGTGAGAGCCGCCGAAAGCGTGTCCAACAGCGATGTCGCCTCCTCTTCCTTCTCCTTCTCCTTCTTCTCCTCAACGAACCCCGTGCGGTCGATTGTGTAAGACGCCAGCTTCCACTTGCCCTCAGGCAATGTTGCCTTCCCCGAATCATCTCCGCTGATTTTAATGAGCCCGATGTCGCTGTAAACGACTGCCCGATAGCCCTTGTTTGGGTTGGTGACTTGGCCCACCGGGATCGACGACGGTGTAAGGGTCAACTTGTCGCCCGCGGGGGAAACCTTGATGTCAAAGAGACTCCCTTCGACGTTCACGAGCTTGCTCAAGTACTGCTGGCTGTCGTTCGTAGTCGGGGAGGAGCCTGACGTGACATTCGCGTCCGGGGCAACAAAAATCATGTCGCCCTTCTTGGGGTACACTCCGCCGCCCGAGTAATGCGTGCGTGGGTCGATGCTCCATCCGTCATCGAATCGCCCGTTGCTGTTGTAGTCCACCAGCACGATCCGCTTCTTCTCGCCGTCCAGCGTGACCTGACCATCGCGATAGGCGGCGGCGTTCAGCGACGCTGAAGCGTACGAATAGCTGGTCGATCCGTAGGAGTACACGCTGAAGTTGAAGGCATACTCCATCTCCACGCCGTCGGTTTCGATCGTCAAGTCCACTCGGGGAAACGCGTAATTTGCATAGTTCGATTGTCGGCTGGTGCCACGAGGCTCCTTGGCCGCAATCACCTCGTCGTCCGTCAGGTCCCCGTTGTGATTGAGGTCGAACAGCAGGCGATTGTATCGCACTATCTCGAATTCCCGTTTCTTGCCAGAAGGCTTTTCTTTCTCCTCTTTGTCCTTGTCGCTCTTGTCTTTCTCTTTGGCAGCCGTGTCCAACACGAATCCGAAGTGCTGCGACCCCAACTTGGCCACGCCGCGGAACGGCTTGTCCGTCTGGTATTTCGACGGCTCTTTCTTGATTACTGTCGAGAAGTTGGGAACTTCGCCACCCGGCTGGCTGTACGTGCCCATTCCCGAGCGCATATAGAAACTCTGCGGATACGTCGACCGAAAGACGCTTTCCTCCGGTGAACTCGGCGACGTCGCCAACCGTTTGAGTTCCAGCGTGAAACTCTCGGCATGGGCACAAGTCGCCGCCAACATGACCACAGCAGCCGTGAGGGCGATGCTCAGTCGATTTGACCGTCCAGGCATGAGTAGAGTCCTCCTTCAAGTACGCGGGGCACCAAACTCAAACGACAACAACGAGTTTACTCCCCGAGCAGGTAGTCTGCAAGCACCAGGCCCCTCGCAGGAGGCACCTGCAAGGCGTGACGGTCTTCCAGGTTCCCGAGCTTCGTGACACAATCGCTTCGACCGACGCCTGCAGAAATTCGCTCGGTTGCGGAGACGACAGGCGTTTCGCACAGGGCAGCAAGTACCTGCCTCCGACTGTGTCTCATTCACGTGCTATTTTCAAGGATTTGTGAGTCCATTGATTCTTCCGTGCGCGGGAACTACAGTGAAGGCCACCGAACCGTTTAAGGGCTGCCATGAATCCTCAACGCCTTGGTCAGGGTATTTCTCGCCGCGAACTCTGCAAGAAGTCCGCGAAGGTCGTCGCCGGTGCAGCGCTGCTCGGTCGCACTGTCGGCTTGGATGCTGGAGCCCGAGCCGCGCAAGTCATGGAGAAACCTCGGGAAAGAAGGAGACGCAGGGTGAAATTGGTCATTACCGTGGTCGACATTCGCGGACGCTGTCCCGCATACAAGGTCGGCGATAAGATCGTCTTGGACGATGGGTACAAGTTCAACCTTCAGGAAACGACTGCCGCGTGCATGCACTCCCTGGCTTCCATCCTTCCGTATCATGTCGCGATCGCGAAGGGAGTGCCGCCGAACCAAATGGGTTTGGCCCATAAGAGCGAACACGACGGCAAGGCATACGTCCATTGTCTGGATCCGTGCGAATTCACCGGCGGTGGGACAACGACGTTCTCGATTGAGCGCGTCGAGGAGGAATCGTAGTCTAGAACGCTCTTCGAGAAACGAAAAAAGGCATGAAGACGAGAGCACATACTGCAGCTCACTCCGGACGCGTGCGTTTGTGGGTCTGGCTCGCGGGCTTGGCCCTTCAGACAACCGGCTTGGCCGCCGACACATTGAGCGTCCGGGACCGCACCTACTCGTGCGATGACCAGACGGTGTCCGCGTTCGAGATCGAGAATCATTACTTCCGGGCATTGCTGGTTCCGGCGTGCGGCGGCCGCGTCATGGCGTGGTTCGATAAGACCGCGAAGCGAGACCTCGTCCACGCGGAGGACTATGGCGGGCTGCTCGACGACCACGGGTCGAGACCGACCACCCCCTACGAGTTTGAGTGGATCGTCAGAGGGCCGCAGGAAGCTGCCGTTCGGCTCCGCCTGCCCGACACCGTGGTCTACGAGAAGACCGTGCGTTTCTTCCATGACCGGCCGGTCGTTCAGGTCGATTACCATTTCGAGAACCACGGCCAGTCGCCACATCGACTGCTGCTCCGGAACGTGGTGCGGCCCGGCGGGGCGGAGATCTCAGGGAAGGAACTCCACTGCTACTCACGGGTTGCCGGACTCAAGCGTCAATTCGGAATGCCCAGGACGGATGACCAAGCCGATCCGTGGTGTGCCATGGTCCATCCGGAGGATCAGGTCGTGGTGGCCAATTCCTTCGAAGGCGATACGTTGGCTCGCCTCTATACGTGGCTGGGGAGCAAAGTCGCGCCGACGTATGAGTTCATGTTCCGGAGCCTGGAGCCGGGGCACCAGTATGAGGCCCGTTACTATTGGCTTCTTTGCCACGGCTTGGCCGCGGTGGACTACTCGCATCGGAACTTCGCGGCTCAGATCGAGGGCGGACTTCAGGACCATGAACTGAAAGTGGAACTTTCGCTGGTGGGCACATGGGCGCCCATGCCCGATCTGATCGTGTCGGGCGAGATTCTCGATCCTGAACGGAAGAAGATCGCGGATCTTCCTGCCGCGAAGCTTGAGCTGGATACTCTGGACCGCGTGATCCAGCACTCCTTTGCCGCGAAGCTGGGGGCCTCGCCAGACTACGCCATCCTGCTGCTAAAGCTCCGCTCGGCGCAGCTTCCGACGCCAATCATCGTCGAGAAGCCGTTTCCCAGGGACGGAGACGAGAAGTTGCTGGCCACGTACACTCGCCCCGTACGCTGGCTCGGCCCGCCCGTTGTGCAGCGGCCTATCGAGGGATGGGAGAGGGAAGTCAAGTACGAAATCCAACCAGGGGCTGAGGACAAAGAGCGCGGCTTCATGGTCTTCGAGGAGTCGGGCGAACATCGAGGCCGGCACATTCGGAACCTGGCCCTCCACCTGGCTCAACGGGAGCCCGAGAGCTTCCCGCTTCACTTCCATTCGCTATCGCTCGAAGGGCCGGTGAAACTATCGGTGAAGC
The DNA here is from genome assembly GCA_016784735.1 of Pirellulaceae bacterium. Taxonomy (GTDB): domain Bacteria; phylum Planctomycetota; class Planctomycetia; order Pirellulales; family Pirellulaceae; genus JADHUC01. The sequence goes on along the minus strand of JADHUC010000416.1, from coordinate 3,237 downwards.
AACCCGCGGGGCTTGCGTTGGAGACGTTCGTGCCAGAGAAGGTGCCTGAGACGATTTGGCAACAGGTGCGCTACGGCTACAAGTTGCTCCCTGGCAACTCCTTCATCGTGAAGCCCGGCGAAGATCGCGTTCTCTATTTCCGATTGAAGGCAGACGACCTGCCGCCCGGCCAGTACGAAGCGGCGATCACCTTCGAACCCGAGAAAGCCCCTGCCGCCACCGTGGCGGTCGGCGTCGAGGTTCATCCCATCCGGTTTCCGGAGCAGCCCTACCTGGTCTTCGATGTGAACAACGTCGCCAACTACCTGTGCGCGGAGAAGAAAGGGTACGAGTGGCGTTGGTCTGAGCTGAAGGCCCGGAACTACCTCGATGACATGGCGCAGCACCAAGTTCGCGGACAGACGCTGATCGGAACCAACTCTCCCAGCTCGCACTACTACTACCGGTTCGTTCGCGACCGGGAGACGGGGCTGTCCCTGCCCGACGCGATCAAGGGGGATCCCGCTCGCTTCCGTCAGACCGAGCTGCCAGCTTTGGACTTCTCCTATTGGGACTGGCTCGTCGAACGGCTCTTGGAGCACGGCACCACTCACGTCCGTTGGCCCATGGGCGGATGCGGGGATGGGTTCCTTCAGAGCCACGCACAGCTCACGAAGCTCGTCTACGGCCAAACGTTCCCGCCGGGAGACGTGCGTCATCTTGTGATTCAGGAATGGTATCTCCGCGAGCTGTCGCGGTATCTCCGGGACCGAGGAATCACGAGAGTGATGGGCAGCATTGACGATGAAATCCCGAGCGAAAAGTTGGGGTGGTGGGTCCAGCATGCGTACCGCTCTATCCAGATGGGAATCGAGCCCGGTGTCACTCAATCAGCCGCCACTCTGTACGATGATCAGTTGATGAACCTGGTGGCCCCGTTCATGAAGTTCTGGATCATCGGTACCCTCCACAAGCCGACCCTGGACCGGCGCCGTAGCGAGAACATCATCCGCCCGGAGCATTGGGTCACCACTTACCATTCTTCGGCCTGCCACTGGCAGACTTATGAGCAGATGAGAGGCCAATGCGGTCTGAACCCTGCCTACTTCGATCTCGATGCGTGCTGGATCCAGGTCTACTACCGCTGGCGGCAATCAGAAGCGGTGATCTATCCGGGCAAGGATGGTCCCCTATCCTCGGCAGCCTGGGAAGGAGCGCGGGACGGCCTGGACGACGGGAACTTCCTGCTGCTGGCACGCGCCATGATCCGCGTGCTGCCGGACGAACCGACTCGTCAGAGCTATCAGGAACGTCTGCAACAGATCGTGGGCGAGCAAGAGGACTCTCTGATCCGCTTCGGCGATACCCCTTCCCGCTTAGGCACCCTAACCACGATGTTAACACCAAAGGACATCGCCACCTTCCGGCAAGCCAAGCAGCGGCTCTTGGCTCTGATCGACGAGTTGGCCGACCGAGTACCCGTCCAGAAAGCCAATGTGATGTTGGGCAACCACCGGCTGATCCGAGACGGCAAGCCGGTACATCGAATCCCGGCCGATCTGCGCTTCGCCGGCAAGGCCGAGCAGTTCCTCCATGCGGCCGCGGACCCGCTGGCGGTCGCCATCCCGGATCGTTCGCAGAGCGTTCACGAAGATCCGTTCCCGATCTTCTTCTGCGGTACCCTGCCGGAGCTCAAGCAGGCCTTCGCGCCGCTGGCTGCGCACCCCGACCTCGCAGATCTCAGCCCGAAGTATCCGGTCAAAGGAAGCTATGTGATACGATTCGTCACGAAGCCCTCCTCCCAGAAGCCGAATTCGCCGGTCGAGGCGCAAACGGAATCATTAGTGCTCGTCTGCGGCGACGAAGCTGGCGCCGACAAGGCTCTCGACCTGCTGCTACACGTCGTCAAAGCTCCCAAGACGCAATACAGCCATTGGATTTCCCAACGGATGGAAGACTAACGCATGAGGGGCACCGGGCGACGGCTGATTGTGCCCTATTGGCCTATCCCCATCATTTCTTCAAAAACGTGTCGATCGCATTCTCGTCTCCGACGCGGACAAGCCGGACCTCTTCGAGCATGCAACTGTACACCAGAAAAGAAGCTGAAACCGCTTCCTTCGGCGGCACGAAGTAGTTCGTCTGGTCGTAACGCCGGAGGACGGCCGTCATGAGCTTTTTCCCCTCGGCGTCGAAAACATCGACCTTGATACACGAGTTGTACCCGTTGCCCGTCGCCTTCGCCGACAGTGCATAAGTTCCCGGACCGGGCAGCGGGAAGGTCGTGCCTCGGGAACCGTACTTCGTGTCGAAGACGGTCTTGCCGCCCATTTCGATGATCTTCCCACCAGCAGAAATGTTCTTCCAGCCCGAATAGTTGAACGGCCCAAGCTGGAACGTGGGGTTGACGTTGATGGCATCTTCGTCCGTCGTTGTTTCGAGTGACAGATTCCGCATCGCGAAAGTGACGCCGTCTCCAGACGCGATGTTCAGACGCAGGGTAACTGCATCGGGCGGAGTGTAAAACACGTCCGTATAGCTACGTTTCTCGCGGAAGGGCATGCTGAATACTGGGGCCCGCCCAGTAGGCTTTCCCGCGGCATCGAGAAACTGAATCTCTCGTGACGGCAGCACGCGACTTTTCTGCCATGGTTGGGTAAACACGGCGAACCGCGGGTTCTCTTCAATGGATTCGACGTCTCCGGTGAAAGAACCGTCGAAGCTCAACGTGTATTTCGTCTTCGGCGTCACGACGACGGTTCTGAAACGCAGGTGCGTATCCGCGATGAAGAGTGCGTTGACGCCGTCGAGCGGGGCGATCCGGATCTGATCGGGCGGAAACCCGCCTTCGATATAGTCGCCAGCGTTCCCGCTCGCAAACCCATCGTCAAAGGGTGCTGCCGCCAATGCTGGCAATGCGACAAGGGCGAAGCAAAGACTGATTAGCCGTTTCACGAGGCGGGCGGCAGGATCTTCCATTGTTGATGGGCCTCACTGGATAACGATTGGAAAATCTCGGTAGTAGAGCGGGCGGCCCTGGAAGGACATCCGTTCGACCGATCCGTCTGTCCGGGAGATTTGTCGCGTACAGAACCAGCGGAAGCGGGTATCTTCTCCAGCGAATCTTCCAAACGAAGTTTTTCGTAACTTGTTTGACGGTAACGAGTTGCTGTTTCTTGGGGCCTTCAGTGTAGCCACTAATATATCTCGATAATATCAAATAGTGTCTTGTAGTGCTTTGTTTATCTTGATATAGTG
>JADHUC010000415.1 GCA_016784735.1 Pirellulaceae bacterium | reverse complement strand
TTCAATAACAAGTTAAAACTGATCACCAGAAGATCCTATGGTTTTCGAACTCAAACAGCCTACGAAACCGCACTATATCACAACCTTGGCAGCCTACCACAGCTAGAATTCGCCCACAAATTCGCCTGAACAGGCTAAATGAAGAGGCGAACTGGAGAAGGGAATGGAACACGTCTTTCATCTATAACCACCAATCTATAACCAGTCCCGTTAGCAGTCTCTCTCGGCCCGAATCTCAGGGCCCCGCCGAACCCGAAACGACCTGCAACAAGTCATCCGACCGGATCGACGGGCACCAGTATTTCTCGATGTGCTCGATCACTAACTCCGTGCCGCGCGTGTGGCTCACGTGGGGCGGTTGGCGCGGGTCGTACATGGCGTCGGTCAGGTCACGTGCCAGCACCACGTTTCGGCCCAGTCGCACCATCGCGCGAATGCCGAAAGGCCGGCCTAGTACGCACATGTTGGTATGTACGCCCATGATGACGATGTTCGTGATGCCGTGGGCTTCGCAGAAGTTGAAGATCTCCTGTCCACTGTCGCTGATGCCGTCGTAGCCGATGATGTCGATGCCGGGATGTTGCTTGCTGAACTGCCTGACGGCCGTGTAGACAATGGGGTCGTCGCTGGCGCACTTCGTGGTATCTACCGGCATCGGCGGCTCGCAAGACGGATCCAGGTCGCACCACTTGCCAAAGGCCCAGCCCTCGGGGCCCTTGGCCGCCGGTGCCTGTTGCATGCGTTTGCGGTATTGTGTGTCGGCATACATGTTCACCGTGCCGCTGGGCGCGTGAATGATCATCACGCCGTGATTGCGTGCAGCGGTCACGACGCGGTTCATGTGCGGCGCCATCACGCCCACACGTTGCGCGGCCGATCGGCAGTAGTGGCCGTTCCACATGTCGATGATAATGACGGCCGTCTGGGAAACCTCCCACTCGACGGTTCGCTCGACGACCTTGAACTCTTTGGTGTCCGGTGCCGTCTCCTTGCGCTCAAGGAGGTTGAGCCGCAACAGGCCGGGTACTTTCGGACGATTGGGGATCGGTTCCGTGGAAGCCTCTTGGGCAGCCAACGGCGCGGCTAGCGCGCCAACCAACACGATCGTGAACAGTCGAAGGCAGATTCGAGTCATGACATAGCACCTTTCGTCAATTCGGTTATTCGATGATGTCGATACCGTCCATCACCACGGGACGCATGCTGGATTTTCGGAGCCTAAACCACACGGAATGGGAGTGCAAGTATCACACTAGCTTCATTCCAGTCAGTGGCAAAATACAGTACGATGGCCCGCCGAGGCCGTCGAAGCGAAGTTACTGCTGGAAGATATTCTATGCCGATGCGGTCCGCATGCTCCAGTCTGGGACCTGGTACTGCCGTAATCCGGCTGCACCGTACATTAGTTGTCAACCACTTTGATGCATTATGATTTTGCCTTAACATGATCTTGCCTGTTCTTGTTCCGGCAAAATGATTGTCGCGTAAAATCATGAGAAAAGAATCTGGATTCACAGGAGACAGCGATGATGAAACGAATGGCCCGTCCGAGCAGTCTGCTGATTCGCGTGAGTTGTCTGGCAGCCGCAGGCTGGATACTCGCCGTCGGTGCGGTTACCGCTTCGGCAGATCCAGCAACACCGCGTCGCCCCAACGTCGTCCTGATCGTAACCGACAACCACGGCGCATGGTCGCTGGGCTGCTACGGGAACACTGACGTCCGCACGCCCAATATCGACCGTATGGCCGGCGAGGGCATTCGGTTCACTCGTTGCTATAGCTCCAATGCCGTGTGCTCTCCGACGCGGGCCACGTTGTTGACCGGCCTGATCCCTTCGCAGCACGGCGTACACGATTTCCTTCGCGCCGGAGGATGGCAGATTGGACCGAACGCGCACAGCACGATCGAGGAATTTCGGTCACTGCCGGAGATCCTTGCCGAAGCGGGCTATGCCTGCGGCCTCAGCGGCAAGTGGCACTTGGGTGACAACATGCGGCCCCAGGAAGGGTTTGGTTTCTGGGTGACCAAGCCGCACGGCGGAACAAGCAGCCTTTACCACACGCCGGTGATCGAGGACGGCCAGGTCACGAAAGTGACTGGCTACGCGACCGAGTATTGGACTCGGCGCGGAATCGAGTTCATCGAGCAGAACAAAGAGCAACCGTTCTTCTTGTTCCTGGCATACAACGGCCCGTACGGCCACGGGGCACGGTCGGCACAGAACCGCCACGTGGACCACTACTCGCAGCAGCCGATGAACGCCTTTCCGCGCGAACCCGTTCATCCCTGGCTGAAAATGGACCGCCAGCAGGTCGGCAACGTCGACGCGTACCGGGCCTATGCCGCGGAGGTCAGCGGAATCGACGACGGCGTGGGCGAAATCCTCGAAGCGATCCGGAAAAACGAACTCGACGACAACACGCTCGTGATCTTCACCGCCGACCAAGGCTTTGCCTGCGGGCACGGCGGTTTCTGGGGCATGGGCTGGCATACGGCGCCGAAAACCGGATTCGATTGGACCATGCACATTCCGTTAATCTGGCGCCACCCGCAAGCCATTCCCCTTGGACGTAGTTCCGATATCCTGACCTCGAATTACGACTTGATGGTTACGCTCCTGTCCTACTTGGGCTTGAAGGACCGAATCGCTCCGAAACCCGAATCGCCCGGGCGCGACTTCGCGTCCCTCGTGCGGGGCGAAGAGCCTGGCCAGTGGGACAACACCGTCTTCTATGACTTCCTGAACGTCCGATCAATTCGCACGGCCGAATGGAAATATATCGAACGCCAGGGAGAGGAATTGCCACGAGAACTCTACGACTTGAAAAACGACCCGGGCGAGCGAAACAACCTGGCCGACCAGGCGGCACACGCACAGACGCAGCAAGGACTATGCGAGCGGCTCCACAAGTTCTTCGACCGTTACGCAGATCGGAAGTACGACTTGTGGCGCGGCGGCAAATCAAAGCATCAACCCAACTTCCCGTTTCCCAAGCGGGTAGACTGAAGGCGATGGCGGCGGAAATTGCTTTTGGTTCGCGTTTTCCACGGGTAGAATAACCGGCGCTAAATCAACAGCCGGCGGTCCGTGAAGGATGAACAAAGTGCCAAGTAACCTCTCCCAGAAAGGGGCCATCATGTCAGACTCAGCAAAACGGGCCACGAGCGATAGGTCTTCACGTCGCGAGTTCCTGACGACTTCTGCCGCCGCATTGTCCGGCGCGGCTGTTGGGAGCCTTGCGATCGGTCGCAGCGCGCATGCTGCGGGCAGCGATATGCTGAAGGTCGCTTTGATCGGATGCGGAGGACGTGGCAACGGTGCCGCAGCCAATTGCCTGAACGTGCCGGAGGGCACCAAGCTGACCGTCGTCGCCGATGCCTTCGAGGACCATGCACGAGACACTCTGGAACGGTTGAAGCCGAAGTACGGCGACCGGGTGGACGTGCCCGATGATCGCGTGTTCGTGGGTCTCGACGCCTACAAACAGGCGATCGCGTCCGACGTGGACGTAGTGCTGCTGACCACTCCGCCCGGCTTTCGGCCCATGCAGTACAAGGCGGCGGTCGAGGCCGGCAAACACGTGTTCATGGAAAAGCCGGTGTGTGTCGATGCCGGCGGCTACCGCACCGTGATGGCAGCCAACAAGCTGGCCGACGAGACGAACCGAAAGGTGGTAGTCGGCCTGCAACTCCGCCACGATCCCAAACAGATCGAGACGATGAAACGGCTCCACGACGGTGCGATTGGAAAGGTCACGCAATTGCGGGCATACCGAAACGGAAGCGGCGTTTGGGTGCGCTCGCGCGAGGCGCTCGCCGAACGCTTAGGGAGAAAGCCTACGGAGATGGAATACCAGGTAAACAACTGGTACTACTTCGTCTGGCTTTCGGGCGACCAGATCGCCGAACAGCATGTCCATCACCTGGACATGGTCCTGTGGGCCAATGGAGACCAACATCCGGTCGAAGCCAACGGCATGGGCGGCCGCCAGGTCCGCAACGACAAATGGGCCCAATCACTGGGCCACAGTCTCGGCTCCGTGGGGCAGATCTATGACCATCAGTTCGTCGAGTACACGTTCCCCGACGGGCTGAGACTGTTCAGCCAGAATCGCCACATCCGCCAGTGCTGGAACAACTCGGCGCAGTTTGCAGAAGGCGCCGGAGGCTACTCGAATCTGACGGGCAAGATCTTCGGCGAGCATGCTTGGGAGTACGACGGCCCCAGCGTGGTGATGACGGATCAAGAGCACGTCGACCTGGCCAACGCCATCCGCGAAGATACGCCTCACAACGAAGGCTGGTACGGCGCCAACAGCAGCTTTACGGCGGTCCTGGGCTACATGGCCACCTACTCCGGACGAATCATCAAGTGGGACGAAGCGGCCGAGAAGGGGCCGAGCCTATTGCCCGAAAACTTGGCCTGGGACGCCGATCCACCAGTTCTACCCGACGACAACGGCAGCTACGAGCACGCGGTGGCGATGCCCGGGACGTACAAGCCGTATTAATCGGCGCCGTATTGGTAGGCGGTTTGTTGGCTCGTTATGCTGAAGCATAACCTACGCATTGCGCACTGCGAGCGTATCGCCATCGCAGTAGGTTATGCTTTAGCATATCTTACCGGTGAACTCCGCCGCCCCTCATTCAAGCAATTCCTCGTCAATTCCACCGAAATCAGGCGGCCGCTCCAGCGAGCAGCCCCAGTCCCTCGGGTAGTCACCACTGTTGACGTAACGCAGAAACGACGACCACGGCCAGTCCTTGGGACAACGGACGTAGCCATGTCTCACTGGATTGTAGTGGATGTAGTCCACGTGATGATGCAGATCCTGTTCGTCCCGAATCGTGTGCTCCATGAAGCGAGGTTGCCATACTCCTCGACGCCGCTGCCGTTGGTAGCCCGGTGCTACTCGCGCCTCTTCGCCTCCCGGCGACAGCCACTCTGACGTGAATTTGGCCTTGATGGCTTGCCAGCGACGCGGGTAGTCATCGTCTCCAGGTGGCAGAGTCCAGATGACGTGCAGGTGATCGGGCAAAAGGACGATTGCGACTGTCTTGAAAGGCGCGCGTTCGCGCTCCTCACGCATGGTTTTGCCCAAGAGTGTGCGAGCCCTCTCATGACGAAAGACAGGCTTTCGCTCGGCCGTCACCAAAGTGAAGAAGTAGGTCCCGCCGGGAACGAAGTATCTACGAAAGTCCGGCATGTCAGCCCTCACGGTTCGATAGCGTTGGACGCACGTAGGCTATGCTTCAGCATATCGCACAACGTATCGCATCAGGACGCGCACCGATCTTCTTCACCCCTCTTCCATTCGTGGCAGTTGTTCGCGGTGCGTTATGCTGAAGCATAACCTACCATGCTACCATTCCAGCATTACGCCTGCAGTCCTGCGATGACGGTTTCCAGGAACAGCCGGGCGCGTAAGGCTAGGTCGTCGACGCCTTCCGGTTTGTCGGGGCGTGCAAGCAGCGGCGCGAAGGTGTTTTCGCAGCATAAGGGCATCTTCAAGCCGGTGAACGCTACCGGATCGAGCAGCCTGTAGTGGTCGATTTCGCCGAAGCCCGGGCCACAGTCTTGATCCTTCGGCCAGTTGCGATGGTCTTTGATGCAGAAACTGCGCACCACGTCGGCACATTTGCGGATGTCGGGGATTGGGTCCAGATTCAGGTAGTCCATTACGTTGCCGGCGTCGAAGTTGACCATGACGGCCGGGTCGTCGACTTCTCGGGTGATTTTGGCGCACGCCTCGCCTGTGCCGGTCGATCCGCCGTGCTGTTTGACCACGATCATCACGCCGTGATCCCGCGCGATGGGAGCGAGTTTCTTGAATCGCTCGATCCACAGCATGGCGTTTCCTCCCTCGGTATGACCGAAGGTCAACACCTGGGGGATGCCGGCTGCGGCAGCCTGTTTGACGCGGTTGGTCAAGATCTCCAGCCCGTCCGTCGCTTCGGGATAGACGGTCGAAAACATCATCAGCGGTCCCAGGCCCATGTCACGGCATCTCTTGCCTAATTCCTTGGCCCGCGCGGGTGGGGCGTCCGCGGGCAACAACGGTACTCGCGGACCGCCCGGCGTTTCAACATGACGAGTGCCCCAAGCAACATACTCGTAGCCTGCCGCTTTGATACCGGTGAGCGCGCGCTGGAGTGAAAACTGCCCGTAAGGCAACGTCATACAAGCGATCTGGAACTCGGTGGGCTTTCCTCGCTTGGCAGCCGCCGCCGATGCCGAGACAAACCTACCCAGCGCTGCGCCAGAGATCACGGCAACACCGGTCTTCAATAACGTTCGCCGATCAACGCCCGGTCGGCTGGTGGATTCGATTGTGGACATGGCTCGCCTCTGAAAAGAGTGTTGGATTGCTGGGGACCGCGCTACTATTGTGGCAAACTGAAACCGCAACTGGCAAGCTACCCGCCACGGAACTGCATACAGTTGACCTCGGCCAACTGTATGTGTAAGTTGCGCGGGCGACAGGGACCAAATCATCACAGCGAGGGTTGAACTATGAGAACTCACTTTCACCCGAAGACCGTCGCGCTTGTGTGCCTCGTCACCTGCTCTGCGACTGCCGCGGAACGACTGAAACAGGAACCGATCTCACCCCGCAATGAAGTCATCAAGCTGTTCAACGGAAAGGATCTGGCGGGCCTGTATACCTGGTTGAAAGAGAGCGGACGAAACGATCCGGAGCGGGCGTTTTCGATCCACGATGGCATGATCCACGTCTCCGGCGAGGGCCGGGGTTATGTGGCCACCGAGATGGCGTATCGAGATTATCACTTGATCGTCGAGTACAGGTGGGGTGACAGGGTGGACGGCTCAGGGTACGTCCGCAATGCCGGCGTGCTGCTGCATGGCACTGGCCCCGATGGCTCGCACAGAAGCGGAACCTGGATGGCGTCGTTGGAGTGCCAATTGGCCCAGGGCTGCGAAGGGGATCTGATCGTGATCCGGGGCAAGGACGAAGACGGCGAGGTGATACCCATCGACATCACCTGCGAAACCACCATCGCCGCTGATGGAAAGACGCGATGGAAGAAGGGTGGAAACAAGGTCAAGTACAGCGGCAGGCAATTCTGGTGGTCGAAGCACGAACCGTTTTTCAAAGAGAAACTTGACACTCGCGGCAAGGACGACGTGGCCAGCCCGTTGGGCCAATGGACCAAGGTGGAATGCATCTGCAACGGTGATCGCGTGACCGTCAAGATCAACGGCGTTACGGTGAACGAAGCGATCAACGCATGGCCCACGTCGGGTAAGATCCTGCTGCAGAATGAAGGCAGTGAGATCTACTACCGCAGATTTGAATTGCATCCATTGAAGGATTGACCCCGCGGCACTGCCGTCCCAACGAATAGCAGGCGGCCGACCGGTTCAATCGAGTTCGTCGAGCTGCAACAAGCGGATCGCATTGCCTCGGTAGATCTTGTACTGAACGTCCTCGGGCAGATCGAGCGAGTCCAGCAGTTCAAACTGTGCGATCTTTTGGTCCGGCATGAGAATATCAGTTCCGAACAATAACTGATCGGATCGTCGAATGATGAATTCCCGCCCAAACGTCGGGTCTCTCGCGATGGCCTTCTCGCCGCCCGGGGCCGAGAGGTCTCCGTAGAGGTTTGAGTATGTCTCCATCAATCGGTCAAGGGCGCCACCCGGCGCTACCGTTGAAGGGATCTTTGGATAGCGTCCAAAACTCTCGAAAGTTGCATCGCCGGATATGGAAGCCCAAAAACCGGCCGCATGTCCAATGAGCGGGAGCTTCGGGAAAGTCTTCAGGGCGTTCTCGAGACGCGGCAGGCCCGGCGTGTCGATGTTGCGGATGTCGTCCAGATGAAACAGGATCGGCAGTCCCACGGCGTTGGACGCCTCGTAAAGGTACATGTTCTGGGGCGCATCGAAGAACAGACCCGTCTTGTGCTCGCCCACACCCTTGCAGCCCGCTTCCTTGTACCGCTCGAGTATTTGTATCAATCCTTTCACTCCAGCCACATGCCCGTACCGTTTCGGGTTCGTGGTGGTCGCTCGAGGATCCACAATGCAGAACGGGATCAGCCGAGTGGGGTGAGCTTTGTGCGCCGCGATTGCTGCTTGTGTCGTTTGTGGGATCGGCGCCGCCTCGGGCGAGATCAACGGCAAAATGACCGCCCGTTCGACATCGTGCTGGTCCATCCAGCGGACAAGCATATCGGCTGTCAACTCGCGCCCGTAGTAAAACGCCCCGATATGAGTGTGGATGTCGATGTACTTGATCTTGCGTCGGGTCTCGTCGGCACTCGTTGCACGTCGACAGAATCCCAGTGTCGCGACTCCAGTCGCCGCCGCGGACGCTACAAACTGGCGGCGGGAGAGTAGTCGAGTGGTCATGTTGAGGTCTCCCTGTTCGGCGCGGATTCGGCCGCCGATCTGCGTCATCGGCAATTGAAAAGAAACTCGAGCATATCGCTCAGCTCCTGCGCGGACATCGTCTTTTCCAGCCCGTCAGGCATAATCGACACACTGGATTCGCCCATCTCGTCAACGGATCGACGGGACAGGCGTATCTCGGCCAACTCGGCGGTCCGCATATAGATCGCGTCGGAAGTTTCACGCACGATGATCCCGGTGTGGATCCGACCTTTGTCAGTGACGATCGCGTAGGACCGGTAACCCAGGGTGATGGTCGAGCTTGGGAAAACCACGGCCTCGACCAAATCTTGCGAGGTGCGGAGTCGTCCAATCTGCGACAAGTCGGGTCCAACGGCCCCGCCTTGGTTTTCCATACGGTGGCAACTGGCGCAAGCGGCTTTCTTGGAGAAAAAGACCTTTCGGCCCCGGTCGGGATCGCCTTTGGTCCTAAGCAGCCGCAGCTTGACACGGGTCAAGTGCGCCGCTTGTTCTTCCTGCCGTGCCACCAACTTGTCGACCAGTGGTTTGGCAGCCGAATGCACCTCAGAAGGGAAGTTCTTCAGTAGCGTCCTCATGTCTTCGGCGGTCAGGGCATCGGTTCCCGGCGACCGCTTCAAAGCCTCGACCAACGCCATGCCGACCTTGGCGGAACGCGATTTCTGATAGGTGGCAGTCAAAAGTGGCACAGCAAGTGGGCCGGCATCCGCGAGCGAGCCCGCCAACTCGGTCAACTGCGGATCGGTCAATCTGCTGGCGCCAAGAGCTCGGGCCGCCGATGCCGCAACCAACGGCTCGGTATCCTCGGTCAAATGGCTGGTCAGCAGGACAAACGATTTTTCAGGCATCCCGTTCTGCCTTGGCGCAATGCACTCCAATGCCGCAATCCGCAATTCGACCGGCATTGTGGCGTCTTCGCTTAATTCGGCCAGGCGTTTGTCGAAACCTTCCAGGTCGCGCGACTTGATCGTCGCTACCACCTCGCTCCGCACACGTGCATCTGGATGCGCCAGCGCGTCAGCCATGCTGTCCAGCCATCGCTGGGGCAAACTGTCCAACCGGCATCGTGCCATGGCTTGCAGCAGCAACAGTCGCGTGTCAATCGCCGTTTGAGAGTTCGCCATCGCCTGAGCCACGAGGGTCTGAATGTTCTCTTCCGCGCAAAAAGCAATCAGCACTCCCGTCAAGGATCTTCTCTGCTCTTCCGACAGCCGTTCACCGGCAATCCACTCGTTGATCAGACCGACGATTTCCCCTGACCAGCCTTCGTGCCCGCTGATCACTTCCAGTGTCGCCTGCTGCAACTCCGGATCGTCGGTGTCGAGCAACGGAACGACGAGTTCGCGAGTCAACTCGCCGCCTTTCATCTGATCGAGGGCAATCAGTCCGGCTCGACGAACGTTGGGGTTCGAATCGGTCAGTGCGGCAAGCGTAGAAGCTCGGTCGCCAATCTGAACCAGTGCGTAAATCAGCGAGTGTTCCAGGAACCGATCCGTGACTCCTAGACGCAGACTTTCCAACAGCGGCGGCACCGTGTCCGCGTGGCCGATGCGCCCCAACGCTTCGGCTGCTTTCAGCCGCAACGCAGGCTCGTCCGTCACGACGATGGGTGTCAGGGCCGACGTGGCCTCGGCATCGCGCTCCAACGCCACGCAGTGCAGGGCGACGTGACGCAAACTGGCCTCTTTCTGGGCAAGGGCGGCTCGCACGGCAGCACGCGCGTCGGGATACTCGATCCGTGTCAGTGCCCACAGTGCGTTTCGCCGAGCTTCAAGCGAGCGACCGTCCGCCTGGACGACCTCATTCAGTGACTGCACAGCCGCCGGTCCGCGCTTCGCCAATTGATGAATCGCCTTGTCACGAACCTTGACACGAGGATCGTCAAGCAGCTCCGCCAAGTGTGCCGGTGACAGGGATGCCCATTCCAGAGCCTTGCCCCAGGGATCGTCGAGTTTGGGCGCTCCTTCGCGGCGAATGCGGTAGATGCAGCCTTTGATCTCCGGCTTGGCGATCTTCGACGTCGGGCATCCGTAGTTGTACCAGCCTCCCATATCGACCATCAGCAGACTGCCGTCAGCGTCTTCGAACACATCGGTCGGATGCACGTCGGGATCGAAGGTGAGCACGAAATCTTCGTCCGTCCCGCGAAATGTGGCGCCGTCCGGCGTCAGGGTGTGCTGTTGAATCCTATGCACGTTGAATTGAGTCGTCAGCGCCAAACCTTGATACTCGGAGCCGAAATGGGCGGAGCGGATCAGCTCCATGCCGCACAAAGCGACCGGCAACGCGGCCGAGAACGAGCTGACCGAGCCCAACGGCGGACCGGTGTGGACCAATTCGCTGACGCACGGTTGATCCATACGCGGATAGACGCCGCCTTCGACGAAGTGCAGGATTTGGTCCCCCGACCCTTGGTCCATTGTGCCAATGATCGATCCTTCGGGCGTGAAAATGAGTTCGACAGGATTGTCAAAGCCGCCTCCGGCGATCCGTTCAATTCGCGTGCCGTCGGTTCTGCAGCGGAAGATCCGGGCAGCGAACCCCTTGAGCGTGTCTCCTTCGGGGCGTTGAATCTCGTGCCCATGCCGTCCGTCGGTCCAATACAGGTAGCCATCGGGGCCAAGGAACGGACCATGAATGTCGCACCC
>JADHUC010000414.1 GCA_016784735.1 Pirellulaceae bacterium | reverse complement strand
GTGCGAAGGTCGACCGGCGGCGGGGCCATTGTTCACGACCGGGAGTTGACCTACAGCTTTACGTGTCACGTTCCCCATCGCGGCAAGGTGGATCCGTTTTCGCTGTACGACGCGTTTCACACGACACTGGTTGACGAACTGGCGGGCTTTGGCATCAGCGCGTCGTTGTGCGTGGCAACAATCCAGCCGCGCGACCAAGTGGAGCCATTTTTGTGCTTCGAGCGGCGTTCGCGCGGGGATGTGCTGATCGGCGATGCCAAGATTGCCGGAAGTGCTCAGCGCCGCCACCAGAAGGCACTCCTTCAGCATGGGAGTGTATTGCTACGAAAGTCGGTTGCTTCCCCCGAATTGAAGGGAATTGGGGATCTTGCGGGCGTTTCGATTCAGCCCGCTGACCTTGCGTCCCGTTGGGCGTCGCGCGTCGGCCAGCAGCTTGGCCTGTCCTTGAAGCCAGATAACCCCGCCATCGAGGAGTTCGGCATGGCCAAACGATTGGTCGAAGAAAGATTTGCCAACAGGCATTGGACATGTCGAAAATAACCTAGGTTGCTCAAGTTCTTGCCATCAGGTATTTTGACGGCAGCTAGCGGGTCTGCTATGCTTTTATTGGGCACTTTCATACAAGGATTCATTCGCGCGACTTCGCACGTTTTCAGTTACTCTTCATGCCAGATCGCTGTGTTTATTTCCGGCGTGGCGGAGTCATCTTTGCGTAGGAAAGGCTTTTGATGAAGATCAAGCTCAAGGTGTTGAAAGGTGCGGGTGCAGGCAAGGAAGTAAAGATTCCAACGCCGAAGTGCTTGATTGGGCGCGGCGAAGACTGCCATATGCGGCCGAAGAGCGAGGCGGTCAGCCGAAGGCACTGTGCGATCATCGCGAAACGGGGCAAAGTCTTCATACGCGATCTGGAAAGCAAGAACGGCACTATCGTAAACGGCAAGCCCATCGAAGGAGACTATGTCCTCAAGAACGGGGACAAGGTGCAGGTAGGGCCGCTTGCCTTCGAGATGTTGATCGACCACAGCTTGGGTGGGGAGAAGAAGCCCAAGGTGAAGAGCATCAAAGAGGCTGCTGTGCGTACGACTGCCAGCAACCAGGAAACGACACAGATCGAAGACAGCGATATCAGTGGCTGGCTAGAGGAGGGCGATGACTTGGAGCGCGAACGGCGCTTTAGCGGTGATCCGGATACCCGGCAAATGATGCTGGACGAGACGGACCAAGGCACGCTGCAAAAAGAACTCGAAAGACGGGCCAAGGAAGCGAAGCTGAAGCGAGAGCAAGAGGGAGAAGACACCAAGGAGATGCCGGGCCCCAAGCAGCTACTAGCCAAGAAGGGCGGCTCCAAGAAGAAAAAGCCCGGCAAGTTGCCCCAAGCTGCCGATCCTGAGACTCAAGACTCTGGCGAAGCAGCCGCGCACGTGCTTAGAAAATTCTTCAATAATCGTTAATTTGCGGCGAATAGAGAGAATGGACGTCTCTCCATCTTGCGCCAGGCTTTGAAACCCGCAGCCCCGGCGATAGGTATTACTCCTTGGAACGGACAGGGTATGACTATTGTCTGACGATTTTCGCCGTTTGGTCCACCGCTGTCTTGCAGGCGATCAGGATGCGATGGTCGACCTTGTCGACCGATATCGCAACCAAGTGTTCGGACTTTGTTACCGAATGCTCGGCCATCGCCAGGACGCCGAAGACGCTGCTCAAGAGACTTTTGTTCGAGCCTTGAAGAGCCTTGCCCGGTGGGACCAAGACCGGGACTTCGAGCCCTGGCTGTTAGCGATCGCCGGCAACCGTTGCCGCACGGCTTTGGCCGCTCGCGGACGGCGGCCCGCGATGGCGGGACTAAGCGATGACCAGTACGTTGATGATTCGCCGGACTTCGAGGCGGCCCGGAACCTCGCGGAGGAAATGCATTTGGCACTCGGGAGGATTCGTGCCGAGTACCGCGAGGCGTTTGTCCTGTTCCACGAACATGAGCTTACCTACGAGCACATAGCGGAGATGCTCGAACGTCCGCTGGGCACGATCAAAACGTGGATTCGCCGAGCGCGACACGAATTGGTCGCCTTGCTGCAGAAGCGCGAAGTGGTGTGGGAGTCGCGACATGAAATGCGACGAGTTTGACGACCGAGTTCACAGCCTGCTCGACGATAGGGTTCGTATCGATGCGGACCCAATGCTGCTCGAGCATGCCGACGCATGCGCCAAGTGTCGTGGGATGCTCGGCACGTACGGCGATCTTCTGGCCGGACTGGACTCGTGCGAAATCCCGGAACTCAGTCCCGATTTCACGCGGCGCGTGGTTGATCAGGTCCACGCCGAGCGGGTCGTGACGGTGCGACCGGCAAGACGCACTCGCCGTTGGCTTGCACTGGCTGCGGTGGCGATCGCCGCCGGGCTTCTGATTGCGTTGATACCGTACCTCGGAAGCCGCACCACGCCCAACCAGCCGATCGCGCCGCGAGTAGTCGAAGACGACGGGCAAGAAGACTTGGAGCCATCGCTGGCTGAGCAACCCAAGGACGAGTCACCGCACGATGACGCGACACAGGTGGCTCATGGGGAAGTTGACGCGGAATCTGAGGCCGAGCAGCTTCGGATCGTGTTGAATCAATTGACGCCCAAACTGCCTTACGATCGACTCGTGCCTGTGGACCAGATACGAGGCGGATTGCGCCCGATCACCTCTTCGCTTGCTGTAGCGATCGACGCTCTTCGCAGCACGATTCCCTTGGGCAGACAGGACCACGCCAAAGAGCCGACCGGCGATTCCGCGAATTTCCGGTTCATGTCACCGGGGTGGATTTCGGTGTAGGCCAAACTCGCGCGTGCTGAATGGGCCACATGTGCTGATTGCGCCGACTCCCCGTGTTGGCATGCAGGGGGGTGGGAATGGGTGTCAGGTGTCGGGGAAAACGAGGCCCAGGGAACGCCCGCATCCTGACGCCCGCATCCTGACGCCCGACGCCCGACGCCCGACACCCAACGCCCAACGCCCAACGCCCGACACCCGACACCCGCACCTACCGTCTCCCATACCGCAAAGGTCCGCTTCACTGCAAAAACCCGAATAGATTATCTAGTTTTCCTGGACTGCACATTTTAATGTGCTAACCTTCCGATAGCCAAAATGTCGCCGCGTTAGTGTTCGCTTTTTCAGCAGTTGTGGCAACATCGTTCTTATCGGGAGGAACGCCCCGTGTCAGAGACTCTTCAGCAAGTAGAACAGACCGTACCAGTGGACCGCCGTTCGAGTGACCGACGTGAATGTGGAACCGATCGCCGTCAAGAGGCCATTCCGGTTGCCGTAGAGCGGCGCCAAGATGATCGTCGCAAGACGAGCCGGCGGCGTCAGATCGATCCGACGACCTGCGAGCGGGACTACACCAACGACGAGATCGAGTTCATGCAAGCACTGGACGCGTACAAGCGTCGCAGCGGACGCATGTTCCCGACCTGCAGCGAGATTCTGGAGGTTGTAAGAACGCTGGGATACGTGAAGCTCGGAGATGATGGGGAAGCGGTTCCCGCCGAGATTTCCGGCTCACCGCAGCTCGAAGACGAATCGACGGATCTAAGTGACGAGTAGCACCAGAGTCTGCTAGCACAGAACACCGAGTTCCGGAAAAGGACCGCAAATCGCCGTCCTTTTCCTGCTTTTCGCCACATTGTTTTGCGGCGCTCCCCTGCGGCAATTATCGAATCTGCTCTTGCCTCATTAGGCCAATGGCACTACCCTCTCGCCGCTTCTCGTAGCGCCGCCAGCCGATAATCTGGGTGGGCGGCCGGTTTCCCCTTTCTATTCGAAGGAAAGCGTGGCCCAAGTGAGTACATCAGCGTCATCGGCAACGGTGTTTTCCGGGCGGTTGTTCATAGTGGCTTTTGGCGTTCTTGCGTTGGCCGTCTCGACCGGCTGCAAGATGGCGGCCGATGGCCAGAATCTGCAGGGCGTGCGGTTCTACCAGCAGGGGCAGTACGACGCGGCAATGCAACGTTTTCAGCAGGCCGTGGCCGCTGACCCGAAGAACCCGGATGCATATTACAACATGGCCGCGACAGTGCATCGCATGGGCACCGCCCGCAGCGATCAGACGCTGCTGAACCAAGCTGAAACGCTTTACAATCGGTGCCTGGACGAGGAGAAGGACCACGCGGATTGCCACCGCGGGTTGGCGGTTTTGCTGGCCGAGACGGGTCGTTCGGATCGCGCATTCAACCTGCTCAGAAACTGGGCGGTCCGCAGTCCGAAGGTCGCGGACGCGCGGATCGAACTGGCGCGGTTGCACGAGGAATTCGGCGAACCGGACACGGCCAAAGTCCATCTGACCGAGGCTTTGAAGATCGACCAGCATAATGCACGCGCATGGACCGCCCTGGGGCGTCTGCGCGAACAATCGGGCGAGTATGCCCAGGCCCTGGCGAACTACGATCAATCCTACCGTCTGAATCGCTTCCAACCGCAAGTTGCCGAGCGAATTGCCGCGCTGAACCACACCCTGAGCGGCGGCGGGATTCCAACTCGGCCCGGTGGCACGCGGATGGTGGACTCGAGTTCCTCCGCCACGCGGTGATCAGCGGGCGTGTCAGAAATCGAACACCTTCTCGCCCAAGAATCGGTCAAAACGGGCATCGCCAAGCAAACAGCGAGCCAGGTAGATCAGCTTCGCCTGGATACCAACCAAGTAACGCGTCTTTGGCTTCCGGCTCGTCAATGCATGTTCGATGACTCTTGCGACTTCGTCGGGACGATGCAGCCAGCCTTGTCCGTTTAGCAGCCGTCTGAGTTTTGACCACCTGTTCCGTGGCGGCGTCCTTAACCTTTCCACAAACGCGGTGACGTTCTGAACGGTCGCTGCGTAATCGGGGAAGTACATCGCGAGTTCATCCTCCGGATACCGCGACATCTTTTGCGTGAATTCTTCCACGGTCTTTTCTACCATTAGCGGAGTGTCGGTTGGCCCCGGTTCGACAATGGCAACATGCATTCCCCACGGTTTCAGTTCCATGCGCAAAGCGTCGGAAAATGCCTCCACCGCATACTTGGTGGCGCAGGTTGTCGCATGGTACTTGAACGTACACCTGCCGTTGACGGAACTCATGTTGACGATCCGTCCGTTGCCTTCGCGCAACAATGGTAGAAAGGCCTTGGTTACGGCCACCATTCCGAAATAGCCCACCTCCATTTCGTTACGAAACACCTCCAAGGGCAACACTTCGACGGGGCCGAGGTTCTCATCCGCCGCATTATTCACCAATCCGCTGAGCTGCGTACCGCGATTAGCCAGGACCTGCTTCACCTGCTCTCGAGCCACCGCAATAGCGTCCCCGTCCGTCACGTCGAGGAGTAACGGAATAAGATTGTCCGGATGCTTGGCTGTCGCCTTCAGGGCCTCGCCTTGATCCGATTTCCTGACACCGGCAAAGACGAGACAACCCCTCTCGTTCAGCCATGAGGCGGTCGCCGCGCCAATTCCAGAGCCCGAGCCCGTAATGATAACGGCGCGGATGTCGATCGCTTCATCGCGTTTCGATTTCCTGAGAGTGCGCACTGAAACCACCGTAAGGGTCAAAGAAGCCTATGGTTCAGAACCACCGACAGGTAGACGGCCTGCTGCGGGACGAAGGTCTATTCCATGGTGAATTTCAGGCCCATCACGCCAGCGACGATCATGACGACGCAGACGATTCGGAACGGGTGTGCGGACTCGTTGAACAACATGATACCGAAGATCACCGCGCCCGCAGTTCCCGCGCCGTTCAGTACCGAATACCCGGTGCCGACCGGCACACTGCGATCGCCGCCAACCGCCTGCGCGAGCAACACAAAACTGACCACACTGGTCACCAACGTGATGACCGTAGGCCACAAGCGAGTGAATCCTTCGCTGTATTTCATGGCAACGATCCAGACGATCTCAAACACGCACGCCGCCGATAGGTACAACCAAGCCATTGATTAGGTCCTTAGAAGGAACATCGTGCCGTGGCACGTTGGAAACGTGCCCCACAAGATGCACGCGCGGCGCACAGATGTCAACGCGCAAAGACCCTAACGCGAATTTGGGACGCAGCGAAGTAGGGAAACCTGAATCTTCGCGGCCCACCAAAATGTACGGCAACCGGCCGGTTGGCCGCGAAGATCTGGCCACCCCACGAGCTTCAAATCTGCTCCCCGTTCTTCTCATCCACACCTTGGATGCATAAAATACGCGATTCCCAGTTAGTCAATCTTCCTTTAGAGCCACGGAACCAAGACGATGACGGATCGTGTTTTCAATTTCTCCGCTGGCCCAGCCGTGCTGCCCTTGCCGGTTTTGGAGCAAGCCCAGCAGGAACTCCTTGCGCTGCCAGAAGTTGGAGCGTCCGTATTGGAGATTAGTCACCGGAGCAAGGCATTTTCGGGGATTCACGAGTCGGCCAAAGAGAGCCTGAAGAGTCTGTTGTCGATACCCGACGACTACCACATTCTGTTCCTACAGGGGGGGGCCAGGCTGCAATTCTCGATGATTCCCATGAATCTGTTACGCGGTTCCGATTCGCCGGCTGATTTCGTTCTGACTGGCACTTGGGGAAAGAAGGCTCGTGAGGAGGCCGAAAAGGAAGGTGCCGTGCGAGTCGTATGGGATGGAAAGAAAACGAATTACGACCGGCTGCCGACGGCCGACCAGTTGGATTTGGCCCCCAATTCAGCCTACGTATACATTGCCTCGAACGAGACAATCCAGGGGGTTCAGTTCTCGACCGAGCCCGATACGGGCGATGTCCCGCTGGTGTGTGATGCGTCGTCGGACTTCCTGCACCGACCGGTGGACATCACTCGGTATGGCATCTTGTTCGCATGCGCCCAGAAAAACGCCGGACCGGCCGGTGTCACCGTAGTGATCATCCGGGACGACTTGCTCAAGCGGAGTCAAGATTCGCTGCCCGGATACATGAATTACCGCATTCATGCCGACAATGATTCGCTGTGGAACACGCCGCCGGCATTCGGCATTTACATGGTCGGTTTGGTCGCCCGCTGGCTGCAGGACGAGATCGGTGGGCTGGAGAAGATGTACGAACAGAATCGCGACAAGGCGGGCATGTTGTACCAAGTGATCGACGAATGCGATGGCTTCTATCGCGGTCACGCTCAGCCGGGATGCCGGTCCGTCATGAACGTCACGTTCCGGTTGCCTACGGAGGAGCTGGAGAAGAAGTTCCTGGCCGAGGCGGAGACAAACGGACTCTGCACGCTCAAGGGGCATCGCAGCGTTGGTGGCATTCGGGCTTCGATCTACAACGCCATGCCCGTGGAAGGCGTCCGGGCGTTACGGGGCTACATGCGTGACTTTCTCGCGAAGAATGCGGGCTAGTGGCTTCATTGAGGAAATCGGAAGCAAATTATGTCCAAGGTCATCGTACTGGATAACATCGCCCGAGAAGGCCTCGATATGCTGGAGGCTGCCGAGGGCATCGAATACGAGGTTCGCACGGGGCTCAAAGGCGACGATTTGCGGCAGGCGCTGACGGAATACGACGGCGCCGTCTGCCGGAGCGGCGTGAAGATCACGGCCGAGGCCTTGGAGGGCAATCGGCGTTTGAAAGCGATCGTTCGAGCGGGTGTCGGCACGGATAATATCGACAAGCCCATGGCAACGCGGCAGGGCATCGTGGTGATGAACACGCCCGCGGGGAATACGCTCAGCACGGCCGAGCACGCCTTCGCTTTGATGTTGGCTCTGTCGCGAAACATCGCGCCGGCTTACCAGAGCCTGGTCGAAGGCCGTTGGGACAAGAAGGCCTACATGGGAACCCAACTGGCGGACAAGACGCTGGGCGTTGTCGGACTGGGCCGGATCGGCAAAGAGGTAGCAAAGCGTGCTTTGGCGTTCGAGATGCGCGTACTGGGCTACGATCCTTTCCTTTCGGCCGAAGCGGCGGAAAAGATGGGGATCGAGTTGGTGGAAAACGTTCGCGACATGTTGCCCCGTGTCGACTACCTGACCGTGCACACGCCGCTGACGCCGGAGACCAAGAACCTGATCGGCGCAGAAGAAATCGACATGATGAAACCCGGCGTGCGGCTGGTCAACGCCGCTCGCGGCGGGATTTACGACGAGGGGGCGCTGGCCGAGGGACTGAAGAGCGGCAAGCTGGGCGGCGTAGCGTTGGACGTCTATGCCAGCGAACCGTGCAAGGAAAGCCCTTTGTACGGCATGCCCAATGTTGTCTGCACGCCGCACTTGGGTGCCAGCACCGGAGAGGCTCAAACGAACGTGGCGGTCGAGGCCGTTCAACTGCTGGTGAATTTCCTCACCACGGGCGAGATTCGCCACGCGGTGAACGTGGCGGCAGTGGATCCGAAAACGCTGGCGGCCTTGCGCGGGCACCTCGACGTCGCCTACCGTCTCGGTCGCCTGCTGGCACAGTGGCACGAGGGCACCATTGAATCGTGCTCGCTCAGCTACCTTGGCGAAGTGGCTGACAAGGACACGCGTCTTTTGACTTCGGCGTTTTGTGCGGGCTTATTGGAAAAGGCCATGGAAGAAGAAGTCAACATCATCAACGCCGAAGTGCTATTGCGCGAAAATGGGATACGGATTAGCGAAGAGACGCAGAGTACAGCGGGCATTTTCAGTTCCGCGATCACGGCCGAACTTGCCTGCGAAGGCCAGACGTTTACGGCCGGCGGGACGTTGTTTGGGAATAACATGCCGCGTCTGACTCGCCTGGGCGACTTCTGGCTGGAAGCCTATCTGGACGGCAACATGCTGGTGTTCACGCACGAGGATATTCCCGGCATCATCGGAGGTGTGGGCACGATTTTCGGATCGCACGGGACCAATATCGCTCAAATGTCCGTCGGGAGAAGTAGCGAGGAGCCCGGCGGCGGCGCGGTCGGCGTGTTGAACCTGGACAGTCTCCCATCGCAAGAAGCGATTGACGAAGTGGCGGACTATCAAGGCATCCACAGCGTCAAGGTCATTCAGTTGCCCGGCGTCGGCGAGACGCCGCCATGGCTGCAGTGACGGGGCAGGGCAGGGGGGGCGATCGTTGCAGACAACTCGCGACCCACTGGAAACGGTTACCGTCATCATTCCGGCGTTGGACGAAGAGGAATCGCTTCCGCTGGTGCTGAACGACTTGCCTGACGTGGGGCAAGTGATCGTTGTGGACAACGGAAGTCGCGACGCAACGGCCGACGTGGCGACTCGGCATGGCGCCACGGTGGTGCGAGAACCGCAACGAGGCTACGGTGCCGCATGCTTGCGAGGCTTGGCTGCCGTCCGCGAAACGGTGGAAAAGGGACATCCCGCGCCGCAAGTCATCGTGTTTGTCGATGCCGACTTCAGCGATCATCCCGACATGCTGCCGCAGCTCGTCGCGCCGATCATGGACGGTCGATCGGATTTCGTGTTGGGATCGCGATTGCTTGGCCGGCGCGAGCCGGGCGCTATGCCACCGCAAAGCGTCTACGGCAATCGCTTTGCGTGCCTGCTGATGCGAGTGCTGTTCCGCGCCCGATATACCGACCTGGGCCCATTTCGAGCCATTAGCTATGCTCGGTTGTGCGAGTTGGGAATGTCGGATCAGGATTTCGGTTGGACAATCGAAATGCAGATCAAAGCTGTGCGCGCGGGGTTTCGCATTCAGGAGATCCCCGTGCCGTACCGGCGGCGAGTTGGCACGAGCAAAATCAGCGGAACGCTCGGCGGGACGATCAAGGCAGGCTCGAAGATACTGTACACGATTGCCAAGTATGGTTTCCGCCGCTGGAAGCCAACTCGGACCGATGCCGGATAAGGCAGTCACGTGGAATCTTCAAACGCTAGTAAAACACCGTCAGCGTCCAAGTGGAATCGGCCGCGGACGATGCTGAGTGTTCTGGTCCTGCTTGCCGTGATCTCTTGCGCGCTGTATGGCACCGTCGCTGCACTAAGCAGACGTTTCCACTACGACGCACCGGAAACCGAACGGCCAATCGTCTGGGTCGTGGCTCTGTTTGGCGCAGCGTTCCTCGTCTATCTGATCGCGATTTGGGTTGCCGTCAGGGCAAAGCAGGATCGTTGGCTTCTTGCCGCCATCCTCGTTTCCTCGCTGGCGTACCGCGTTACGCTGTTGCCGTCGACCCCGATTCAGGAAATCGACATCTACCGCTATTTGTGGGACGGAGCCGTGTTAAGCGTAGGCGTTAGTCCGTTTCGCTACAGCCCGCAGCAAGTGCGGGACGCATTCGCTGAAGAACGACTCGAAAAAGATCTCGCGCGACTGGTTCGACTGCGCGACTCCGATCGTTCCTTGGTGACGATTTTGGATCGCATCCACTATCCCCAAGTGCCAACGGTGTATCCGCCGGTCAGCCAAGTGGTATTTGCGACTGCGGCGCTGACCACGCCCGACAGCGCGACGGTCGAATGTCGTCTGATCGTCATAAAAGTCTGGCTGGTTGCGTTCGACATGCTTACGTTGGTGCTTGTCGTTGGGCTGCTTCGTTTGACCGGCCGGCCGACTGGTCTATCGGTTGTCTACGGCTGGTGCCCCTTGTTGATGAAGGAGTTTGCCAATAGCGGGCACTTGGACGCCATCGCCGTTTTCCTGGTAACGCTTTTTGCGTACTTGCTGGCTCGGCTTTGTCTGTCAAAAGGAAGAAATGGGACTAAGATCGCGATTGCGTCAGGTGTCTGTCTTGCATTGGGCGTCGGAGCAAAACTGTACCCCATCGTACTAGCACCGCTGCTGGCTGTGTGTGTGGCACGGCATGTTGGTTGGTGGATGTCGGCCGCGATGATGTTGGTGTTCGTTGCCATCGTGATGGTGGTTTTGTGGCCAATGGCGCCGCCCATGCTGCAGAGCGACACCCACCAAGCAGCTTCGGCACCGATCGAAGACGGCGGAGCAGCGATTGCGACACATGCCGACGCCGGCGATCCGAGCTTGGGGCTGAAGACGTTTCTGCGCCGCTGGGAGATGAACGATTTCATCTTCCTGTTGTTGATCGAAAACCTGAAGCCGGCGGATGCGATACCGCCAAACCAGACCGCTTGGTTTTCGGTGGCGCCTGAATCGTTTCGGGAGGAAGTTATCTCGTTAGTTACCACCGGTCCGGACGGTGATCGCTGGCAAGCGTCATTCTATGTCGCGCGCGGAGCGACGGCGTTAGCGTTTCTTGTATTGGC
>JADHUC010000040.1 GCA_016784735.1 Pirellulaceae bacterium | reverse complement strand
GGAACCAATCAAGAGGGCGAACGACCACCAAGCAACAACCATAAGTCTATCCCGCCCCAGCCTCCGGGGCGTTTTTTAGCAACCAGGTGGTCCCCAATTTCCCGCACGCCCCGGTCCCCGTTCTGATGCACGTCGCCACTTTTATCCCCAAGGGAGCGAGGACGTGCTTCCGGACATACTGCTCGTAGGGTTCCCCGGAGACCTGTTCAATGACCCGTCCAAGAACGCAGTACCCGAAATTCGAATAGGCGTACTTGGTGCCAGGATCAAAGTCGAGCGGTTGTCCCAACATGTAGCAAACGATGTGTTCCGGACGCACTTCGTCTGCGGTTACTCCTGCGCTCTTGGCTGCCTTTTCGCGGGTTTCCCAACTCATTGGATCAAACGACACGTCCCGATCCCAGCCGCCGCAGTGGTTCAAGAGGTGGCGGATCGTCACCTGACGCATTCTGGGATCGGCCTCGCGACCAGCTTCTAAGACGGGCTTGAGGCTCAGAACGTCCGTAACGCTGGCATCCAATCCCAGCTTTCTCCTCTGCACTAACTGAAGAACAGCGACGGCCGTGATCGTTTTGGACATACTCGCAATGCGAAACAGCGACGTCGGTTGTACCGGCTCTTTCTTCTCCAGATCGGCATAGCCAAATCCGCGAGCGTACACCAGCTTCCCAAACCTCGTCACGGCAATCACCGCCCCCACCGCACCGCGGTTTTCCATCTCTCTGAGCATCGTCTTATCGAAATCGTTGAGCTGGTGCGCCTCGGCAGGCGGTCGGGTCGGAAGCGGTCCGTCCGGTAGCTGGTAAACCTCTTGCGCTACCGCTTGGCTGCCAAGAACAGCGATGAAAACCAGGAAACTACGAAAGCACTTCGGTGTCATTAGGACGTTCTCCTTCTATCCTTTTCACGCCTCACGCAAAGACGCGACTCCCGAGCCTTCTAACGCCAAACTGGATTGTCGCCGGTTGCCGTGGCTGCCGCAAGATGCAACGACGACAATCGCGATCATCCGGCGGATCCGCCTCCAATTCGTCATGGGTAACCCTGCGTTTCATCTTAAGAGGAGACGAGTAGCGGAAATGAGATCTGTCCCGTTTATATGCCTCCGTTTATATGCCTCGGCGGACATGAACATCGTGGCGAGGACGAGCCAGGATTGAATTCTCTCCAGACACGAGTTATGGTAAGCTGAATAAGAAATCCGGTTTTCCTGAAATAGTACCGGGGATAGAAAGGTTGGAAGTGCCGGCGCAAGACGCATCCATGGAAAGACCCGGAAAAAGTCGGGACCATGCCCAGCGCTCACGGTGGCGGCAGTACAGGTTGCGTTCGCTGCTGCTTCTGATTGGCGTTGTTGCGGTGGCCTGCTGGTGGTTTCGGCCGGAAAGTGATCCGACGGGAGCCGTTGTTGCCGTCTATGCTCGCATGATTGAAGACTACGTTTCCGATGTTCCTTCGATGGTCGTCTACACTTCTCTCGATGACTCGGCCATCCGTCGTCTCCGTGCCAGGCTGGGCAGACCGAAAATGGTCATCCGCGGCATGGCTGAAGCGAAACAGTGCATACGACCCAAATGGGGCTTTTACAGCGACAAGCCAACAGGTCAAAGGGCTGTCGAAGTGTCGGTGACCTTGGACAGTATCAAGCCAGGACGAGCGACGGGCAAGGCATCCTTCGTGGAGGGATGGGACATGTGCGGGTTCTTTCACTTCGTCTGTACCAAGCATTCCGGTAGATGGGTTGTGGAGATCGTGTCGGGCGGATACTCGTGATACCGGACTACCGGACGGCGACGGTGTGGTGCAGTTCGCTTTGAGGAGCCTGTTGCTTCTAGTGGCCGTGCTCGCCAGTAGATACAAACTGGATGCCACCGTGGTCATCGAAGCTGATGTCAAACGGATTTGAGGTCAGTGAGGATCGCGCGGGAGTGGGGTCAACTCTTGACACTTGACGTATTGCCGTACGTGTCAAGAGTTGACCCCGCCAGCATGTAGTCGACCAGCCGGTCGACCTTGCCGTCACGGTCGTAGTCGACTACGTAGCAGTCGTTGTCCTTGTCACCGTTTGTGTCGCCCAGTTTGAAGTCCCCGTCGTCGTCAATGACCCAGACGATGGCGTCTTGCTGTTTGTGTCGCGTCAATCGCTCCGCACGAACCAGCATCGGCCCGCCGCCGGGCAGTTCGCTTTTGACAAGGATATGCTCACCGGAAGCGAGCGTCTTCGCACGATCCCACCATGGCTTGTCCGTCAGCACGAGCGTGGAGTCCTCTCCCATCTCTGTCTCTGCTTGCCACCAGGGAAGCGGCTCCTGCTGGTCCGATGCAGAACAAGGCACTACCAGTGAGCTTGACAGAATGCAACACACGGCCGAAACGGCAAGGAAACGGCGAAAAAGGCGTGATTCAGGGGCGTGTGTCTGGTGTGTCATCGCATCATCTCCTCTTGAGAAGGGGCATATTGGCCTCCGACGAACTCTGGGACCGCTGTCGTCGAGTCTCTGATTCACTCGTTCCCAAGCTCTGCTTGGGAACGCACTTGCTGGAAGCTCTGCTTCCTGTCTTGCGAAGCAGAGTTTCGGGAACTTTGGTTCCCAAGCCGGAGCTTGGGAACCAGGTATCGATCTGTGGGAAAATGCAGGTTAGGCAAGTCCCAGGAAATAATCTACCACAGCAGGGCCTGCTACAGCCTGAACGCGTGAAGGGGACAGTCCCATTTTCGCTCCGCAAGGCCTGCGCGAAAATCGGGACAGTCCCCGACACTGGTATATCTTCTCTTGGGACCTGCCTTAGGTGGCGGCCTCTCTCATCACGGTGCGGCGTCCAAGCAGTGGATCGTGGCCTCGGCATCCTGAACGACGATCTCGGCCGAGCCGTCTCCGTCCACGTCGGCGATCGCGGGCAGGCTCAGTCTTGCCGGGCCCTGCCAAGTCCATAACACTTCACCGGATGTCCGATCGCCGGTGATGGCCACAAGGTTGTTGCCCGCCGGGTAGATGATTTCATCGCCACCCCGGCCGTCGATGTTGGCGGCGGCCACCTTAGGGCCGGTTGGCTGCGGAGCCTCGAGCGACCACAGTACGCGTCCGGTTTTCGCGTCGATCGCGCGTACGCCGTCGCCGTATCCGGCCGAGGCGATCTCATAAGTCCCGTCACCGTCGAAATCGGCCAAAGCGTGTTTGCATCGAGTTGTCTCGCCAGCGTTGCCTTCGTCGGCCGTGACGGGGTAGTCGATTCGACCAAGGCCATGCCACAACGGGTTGCCGTCCAGATCCAGCAGGGCCAGGATGTAGGGCGAGTCGAGGAGGATTTCAAGTCGGCCGTCTTCGTTGAAATCGTAGACGATGGGCTCGCCGTAGGCGGCCCAGGCGGGCAACGTCTTGCGCGAGGCAAGCTCCCGGCCCAACCGGATCTTGCCGTCGTGTCCATTGGCGATCCAGAAACAGACGGGATACAGGCAGACCAGATCGTCGCGGCGGTCCGCGTCGATGTCTGCGGCCGCCAGCGGGATGCCTCCCCAGCCCCAACTGAACTGGCCGGGTACTACGGCTTTATCATGCTTCCAGAGCGTGGCTGCGCTGCGGCCGTCGACCAGTTCACCCATATCCGAATGCATAAGTCCACGTCGCGTGTCGACGAGCAAATCGATCGAGCCGGGCTCGCGAAAGCGGCCGGGCCACCAGAACGTGAGTGCTCCGACATTCCAGGCTGGCATCGCGCCGGGAATCTGGTCGAAGTCCTTCTGCCACATGGTCGTGCCATCACCGCGATAGGCCACCAGCACCGCATGGCCCGCCTTGTCCCGATCGCCGGCGATCACCTCGCATCCCCCGTCTCCATCCAGGTCGGCGGCCAGCATCCCCAGCGCCCGCGAGCCGTCACGCATCCCTCGGCCCGATCGTTGCCAGCGGAGAGTTGGGGCGTCTTCCGGTTCCCGTGGCGGCGCAATTGCAGCAACTTTCCATCCGGGCCCTTCGACGATCACAGATGTCCCGTCATCCGGGCAAAGCTGGGCCGCAATCGGCATCGACACGTCGATGCCCAACGCGCGGCTCTGTTGAATGCGAGGGCGTACGGACCGTCCAATCAGATCGGCCACCTCACGGAAACCCAGCTTGACGCGTACCAACGCCTGAGCCTGGCCGCCGTCTTCGGTTCGCTCCAACCAAACGGCCTCCGTCACGTCGGGTAGCCCGTCGATCTCCCACAGCGACTCCAACTCGTTGTTTGCGCCCGTTCGCATGGCCGACAGTGAGACCGTCCCGTCGGTATCAAAAGCGCGCGAGGAGACGAGAAGAACCGGTCGTGGGCCTTGGCCGAGCAGGACGTGTTGCATGCCCTGCGATGCGGTGGTCGACCAGGTTGAACCGAGTTGTGGCAAATCGGCGCTACACCAGGCGGCCTCTCGCCGCGACCAGCGGACGGTCGGCGTTCGGTCGTCGAGCGCGATCAATTCGATCTGCCCGCAACTAAGCACATGGACGCCATCGGCGCTCGCCACGAAAATCTCCGCAGTTCCATCGTCATCAACGTCGGCTGCCCCTTGAACGAAACGGCGGGGTAGATCGCAAACAACCTCTCCGGTCGTGGCATCCAGAACAACGACGTGCCACTGGCCGTCGCCTGTGTCGTTGAACAGGTTCAGGACGATCTCCGCTCGGCCGTCACCAGTTACATCAGCCAGCGGACGCGGCCCAACCTGAGGCCACTTCTCGCGCCGGTCGATGGCCTGCTCGATGTCGCGACGCCATTTCACGCTAAGACGCTCGGCCTCGGGTCGGGCCGGATCGAACTCCAATACGTCGATGTGGCTCTGGAAGTCGCCGATGGTCACCAGTTCCATCTGCCCGTCTGCGTCCACGTCCACCAGGCCGAACCATCCGTAAGGGCGACACGAATGATAGCGGAGTTCGGTTTCCTTTCGTCCGGTCGTGCCTTCGAAGATCATCACGCGGTAATGAGCGGCCACGCAGATTTCCTGCACACCGTCACCGTCGATGTCGAATACGATGTTCAGCGGGTTGAAGATCACGGCTTCGGGAGGATCCGTCTGCCAGACGCGACGCGGCTGATCAAAGCCCTTGTCATAGGCGAACAGTTCGAGCCGGCATACTTTCTGGTCGGTCCAGGTATGGCTCCAGGCCACACGCTGCTGACCAGCGACATCTGGCAGAATCTTGGCCCACCGCTCGTGAAACGTCTCGCGAATTTGGCGGAGCACTCCGCTGCCATCGACGTCAAGCTGCAACGGACCTGCGGGAGCGACTTCGTGCGGACCCGGCTCGGTGGCGGCGTCCGCCGACAACCGCAAACGAAACTCGCCGGAGGCGGGTGTCAATTCGAGCAGCATCTCACGGCCGGCCAGCGAAAACGTCCATGAAACATGCGGCACGTCGATTTTGCCGCGAAGCGGGGAGCGCCCCGTCAGAGCCTGATCATGACCATAGCGCGGCCAATCCTCGGCTGGTGTTCGAGAATCAAGGACAAGCAATGAAGCTGCCACAACGGCCGGAAGCCATAGACGGCGGCAAGAGCAGTGCATGTGTGGTCTCCTTCTTTTGACGCAGTGGCCAATGACGGACGTGAATTCTCAGAATGACGCTCGTTTCATGCGCCGGCTCTGCAAAACCGTCACGCTTTCTTCGTTTGGACGGGCTTGCGTCTGGTGGGAAAACAGGTCCGGCAGATCTCGCATACGGTGCCGTCGCAACCGCGAGCCGAACAGTGCTCTCGGCCGTAGTAGATGATTTGCAGGTGCAGGCGGCCCCAAGCTTCCTGCGAGAACAGTCGTTTCAGGTCTCGCTCGGTCTGAACCACATTGCGGCCGGAGGTCAGTCCCCAGCGTTGTGCCAGCCGGTGGATGTGCGTGTCCACGGGAAACGCTGGGTGGCCGAATGCCTGGTTCATCACGACGCTGGCCGATTTGTGACCAACGCCGGGCAACGCCTCCAGATCCTCGAAGTTGTCCGGTACGTTGCCGTCATGCTTCTCCATCAGGATCTTCGACAATTCCGAGATGGCCTTGGCCTTTCGCGGAGCCAAGCCTAACGGTCGAATGATTGATTCGATCCTGGACACCGGCACCTTGGCCATTGCCGCGGGGTTGTCGGCTGCAGCAAAAAGGTACGGGGTCACCTGGTTGACCTTCTTGTCCGTACACTGCGCGCTCAGGATCACCGCCACCAGCAGCGTATACGGGTCTCGGTGCTTCAGTGGAATCCCGGCTTTCGGATACAGTTCCTGAAGCCGTTGTTGGATATACTCGACGCGTTCTTTCTTGTTCATATCGAATGTCGAAGCGAATAGCGTTAAGATATGCAGGCAAGGTCGTGGCTGACCAAACGCGGTTTCGATGAATGTAGTCGATTTGGCCGCGACACGGAATGACCGGGGCAGAGGGGAAGGGGTGTCGGGTGTCAGGTGTCGGGATGCGAGATACGGGATACGCGATACGCGATGCGGGATAGGGCGTATACCACTTCCCGACATCGAAAACGTCGATTGATCCTCGGTGAGGATGATTCTGCCAGGAGAAGATTGGGCATAATCATGTTGGGCAAAATCATACCACAACCGCCAGCCACACGCGGTGTCCCACGCCCGACGCTCCGCACCTGACACCCGACACCCGACACCCGACACCCGACACCCGACACCTATGGAGTCTACTCGTGACCGAACGAAAGAAATACGATTGCATCATAATTGGCGGTGGGCACAACGGGCTGGTGACGGCTGCGTACTTGGCCAAAGGCGGCAAGTCGGTTTGCGTGCTGGAGCGGCGCCATGTGCTTGGCGGTTGCGCGGCGAGCGAGGAGTTGTGGCCGGGCTATCGAGTTTCGACGGCCGCTTACGTGGTCAGTCTGTTGCTGCCTGAGATTATCCGCGATCTGAGGCTGAAGTACTACGGCCTCGATATCTTGCCTCGCAACCCGTCGTCCTACACACCGTTGCCGGACGGGCGTTCGCTGTTGATGGGCCCGGATGGGGAGAAGACGTGTCAGGAGATCGCCAAATTCAGCGAGCGGGACGCTGACGAGTTTCCCAAGTACGAAGCCTTCTTGGAACGCGTGGCCCAGGTCCTGGAACCCATGCTCTCGGCGTCGGCCCCTGACGCATTGCCTCTGCCCAAGACACGGCGAAAAATCGGCATGGCAAAACGGCTGCGCGACACGAAGAAGTTGTGGGCGTTGCATCAGTCGTTCTCCAAGCTGGGCGACGATTTGCCGGAAGCAATCGAACTGTTGACCGGCGCCGCGCGTCCCATCCTGGAGCGCTGGTTCGAGACCGATGTGCTTCGCGCCACTTTGGGCACCGACGCGATTATCGGAGCCTTTGCGCCACCATCGGCGCCGGGCACTGCCTACGTGTTGCTGCACCATGTTATGGGGACGGCCGGCGGCGCCCGCGGCATTTGGGGGTACGTCCGGGGCGGCATCGGCGGACTGGCAGATGCGCTGGAGGCGGCGTGTTTGGACCTGCGCGTGGACGTTGTTCGCGAAGCGGAGGTTGCTCGCATTCTGACGGGCGGCGGGCAAGTCAAAGGCGTGGCAATGGCGGACGGCTCGATCATCGAGGCTTCGGTCGTCGCCTCCAGTGTGGATGCTCATTTGACCTTTGAAACGATGTGCGATGCCAACGAGCTACCCGCCGAATTCCGCGAGGCGGTAGCACGAATCGACTACAGTTCGGCATCCGCCAAGATCAACCTTGCGCTCGCAGAACCACCGAACTTCCTGGCAGATCCTTCCGACGGCATTGCGCCGCACCATCATGGCACCATGCACATCTGTCCGACGGTGGACTATATCGAAAAGGCGTACGACGACGCCAAGTATGGCCGGCCAAGCACCGAGCCTGTACTGGAGATGACACTGCCCTCGAGCGTCGACCCGTCGATTGTCCCAGACGGCAAACACGTGATGTCCATTTTCGTACAGTACGCTCCGTACCGATTGGCCGATGGGAACTGGGACGAAACGAAAGAAGACTTTGCCGACCGGTGCATCGAAGTCTTGGCCCGCTACGCGCCCAACATCCCGAATGCCATCGAGCATCGCCAGATCCTCACTCCGCCCGACATGGAACGCATCTTTGGCATCACCGGCGGCAACATCATGCAGGGGGCGATGCACCTGCACCAGTTCTTCCTCATGCGGCCCGTCGCGGGCTGGTCGGACCACCGGTCGCCGATACGCGGCCTGTATCTGTGCGGCGCAGCCAGTCATCCCGGCGGCGGCATCATGGGCGCGTGCGGCAAGAACGCAGCCGAGGAGATACTGCGCGATACGTAGGCCCGGAAATCCGCAAAGCCGACACATCGCCCGAGTTCACTCGTTCAAACTTGCTCCGGCACAACGAACGGCGCGCGGTACTCGCGCGTCAATAGGGCGTCGGCCTCTGGGCAGTCGATGAACGTCTTTGGTACCTGGACAATCCGTGGCCGTCCTAAATCCGTGGGGGCAGGCGGCGACTGGTATTCCCTACGGCTTCAGGACGGCCGTGGATTGGGGAAAAAGTTGGTCGTTTGGTGCAATCTCGGACTCTCGGAGCAGCGCTGGCGTTCCTTTGCGCATACGTATTCTATTGCATTTCAGAGGTCAAGCAATGTTGCGCGTGGGAACGCGTTCAAACGGCTGGTTTGGCGAAGGAGGTCTGCTAAATTGGCGCCAAGTTTTCCAAGTGTACCGTTACCGTAAGATGGAGGCGATCAGATGAACGAGAAGATCATGGTTGTGTTGGCTTTGGCGATTGCCTGCCAAAGCGGAGAAGCTCGCGAGGTCGCTTTTTCGTCATCGCCGAAGGTAACGAAACACGCTGACGGCGCCCGCATCGCTTTTGCGACCAGCGCGCCAACGGATTGCGCAGTCTACATTCTCGATCGAAGCGGAAAAGTCGTACGCCATTTGGCCGCCGGCGTGTTGGGCGACGAGCCGCCATCGCCTCTGAAGCCGGGACTCGCTCAGTCTCTGATCTGGGACGGTAACGACGACTTTGGCAACCGGGCGACTGACGCGCCATTCAGCGCTCGGGTCTGTTTGGGACTGGAGCCGACCTTTGACCGATTGATCGGCTTCAACTCAGCCACGCTGGGGTCCGTACGTGCATTGGCGACCGGTCCACAGGGAGAACTCTACGTGTTCCACGTCTTCGGAAGTCTCCATCCCAGCGACGGCACAGTGGCCTGTTCGGTCTTCGATCGCCAAGGCAGATACCTGCGAACGATCATGCCGTACCCCGCGAATCTGCCAGATGAACGTCTTCAGGGCATTAAGCGGGTCGAGTTGAACAACGGTGTGACAGCCCCGTTCATCTATCAGGGCGAAACCCGATCGCTGATCCCCGGGGCCGGGGATCTTCCTGCCCAGAGGCCCGTGGTCACCAAGGATGGCCGTCTTGCCTTCGTCGGTATTCAAGAATGGGCGGCCGGCGCGTTGCGCTACGCTCAAGCGGGTGTTGCCCAGGTCGTGGTCATCAACACCGACGGAAGTGTGCCGCGCGATGGCGTCCTGAAGACTCTGGTCGCCGATCGTTCGAGCAGCGCGGCCAGTCTCGCGCTTTCGCCCGATGAGAAGACTCTGTACGCGTCGGGGTTGCGGAAGGGCAACTATGCAGGAAAACCCACCCACGCGGTCTACAGATTCGGCTGGTCCGACGAATCAACAGCCGTGCTTGTGGGCGTTGAAAACGAAGCCGGCTCCGACGAAAGCCACTTGAACGATCCGCGCGGCATAGCCGTGGACAAAGCGGGCAACGTGTACGTTGCCGACAAGGGAAACGACCGAGTCGTCATATTCAAGCCAGACGGCGCCTTTGTTGGTGCCTTTTCTGTGGAGAGTCCCGAGCGCGTGGAAGTTCACCCCGCAACCGGCGCCGTGTATGTCCTCGGCGGGAAACTGGTCAACCAATTCAAGAAGTTCAACTCCTGGCAAGACGCGCAGCCAGTGGCGGAAGTCGATCTGCCGTATTTCAAGCACGAACGGTACACCGCGGTGATGACATTGGACGCCTCGGCTGATCCGCCTGTTTTGTGGATCGGTTCGCCAAAGGGGTATTGGGCGCACTTCAGTCTCCTGCGGATCGAGGATCGAGGCGATGCCTTCGGCGAGGCGGTCGATGTCGGTAAGCAGACCAAGCAGCCGAGCGTCGGTACGGTAAACGAGCTCAGCCTACACGCAGGGCGACAATGGCTCCACACGTCATCCGGGCGCTCGGTCATGAGCGTATTCGGAGGTCGTTCTGGAGCAATCCTTCCGCTGGAAGTCCCGAAACTCGGCGGATCGGGTAACATCGCCGCCATCGGGCGTGATGGCAACTTCTATCTCTACCACGACTACCCGAACGCATCCGTGCGGCGATTCACCACGGAAATGGAACCGTTACCCTTTGCGATGCCAATCGAGAATCTGGGCAGCCCGCGAGTTCGAGGGCGAGGCTTGACGGCAGACTATCAGGGCAACGTTTACGTTCTTTGGCAGAAGCCCGAGGAGGAGCAATCGCCCGGCGACGCCGGCGACGCCAACGCCCTAGCCGTGTACGGGCCCGATGGGAAACTCAAACACCGTAAACTGATCGACTCGCAGATTCGCAGCCTCAGTTCCGTCCGCGTGGATCGTGCCGGCAACATCTATTTGGCGCTCGGCGTCCGTCCGCCGGGTAAGAAAGTGCCGGACGCGTTCGCCGCCGTGGATCGCGGCAAGCCCTGGAGGTACGGGACGAACTCGAACGAGTTCGACTGGTATACGCTGATGTACGGCACCATCGTCAAATTTGGACCTGAAGGTGGGGAGATTCGCGCGGATATCGGAGGCTCGGCGGCAGACTTCGGTTACGACAATAAGGTCGAGATCAAAGGCGCCAAATGGACGTTCTTCGGCGCAAGCACCGTGCCTTCGTGGCGCACCAAAGGGACACCCGACGTGTGTTTGTGCGAATCGCCACGGTTTGACGTAGACGGCTTTGGAAGAAGCTTCTTCCCGGATGCCTGCCGGTTCCGTGTCGGCGTCATTGATACGGCCGGAAACGAAATCTGCTGGTTCGGATCCTACGGAAATCAAGACTCAGCCGGCCGGGAAAGCGCGATCCCTACACCGGATATCCCGCTGTATTGGCCCCAGGCCGTTGCCGTCGGCGACGATGCCGTCTACATCGGTGACCGCTTGAACCGCCGAGTCGTGCGCGTCAATCTTGCGTACAGAACCGAGGCAACGTGTCTGGTAGGCCCGTAAGAGGAATTGGCCCGAAGAACGATCGACTTGACTTGACTCACATGTCAAGCTAGACTTGAATATCAATGCCATAGGTTGTGTCGTGTCTCAGCCGCTCGACTTCACCGATGAAGGCATGCTGCCATCCGGAGAGTTCGTGCTATC
The DNA here is from genome assembly GCA_016784735.1 of Pirellulaceae bacterium. Taxonomy (GTDB): domain Bacteria; phylum Planctomycetota; class Planctomycetia; order Pirellulales; family Pirellulaceae; genus JADHUC01. Next base: position 37,103 of record JADHUC010000040.1, on the reverse strand, counting down.
GCTCGCGGACTTGGCGCGGTCGTTCTTGGTGGAAGGTCCAGTCGATCGCGACGCATACCCGAATTGGGATGCCGAGTGGCGGCGCAGATTGGTCCAGAACCTTGAGATTCTCGTCGGCCAGCTCTGGCAAGTCGGCATTACCGAGATATTCGTCAATGGTTCGTTTGTCGAAGACAAGGAACATCCCAATGACATTGACGGATACTTCGAATGCGACCTGATGCAGTTGACGAGCGGTGACCTGCAGCGTGAGTTGAACCTGCTCGATCCGCATAAGATCTGGACCTGGGATCCTGCCAGTAGGCGGCCATACCGGGGATATCCCAAATTGCAGCTTCCCATGTGGCACCAGTATCGCGTTGAGTTGTATCCACACGTCGGCCAGTTGTGCGGCATTCGAGACCGGCATGGAAACGAACTTGAATTCCCGGCGGCCTTTCGGTTGTCTCGCGACGGCAAGCCGAAGGGAATCGTCAAAATCGGAGCACCGCTATGATCCGTAGCGAAGTCGAATACAGAGAATCCGTCCGGCGGCTCAAAGAACAAAATCAACTCCTAGGCGAGCAGAAGAAGAAACTCGAAGGAATGGGGCTGGGACCGGGCGAGGTCAAACGGGCGATGGACCCGCTAGAGTCGTTCCGAGAGCAGTTGGCGGAAGAGATTGACAGCTATGATCGCTTGAAACGCGGAGAGTTTGGCGAGGTTCGCAATCTGCGTGGAATCGGCCAATTGCTGATTGCCGCTCGCATCTTTCGTGGACTAAGTCAACGCGATTTGGCTGAGCGACTTGGCGTACATGAGTCGCAAGTCTCGCGTGATGAGCGTAACGAGTATCACAACATTACGCTGGAACGTGCGGCTCGAATCCTTGACGTTCTCGATGTCGATGTATCCAGCCACGTGGAAGCCGTGCCGGCAGGAGTCTCGATGTAGGCTACGAGTCGCGCCAGCCGAATCCTACCCAGGGAGTGTTCTAGTTGGCGTCGATTCGTAGCCGCAAACGTGACTGTGCGGCGTGCGGCTGGGCGCGATCTTCGTCGTTGCCACCGACGGCCGGTGGGCTGGGGCGTAATGGACGAATGCGAATATCGAACCACTCGGTGGGCTCGCCACCATATTGAAACAGGCCGAACGACGCGGCGCGGAACTTGGTTTTGTCGTTCGGAACGGCCGAGTCATCTTCTTCGCACAACCACACATCCGGCTCCGACTCACCGGCCGGCCAGATCCGAAAGCGGCATCGGTTGACGCCGCCCTCGAAAAACACCTGGTGCCGAACGCGATACTCGCCACCGAGTTCCACAGGGTACGGTCTCGGCGGATCGGTCTTGACGACCCACTTCTCCGGCCGGTCCAGCAGATCACCCCAGGCCAGCCAGACTTGCGCGGCCTTCTCCGGATCCGGCCGAATCGTGGCTAGTCCAGCGCTTGACCAGCCCGGCTTGATCCCGATGTGGGGCGCTGCGGGCTCGTGTCCTGCAAAGAAATCGCTGAGCCCCAAGAAGGTGCCCCCGAGTTTCGGAATACGGACGCCGTAGGTCGCTTCCTGGCTGCCGTGGGGTGACCCGAGTAGCAGTAGGGCATCTTTGGCAACCGGCGAACAGGTACGAATGACGTTCCGCGAAGCGTCAACCTGAAACACGCCGTTGACGATCTGCCCGATGTGTTGGATGTCTCGGACTTCGGACACGTCGGTAAGATCAATGGGCAGGGGTATGGAGGTCGGATCCCAAGCGAAAGTCATCGTCGCCTCGTGCGGCTGGCCGTCCGAGTCGGTAACGCGGATCGTCAGTTTGTTCTTTCCGGCAACCAAGCGTGGTGACTTGACAGGAATCTCGATGTTGAAGTCGCCTGCCGACTGCAGACGGTTGCGAGATATACGATCTAGTTTGGCGTCTGTGCCCTTGACGTAGAAGGCAACCGGGACCGCGTCGTTGAGCTGATACACCGACGATCGTACGGGTTGCGGAACCGCCGCGGTTCCAATGACGTTGATATCACGATGGCGATACCGGAACGTCTGCTGCGTGCCGTAGGTCAACTGAATATCCGCCGGCAAACGAGCAGTAAGAGTAACCGCGAAGCAGAGAAACAGCGGCACGACTACGCTGTGGGTTCTTGTTCGCCCGTAGGGTTCTCGCGAACGTATACCGGCGGGGTTTCTATTGCGGAACTCCGGGTAGATTATCACACATTTGTCTCCGTGTTGCCCGAGGCTCAAAGCCGGTGAATTAACCGTTGGAGTTCACGCTTTAGCGTGCTTCGAAGACACGCTAAAGCGTGAACTCCAGCTAATACGCTCAACGTGCCTCGATGGATACGGCGTGGCGTGGGTGTATCATGAACCACCTTGGCACAAGTTTAATGCAATTGGAACCGCAAGGGCAGCAAGTGTTTCGTATGGCTCTGGAAAAATCCCGCACTCCGCGAGAATGGAGGATGCGAGTCTTGATTACCGGGCGGCTCTGACACACAATTCATGTTCGAATCACCAGTGCGTTGGCATGAAAGAACGGTGAGGCGAGGATGGAGAAACTGCGATTGTGTCTGTTGTTGATGGCCGGATGTTGCTGCCTGGGTGTGGCTGCGGCGAGGCGCGCTCCGGCAGCGGATCTGCCGGCCGTCGAAGCGTTGCAGGCGGCGGTTGAAGACCTTCAAGCGACGTTTGGCGTGCGTTATCCCGGCGTGCACCAATACCTGGCACGGCTCGGTCAACTGCGGCGTGAGGCGGAAGGGGCGAGTGGTCGGCAGGTCGAGCAGCTTCAGGCAGAGTTGGATGTGCTCAAGCGAGAAGCGCTGATCGCCAACCCACTGGTGAGCGGGCAACCGATCCTGTTCGTGGTTCGGAGGCAGTACGAGCTGGACCACAGCACTACAGCTACGATATTCAAATCCGGCGAGAACAATGAAGCCCTGTTCCGCGGTGGTGGGGCCATCAAGAAGATCGACTTCGCACGCGGCGGCCGCGTAACCACGTTGCTGGGACTGCCCGAAGGCGTCGCCCGCGACTTGGCAGTCGATTTCGACGGCCGGAGATTCCTGTTCGCCATGCGAAGGAACCAGGCCGACGATTATCATATCTACCGCATGAACGCGGACGGCTCGGGCCTGGTGCAACTGACCTTCACCGGGGACGTCTGCGACATCGAGCCGATGCACCTGCCCGATGGGCGGATCGTTTTCTCTTCCACGCGCGACCCGAAGTACTGCGGCTGCAATCGCCACATCATGGTGAATTTGTTCGTGATGGAAGCCGACGGGGCGAACATCCGCCAGATCGGCCGCAACACACTGGCTGAAGAACGCGCGTCGATGATGCCGGACGGGCGGATTCTCTACAATCGGTGGGAGTACGTCGATACGTATCCTACGCCTTCCTTCGACCTTTGGACGACCGCTCCCGACGGGACCAGCCATACGCTGTTCTACGGCAACGACTCCTGGGCACCCGGTTCCATCTGCGACGCCAGGATCATCCCAGGCACCCGGCAGGTGATTGCCGTATTCGCCGCCCAGCAAGATCGGCCCTGGGGCGCCTTGGTCGTTCTGGACCATCTTCGGGGCGTGGACGGAACGGACCCGATCGTGCGAAGCTGGCCCGCCGACATCAGCCACCTGCTGCCAAACCGCCACAACTACGGCGACGGTCAGGGGATCGGTAATCCGATGGGCTTCCAGGCCGAGACATTCAAGAAGGGACTGCCGATCAAGTACGAAGATCCCTATCCCCTGTCAGAGAAATATTTCCTTTGCGCGCGGATGACGGGCGACGGCGAGCAAATGGGTATTTTCTTGTTGGATACTTTCGGCAACGAGATCCTATTACACACTGAAGAGCCGGGCTGCTTTGACCCCGTGCCGCTTGTCTCCCGCGCGCGACCGCCCACGATTCCTCCGCGTGTGGACCTGACAAAGGAAGCAGGCTACTTCTACCTGGCTGATGTCTATCGCGGCACGGGCATGGCGCGAGTTCCGCGCGGCACGATCAAGACGATTCGGGTGATCGAGGCGCTGGCGAAGCGGTTCTGGGCAACAGAAGCTTGGCGCGTCGATTCGCTCCAGGCGCCGGCCATGAATTTCAATTGCACCAGCAACAAACGAATTCTCGGCGACGTGCCGGTCGAGCCTGATGGCTCGACTTATTTCGAGGTCCCGGCCGACAAGTTCCTTTTCTTCCAGGCGCTGGACGCCGACGGCATGATGGTTCAGTCGATGCGAAGCGGGACATCGGTCCAGCCGGGCGAAACGGTCGGGTGCGTCGGCTGCCATGAAAACCGCCTCTCTGCGATATCCGTCAAGCCCGCCACTGTTCCCTTGGCCCTCCACAAACCGCCGAGCAAACTGAAACCATGGAACGGCCCGCCACGCAAGTTCAGTTTCCTGGCCGAAGTGCAACCGGTGTTCGATAAGCACTGTGTCGAATGCCACGATTACGGCAAGGAGGCGGGCCGGGAGTTGAATTTGGCTGGCGACATGGGATTGGCGTTCAATACCGCATACTTGGAACTGCATTTGAAATCAGCCAGACGCTGGTTCCCCGATCCGCCGGACGGAAAGAAACTCCTGGTAAAGGCAGTCGACGACGGCCCGCCCGAAGTGCTCTTGCCTTACGCGTGGGGATCACACCGCAGCCGGCTGGTCGACGTGATCCGCGCGGAACACTACGAGTTAAAATTGGATCCGGAAAGCTTCGACCGGATCGTCACATGGATCGACCTGAACGCCCCCTACTACGGAACCTACGCCAACGCGTATCCGGAGAATCTATTTGGGCGGTCACCACTAGACAAACAGCAACTGGCAAGGCTCGCGGAACTGACCGGCGTTCCGCTCGACAAGGAACTGCGCGGAGCCGAATTGGGTGGCTCACAGGTCAGCTTCACTCGGCCCGAATTGAGCCCCTGTTTGGCGAAGTTTTCAGAGACAAGCGCCCCAGCGTACCAGGAGGCCTTGGCCATCATCCGGGCGGGCACAGAGAAACTTGCTTTGAAGCCGCGTGCCGACACGCCAGGCTTCAAACTGACCAGCCTCCCTGACATCGGCCGACAAGCGAGGCGCGAGGCCCTGGCCGAAATCGAGTCCGAGATGCGCCAAGCCATCCTCGACGGACGAAAACGCTACGAGCAACAGAGCGGCACGTTGTCGGACAATCCAGCCCCGTGATTCGGCAGGAATCGTGCATTGAAGACGAACTGGCTGCGAAGTCGCGGGCCTCCAATGGGCGTGCGATGTTGTCCGCCTACCACGCTAAAGGTCGTCATCGTCCCAGAATTCTTCCGCAAGATTATCCATTGTCGGCCATCAGGAGACATTTGGCGCGGACAACGGAAAGATTTGCCGACGCCGTATGTGGTGACGGAAAAGATGGTTGAACAACAGGTTGATTGTACCAGAGGAAGGCACGTAGAATAGAGAGCAAGGCGTCCGCGAAGCGGCTTTGCGGCAAATCCGTGTTGTGTGCCCCGGTTGAAGCGGAGAACAGCCATGGATCTCAATTTACCCAGTGACATCAACGATTTCGTAAGAGGCCTCGTTTCTCAAGGTCGGTTTGATACCGAGGAATCCGCAGTCGTCGAGGGAGTGCGCCTGCTGATGACACGTGAGAAATTGCGTGCCGAAATCCAAACGGGCGTGGAGCAATTGGACAACGGGCAATGGTCAGATGAAGAAACGGTATTTCGCGAAGTGAATGCGGAGATCGACGAAATCGAGTCTTCGCAACGAGGAAGCTGAGTTCATGCCGAGACTTCGATATTCTGAAGCGTCAAAAGACGATTTGAAGCAGATCGCACGATTCATCGCCCAAGATAAACCTATCGCGGCACGACAATGGATTGCCAAGATTCGGGAGAAGTGCCGCTTTGCAGCAAGGCATCCCGACATCGGGGACCAGCGCCCAGAATTAGGCGAGAACATTCGATCAACCTATGTCGGGAGTTACGTGATATTCTTCCGGCGTACAGATGGAGTCGTTGAGATCGTTCGCGTGATTCGTGGTGACCGAGACACCCAGACGCTCTAGCCATCCAGGGGCACACAACGTCTTTGTGTACGACACCAGCTTTACAGCCACTTGACGTAGTATACTGCAACGACTCGGTTTGCGGAAATGCCGGGGTCAGATTCTGGTTTTTGACTTCTCGATCAGGATCCTGAAACTCGCGGCGGAACAAAGTCGCGAATCAGCCACAGGTGTGTTGCCTGTCTACGTCAGACGGGACCCTTCCCACGTTGCGGTCTGGCTCAGGTCCCGCTCGGCAAGCGGGACCTACTCGACAAGCCTAATCGAGAACCGAATAACCGTCGTCCCGGTCCGTCTCAGAACCACCGGCCGTTTTTCGTTGCAGACGCATGGATAGGCGCTGACCGTAGGTCAACAACAGGGCCCCCTCGGCCGCACATCGCTCGAACAACCGTTGGACGACACTCTCCTCGCCGGGCCAAGGATAAGTGAATACCAAATCAAAATCATACGAATCCAGGCCCAGATCGTGATACGCTCGATCGGATTCGGTGACAAGCCGGAAAGAATCGGGGCTGCATTCGACATAGGCCTCGTCGACCAGCGCTTCGGCACCCGGCGGAATGAAGCTGCCATGTACAAACTCGGCGCCCAAGCCAAAGTCGTCCGCAAGTGCTTGGGCCGCATCGACGAGACTCCGCTCGACTTCAATGCCGTAAGCGGAAAACTCGAGCATGGCTGCCAACGAAGTCGCCACGCCGAAGCCGCTGCCCCATTCACAGAAGACGTTACCCGGCGCGAGCTGCGCAGCCGCTATGGCGCGCAAGCTCTGATAGACCGTAACGGAGTCACTCGAGACAAAGTTCGTACTATCGCGCTGCGATCGAAGAAACTGCGTGATGCGTGAATCCGCTTCGTCCAGGAACTCAACTACTTCCGGCGGTACGGGACCATCATCGATCGAGAATCCTACATCCACCAGAGGCATAATCCACCTCTGCCACTCGAGCGTCGAAAACCAACGTAGCCCAAGGGGGCAGCTTCGCCGCTCTTCCCCGTGGCCACGTAGTTGCACCCTCCCAGGGGGAATCTACGCGCGGCGCTTTTGACGCCTACCAGGAGGACTGTTCTGGCCGCTGTTTCTCGTCTTCCGTTGCCGTCGGAACCGAGCCGACGTGCATCGTTCAACCAGTAACGCGGACGGATGTGGCACACGGCCCTTTGCGGCCCTGCCCGATCTCGTATTCCACCGTCTGGCCCTCGCTGAGTTCCTCGAAGGTCACGCCGCTGACTTCCGAATGATGGAAGAACAGCTCACCTTGATCTCCTTCAATGAACCCAAAACCTCTGTCAGCAATCAGCTTTTTGATGGTGCCTTGCGCCATACGACAACTCCTTAACAAAATGGAAAATACGCAGCCAGACCGTCATCTCTTCACCAAGAGCCCCTTCCGGTCAAGGAAGATCGCGGTCGAACGTTAGAGGGAGAAAACCAACCGCAACTTGAGATGGGGGCCTGTGGAAAGGCTTGCCGTGACGCAAATCGCAGGGTGACTGGAATGAAAATATTTGGAAGACGTTGGGGGCCCACGTCGCTTCTCACCTGCATACAGCTTGATCATACCATATCCGGCAAACGGGGGAAACAGGGCGTATCCTCTAACGGTTGGCACGGCCGTCACCGGCCGTGCGAGTTGTTCGATGGTGCGTTTGGTTTACGTGTCAGCACTGACATCCCGTATTTCGGGATGCGCATCTTAACCGCATTCCATCCGATTGATGCGTAGATCGGTTCATCGACCCACTGGGTATCCAGGTCAATTCGGACTCTGCGGATCTGAACGGAATACTGTCCCAAGTCTTTGCCATTTTCATAGAACCGACCATCACGGAATTCGTAGGTGGAACCGCTTTCGTTGTGGTGATACCGGCCACCAAAAGTGAAGATCGGGCCGAAATACACAATCGCCATGGTGAGTGCGAGCGCGCTGATGGCAGCGAAATGCCAAATCTTCAGTCGGCGGAGTGGATTCATCACCTCTCAAGTGCGAACAACATCCTAATGTACGACACCGGCTTACACCCGCTTGCCGTAGTATACTACAACGACTCGGCTTACCGAAATGCCGGGGCACATCCTGTTTCAAGACTTTTCAATCAGAACCCCGAAAACTCGTGGCGAAACAGTTTCAAACGCGCGGATGCAACAGTCCAAGAAACGAAGACGCTTCGATGGCATGCTTCACTCGGGCAGTGGGCGCCCTGCCTTTTCGGCCAACTGGCAAACCTTGGCGAGGACCACGCCCTCGACTTCGGGCGGGAAGAACCCGGGTTTGGTGTACAGGCAACGCGTCTCGTAGCCGCCTTCGGCCAGCACCTTCGCGGTGGGTAGGTATCCGAAACAGTCGTTTGAAAATCCGGCAATCCACAGCTTGCGGGGGCCTAACGCCGTTTCTACAAGCGGCACGTACTCGTTGACCACTTCGCCGGGCAGCGCGACCAGCGTAAGGTCCTCGCCAAACTGCCAGACCGCAAACGGGGCGGAATACTCGGTGGCGAGCGACTCGCCTTTGTCGAGTGCATCAAGCATCTGCCGTGCGTTGAACGCGATGTAGCTCGGCCCTTTTGTCATTTCCTCCAACTGTTCGCGTGGGGGCACGGGCTCCAGTGGCAGATCGGCGTATTCTAGCTCGGCACGCAGCGGCCCTCGCACCGGCGCGAGTTTTTCGGTTGCCACTCGGCACACTTCCGTCCCTAAGTTACGGCCGTTCTGTTCGGCCGCCTCGACCGTGCCGCGCGGATAGGGATTCGCGCTGCCGCCGCAGCCGATCATAAACATCGCCTGCACGCCGGGGTGCTGCTGCTCGACGTACTGCTGGGCGAAACCGGCGTAGTCGCCCGACAATTCGTAGTGTTTTCCGGTCAGTGTCGTGTTGTGGCAGGCGCAGCCGAATACGATCGCCCGCAGCTTGCCGTCCGGCGAGTCGACACGTAACACGGGCACGCTCCGATCGACGTAGCCTCGCGGGTTGAAGCCGAGCCGGACACCCCGTTCGGTGAACTCGCGCCGATTCATCACGATGCTAGTCACGCCGACGCCCCAAGAGACCTTGGCCGGTTTCAAATCGGCCAGGGCCGCGGCCGCCAGGTCGGCAAATTGGCCGGCCAGTCGTTCGCCGTACCGGTGCACGCATTCCGCCTCTTCACCTTCGAGCCCGTAGCCGGTTGCGCCCGGGATGCCGATTATCGGCCCTGTGTGGGTGTGCGAGGGATTCAATAGAATCTGCCGCCGTTGGAGAGCCGTCTTCTCGATGATCTGCTTGCAGACAAAATCGGCCACTTCGGCGTTGAAGCCGATCACATCGGCCGTGAGCAGAACCGCGCGTTCGCCCTGGCCGTCTTCAAACGCCATCGCCTTGGCGTACAGGTCGGCCAGTACGCCCTCCGACGGCTTGTTGCGCGAACCGTAGCCGGCCATCCGGATGGGCTCCTCGGGCGTGATCTTCGCCCGCGCAAGTCCAACCTGTAGCTCGGTTTCGTCGGGTCTTGCGGTGGCAGGCGCGCAGAGCGCAAAGCCGATCAGCAGAACCGGGATGGCCAGTCGGTTCTTCATGCGAGTGTTTGAGTACATTGGGAATCTCCTCGTGCGGTTTCAGATGTTTTCCACGGCGGGAAGAGCTTATGCGTCGGTTCAATATGGTGACCTATCGGAGCGAGCTTCTCCTCATCCTGACGTCGTTCAATCTCGTTGCTTCAACTCGGGGCCACGGGCCGTCGGAGCGACGATCCATTCCGCATCCTTACGTCGATCTTCGTCTCCTGCAAATGCGGCCTGCCGTCAAGATGACGATTGGTGCAGAATCATGCAAGCCGATTCGAGAACAGACACATGGATTAGTTCGTCCTCACGGTCCGACACGCGGTGTCCACCGCCGCCTGAAAGCCCGCACCTTCTGTTTCATGGCTTCCTCTTCGAGAACGATCCAGGGCATCGAACCGCTGATGGATGCTGATCTTCGCTAATCTCCCATCAGCGCGCATTAGCGGAAATCAGCGGTTCAGAAGATCGCATCGTTTCCCAGGTGGGCTCGAACGGGCCTTGCGAAGCAATCTGGCGAGCTTTCTGGACGGCTGCGTCGATCTCTTCGGCGGCTTGGGCTGTTGCGGAAGTTTGCCATAGGCTCGACAAGACAAAACTCGCCGGAAGCAAAAGTGTTGTCAGGATACGTGATAGGTTCATGAGGGGTTTCTGCTTTGATGTGAGTGCTTCTGGTTCGCAGTCTGCTACTCTGTGGCTAACGTCATGGATGTACTGTCGGGACGGATTCTCTGGACCAGTTGAACCACGTGCTGGTGACAGGTCAGGAACAGGATCTGCACGTTGGCGGCGATCTCCTGCAAGACCTCTAACGTCTGCACGGCTCGGTCGTCGTCGAAGTTGACCAGCACATCGTCCATTACGATCGGCAGCGATTCGGCGTCGCGGCAGTAGTGGGTGATATAAGCCAGCCGGATGGCCAGATACAACTGCTCCCGCGTGCCAGTGCTCAGGGCCGCGGGCTCTTTGCGGTTGCCGTCTTGTTCCACCACCATCAGCGTACCCTGCGCGTCCAGTTTTGTTTCGATGCCGACGTATCGCTCTAGAGTCAACCGCCGGAACAAACGTTCGACTTCGCCGAGCATGGCAGGCTGGTGCTCGCGTTCAAACTTGTCGATCGCCCGTCTCATCAACGCCTGGGCCAGGACCAAAGGCGCCCAGCGGTCGACGGCCGTGACCAGTTCGCTGCGGGCGCTTTCCAGGTCCATGGCCAAACCAGCCGCCTCGCTGGCGGCCTCCATGTCCGTCCGCGCCTTGTCGGCCAGGACCTTTTCCCTTAGCAACGCGTCATAAGCTGCCTTGGCGGTTCTGATTTCCTCTTCCAACCGACGACATTCGACGGCGATGGAATCCGCGTCGGCCAGTTTCAGTTCTGCTTGAAACTCGTCTTCCGGTTCCGTGCTGCGATGGATGTTAAGTTCACGCTCCGCATCGGAGACAACCTGATCTAGTTCGCCCTTTTGGCGAGCTTCCGCGGCCAATTGCTGGAACTGCGATTCAGTTTCGACGTTGGCAACAGTGAAAAGTGCCTGGATATCGGCCCTTGCCTTCTCTAGTTGCGTTCGCTTCGTCTCGACTCTCCTGGCCAGCTTTTCGATCTCGCCGGTCAGCCGTGTCTGAGCCTGCTGGGATTGTCTTGCCGTCTCCAAACGCTGGCCGAACTGTTCGACGGCGAATTCTGGCGGACGATCAACTAAGTCCGACGCGAGTGTCTGACACAGCGCGGCGACCGTCTGCTCGAATTCCTGAATGCCGTCCCGCATAGCGCGGACCCGTTCGTCCAACGAGGCCGTCGATTCGTATTCGCTGCGAGCCTCGCTTAATCCGCTGAGGATCTTGGTGGCCACGCCAACGTCCCAGGACGTGGGAAAACCAAACTCGGCGAGCACCGCTTGCCAGCGGTCTTGCCAAGCCGCCTCTTGCTCTGCGAGTTTGCCAAGTTCTTTTTCGAGCCGTTCCAGCTCCTTTTCGTTCTTCTTCAATTCATCTTCGTAGGTCTGTCGTTTTGCTTCGTTGTCGTGGGCTGTCTTGACTGCTTTTCGCGCGAGTGTCAGCAGTTGTTTGGTCGTGTCCGTGGATTCAGGAAACTCGGATCGCAGTTGCGTCTCGAAGCTGTCGATCTCGGATTCCACTCGGCTCTGCTCCTGTGCGACGTGTGCCAACTGCTCCTGCTTCTTTTCCAATTCTTCATACTGCCGGAGCCACTGCAACATCGCGCCGGGCGTCAAGGGCTGGAACGGACAGGCGTCCCACAAGGCCGTCCATTCCGCTTGGATGGCGTCGGCCGCCGTTTCCGAATTAGCCAGTTGCGATCCGGCTTCCTCCACGCGTTCGGCCAACCGAGCGACAGATCGCGTCAGTTGGTCACGTTCGGCCGCAGACTGTGCTTTGTCCTGCCGCTCGTCTGCCACCGCATCCGCCCGGACCACGGCTTGTTCGTATTCGTCGGCGGGTGAAGCGGTCTCGGAGCCCGCCCAAGTGGCAACCTCGTCGTCACCGACAGTCTTGGTTTCCACATACTTACGGCGAATAATGTCCCAGCCCTGGTCGCGGCGGTCTCGTTGTTCCATCAACTGTTGCCGATCCGGCACGGGTTCCCTGGCGTCCAGTTGATCCAACTCCTGCTGTCGCTCCCGCAATTCACGGCTCACCTGATCCACTGCGTCTTTCGATAGACGTACCGCCTCTTGCGCATCGTCGCAGCGATGCTGGAATTCGACGACACTGGCCTCCAGCGGCACGGGTAGGTGTTCGGAGAAGTCCAACTGAGTCTGCAGCGGCCCGTTCAGCCTGTCGATCAACTTCCGGGTCTCCCGCGTCAAACGACCGGCCTCCTCCTGCAATTGACCCAGCGAACTCAGATTGGCTCGGTATCCGGCTTCGGCTTCGACGATCGCTTCGAGCCTTTCCGGCGTCTCGGTGTCCTGCAATTCTGCCAACTGCTCTCGGTGTCGGCTGATGTCATCCTTCAAACCGGGCCGGCGAGCGGTCAGTTTCGCTCGACCCTGAGTCAGTTTGCTCCATTGGTCATCCAGTTGCTCGACTGACTGACGTTGATCCAAGCCTGTACGAAATCGCTCCAAATGCGAATGATCCCACTCGGGATTCAATTCGCGCAGCTTCGTCAGCACCTGCGATTTTGTCGCCTTCGATTCCGCTTCCCGTACGGGTACGTCCCGGCGGAATCCGGCGATTTCGCCGACCTGCTGGTTGAGCGAACGGATCTGTTCCTCGGCCGCCACAACCTCGGGGTTCAACTCTATCTCGGCCAACTCGCCACGTTGTTCTGTCAAGTCTTGTTCGAAGGTGGCCAGCTCGTCTGTCAGTTCATCACATCGGGTCTTGAGCCGGGCGAGTTGGTCCGCGGCGTCGGGAGGGAAGCCGGCGGGCACGTCCAATTCCGCCAGTTCTCGCCGTGCCGTCTGCAATTGAAGCCATGGCGTCAAGGCGTTGGCGATTCGCTCGAGATGGGTCTCTCGCGTCTGCAGGTTGTCTAACGAGACACGCAACTGCTCGACCCGGTCCGTTATCTCATCGCAAGCTGCGACCTGCTTTTTGTATTCCGTCGGCTTGATCGTTGCTTTGCGCTGCTCGGTAGCCGTGTTCTTGATCGTCTTGTGCAGCCGATTGATGGTCTTTGTTGTGCCTCGTGTGGTGAACAGGCCGTCGGCTTCGTCTTTCAAATCACTCTGCACTTTTTGGAAATTTGCCAGCCCGCCCAGGCTGCCGCCGTATAGGGCTTCGTTCAGATTGGCCTGTTGCAGGCTCTTTTCGCCGGACGCCAATTCGGCGAGCGAAAACCCAAACACCTGTTCGTACAGTTCCAGATTGGCTCCGCCCAGCAGTCGTGACAAGGCCCCCGCGTCGAGATCGTGTCCGGTGGGCTGGGTCTTGCCGACGACTTCGTTCTTGCGGCCCTTGCGACGCCGGTAGCGAAGTTGCGTGCCATCGTTCATGTCAAGCGAAGCGGTGGCCGCCATTTCGCCTGCATGCGAAGCAAAGGCGTAACGGCTGCGCGTCGGAAAACCGAACAAGACTTCGCGAATTGCCTGCAGCAAGGTCGATTTGCCGGCTTCGTTGAGGCCAAAGATCAACTGGAAACCGTCGTTGAAGTCGAATTCGGCGCCCGAAAACAACCCGTAGTTTTCGATCTCTAATCGTCGCAGCTTCACTACTCGCCCTCCCGTAGCTGACCCACTAACAGCGTCTTCGCCTGGTGCAGCCAACGACGCAGTTGCTCTGTGTCGTCGATCTTGATGCCTGCGTCCGCCAATTCCAGGCCGGCCTTGTCCACCAACGGTGACAAGTCCGAGCTGAACTGGCTCAGTTGCTCGGGATCTGCATCGATCGCTTCGATATCTCGCAGTAGATCGCCCAACAAGTCCGATCCCTGCCGCAGCAGTTCCCAGTCGATGGGCAACGAAGTATCGACGGCGACTTTTTCGAGCCAGACTTCGTCGTGCAGGCTATTTGCCTGGTTTCGCAATTCGCCCAAGAACTCCTGACGCTCCGTCTTGCTGATCAACGACCGGTGAGCCGCGCATGCACCCCGCAACACCAGACGCACGGCACAAAATCGACCGTCAGACGACTCGTGACATGCGGTCAAGCAATCGTTCGCTTTGGCCTGGACATCCGCGATCGTGTCCGATGATTCCAGCGCTACTTCCGCCAGATGCCAGCGGGCAACATCGGTAGCGCGAAAGTCCACGTTCGCGATTTCGCCGTCCTCGACGGTCACGAGCAGGCAGCCTTTCTCGCCCGTCTCGCGAATATGCCGCCCCTGAGCGTTTCCACAAAATGCGATATACGGATCGGTGCGGATCGGTGGAACGGATCGTTGATGCACGTGGCCCAATGCCCAATAATCGTAGCCACGACCGACCAGCACGTCTTCTCGCGTCGGAGCGTATGTATCGTGTTCACTGCTGCCGGTCAAGCTGGTGTGCAAAACGCCGATGTTGAAGCAGTCCTTGACGGCCTCGGGGTAGTTGGCCGCCAGGTCGTCTTGACATTCCTGCTTGGCAAAGCCCTGCCCGTGCAAAGCCACGCCCAGTGATTCGACTCGCAACGTCTGGGCCTTTCGGACGGAGAACTCGTGGACGTTGTCCGGCCAGCTAACGGACTGCCGCACGCGGCTTTCCGCATCGTGATTCCCCCGCACCAGATAGACGGAAATATTCTCGCGCTCCAACAGACGGAATTGGCTTGCGGTCCATAGACCGGTCCGCATATCCGGCCATTTGCCGTCGAACAGATCGCCAGCGACGACCAGAAAGTCGACCGCTTCGTCCCGAGCAAGCTTGACGATGTTGGCAAAAGCCTCGCGCGTTGCGCCGCGTAACTGATCGGCAGGAGCCCCTTCGTAGGCCTCCAAGCCACGCAGTGGACTGTCAATGTGCAAGTCGGCCGCATGGATGAATTTGAACATCAGTTCGATCCAGGTTGGTGTGGTAGTCTCTTGATTTGTTGATTGTGTGTAATATGGTCACTTCGTCAAGAACGCTGGGCCGCGTCGAGCAACTCTGCAGGCCGGCCCCTCCCCACAAGGCATTAACGTTAAGCTTTGACAGCCGCCAGGCGTTGGATATGAGGCGTAATACTCGCAGTCAACCGCACAGTTTTCCAGACCGACACACAGCGTTGCGGATCCTCCAAAAGACGATCGCCGCGGAGAAAAATCGTTGGCGTGTTCTTTACAGGCGGCTATGTTTGAATGTGCCCCGAGGGGCGAGTCATCTCCCATCCCTTCATCTCACACGGGGAGGGCAAACATGCACAGACCACCCAACACTTAACGGCGAGACGCGGTTGGTCACTCGAATCTCTGCACCGCTTCTCGTCGTCATGATTCGTCATCCGACACGGCCAAACTCGGAAGGCCACGGTTTCCTGTCCTAGATTAGGAGGTCTGTTTCGTTCCGATTCGTTTGTCTCTTGGATTTCGTGTCTCCTTTGCTCGACACAAGAGAATTTTGTCTCCGCCGGTCGAAGACTGCGGACGAGGACCTGATCGACAGCGCCATCTGTGTTTCTGGTTCGATATTGCTTCTTCGTAGACGACGCATCCAGCGGGCCTGAAGAGACCCAAAACGACGCGCGTCCGTGCCCAACCGGGCAACGCTAGACCGTGCCAAAGACGACTTGCCGCTGCCGACGGTACAATTCTCTTGCCAAATCCAGCTAAGCCCTCGCCGTCCCCTCCGCTCGGCGAGGGTTTTTCTTTGGTTGTCAGGCAACCACCGCCCAATGGAACCCATGGCTGCCGAGCGGTAGACTATCAAGTCTTAGGCGAGCGGCGGGAATTCTCTTACCCGTGGGATAGGCTTCCAGCCTGTCAGACCGGCACATTTGACAGGCTGGAAGCCTATCCCACGGTAAATTCTCATCTGCCGCTCACCTTACATCAGTTGTCGGTGAATTCAATGTTATCTTGACCAAGTTCATGGTAACCCGAAACGTTAGCGAGGGATTCCGCAGCACCCTCGCTGACGCTTCGGATTACGGTTTGGCCGCGTCCGAGGCCAGGCCCCCAGAAAATCGCGACGCAGAGGCAGATGGTCATGTCAGAGATGTCCCCAAGAGAGAGGACGCTGTGTGCTTTCAGCGGCGGCCAACCGGACCGCGTGCCGATCTATGATTTCATCTACAGCCGCAAACTGTACAAGGAAGTCATCGGCAAGGTGCCGGAGTACTACAACGGCGAAGATGCCACGCGGTGTGCAGCCAAGATCGGTTACGACTTCGTGGTCGTGCCCCTGGGAGGCTTCGGCGGCATACGCAACCATGCGGAATCCGATGACATCTACGAAGACGAATGGGGAACGACTTATCAACAAGATGCGGAAGTCTCGTGGCCGGCAGATGCGCCGATTGCGTTTCCGCTGAAGGAAAGAAACGACTGGAAGAACTACCGAATCCCCGACCCTTCGCCGCCCGCCAGACTGTCCGAAATCGAAGCGGCGTTGAAGGTCGCCAAAGAAACCAGAACCGCCGTATTCGGCTGTGTAAGAGGCCCGTTCACGGCTGCTTGGCTTCTTCTCGGCATCGACACCTTCAGCCTGCTGTTGTACGACGATCCGGATTTCGTTGACCAAGTCCTGACGGCATGTACCGATTTTTACATCGAGGGCGGCCGGCGGATGATCGAGGCCGGTGTCGACGGGATCACATTTGCGGACGACTACGGAAGCACCAGCGCGCCGTTGTTGTCCCCGGCGCTTTTCCAGAAACACATCATTCCGCAGTTACGCCGAATGGTCGGGACATTCCGGCAGATGGGTGTCCCCGTAATGATGCACAGCGACGGTAACATTTGGCCTCTGCTCGATTCAATCGTGGCCGAGACGGAGATCAACGCGTATCATCCCGTCGAGCGTGGAGCCGGCATGGACTTGAAAGAGGTGAAGCAGGCGTTTGGACATAAGATTTGCCTAATCGGCAACGTTGACAACAAGACGACGCTGGTCACGGGCAGCGTAGAAGATGTCAGGTCCGAGGCCATCGAGTGCATCCAGGCAGCGGCTCCTGGTGGAGGCTACATCCTGGCGTCCGACCACAGTCTGAAAGACGACATGCCCAACGAGAACATCTTTGCCCTGTACGAAACCGGGAGAAAGTACGGAAAGTATCCGATTTCGGTCGAGTAGTCCGGGCGGGATGAAGCGAGAACACGTGGGGCACGTTTCCAACGTGCCGGAATTGACCGAATTCAGTCTGCCGCGTGGGTGGATGACTCTTCGGCACGTTGGAAACGTGCCCCACGGCTGTTTTGCCAGCGTCTTCTAGAAGACTGGCTTTCAACGAAGCGGTCAATCATCAGCCAGCCGTGCCAAGGGGCAGTTTGGCTGCTCGGTCGCATGGGCGGCGTAGGCGAAACCGTCCACCACCATCACGCAGCATGGGGTGCCCCACGGCGTCCAGCCCTTTCGCCATTGGACGGTCGGATCGGTCTGCTGATGTTTGGCCGAAGCGTTCGGAGATATCGTGCTGCGGGATCGGTTTGCTTGTGGATGAACAGCCGTTTGTCGTGTTAGCGTCTTCATCGTGCCACCCTTTCGTTTCATCGTTTGGCAACTCATTGCTGCTCTCATCCTTCTCTACCCTATTAATTGCCAAACATTGCGCATTGCCGACAAAAAGCTCCAGATTTCCTGCGAAACGGCGCCTGTCGAGAGCATTTGCACCGTTCCTGTTCGTTCAATCGCAGGCAGGGCAATTGGGTCTCGGCGGAAGAGATCCAGCGTTGGGCGGACAAGAGTATCCAAACGTTCACTGCCACAACGACGGCGACTATCACAGCCTGAGGACAAATACCCATCCTATTGGGCCGGGCGGGCTGACGGACGAACGGGTAGCTTCATCTCGCGTAAGAACTTGCCGGAGAACAGATATAGCCGATCCCCTTCGCGTCAGGTGCAGAGGGATCCATCGGCTCCCTTCCAGCGGACGTGTCCTCTTGGATCGCGGTTCACCGTTTTGAAATCGGTTGTATACCCGTAGATCAGTCTGGCGTCGCCATCGAAGTGGTGACTCTCTTTCCACGCGACCAGATACTTGTCCTCGCCTGCTGCGTTCTTCCCCAGGTAGCCGATGAAGCCGGGTCGGTAAACGCCTTTGCGACCGCCGCCACCGTCGGCCGCGTGGATAATCGGGTTTTGTTCAAAGTACGTGAAGCGTCGCCCGTCTTTGGAGGTCGCGAAGCCAAGCCTCGTTGGTCTTCCATCGTTCGACGTACCGCGCACAAACGCCAGCCAGCGGCCGTCCGGCAGCCGGTGAACCATGTTGTAGGACGACGCCTGGTTGGCCCACGGCTTATCGGACGTGGGCAGCACCGTGACCCATTTCGGTACCGCTTTCGATGACTCGTCCGCCCAGATCGTCCACTTGTGCGACGCGAGATCGGGTGTGGTGGCCAGGGCCGTTGGCTGGTAATTCGTCGTCGCGGTGTGGGCGTGGTTGAAGAAGTGGAAGTACATGAACCAGAGTTCTTCCTGTTCGTTCCACAGCACCCATGGGCTGGAGTTGTGGGCAGGATCGCCCGGGTTCGCCGAGTCGGAGTGAAAGCTGGGAACCACTTGGTTGTCGGACCGCCCCGGCACATTGACGTCCTTCGAGTACGGGCCCGTGATGGATTCGGCCACCGCCACGCCAATCCCGGACCTCGGGTCGTGATGGGCGTAGAACAGGTAGTATTTGCCGTCCGGTTTTGGCCCGTGGAGGTTCTTGACCACCGACGGATACCCCACCGTATCACCACCACCCGCCGGCCAGTCCGGATTCTTCCACGTGCTGTGCTCCCAGTCCTCGGTTTGCTTGAGAACCTGCTTGGTAGACAGCACGTCTAATGGCAGGTCGCCGTCGAGGTCCGTCAGATCCACAACCTGAAAGTTGTTGTCGAGCCGGCCGGAACGATCGTGAGCGATCGCAGGCGCAACGATCAGCGCCAGTCCAAACAAGCCGACGCCCTTCAACCATTCGCGACGGGAGAATTGGTAGGTGTTCATGGCAACCGCAGCTACTGTTGGACGATCAGCGAACTGCGCCAGAGTTCGCGGCAAATGTTCCATTTTGGCACGCATGACGTTCATTTTCTGGGCTGGCTTAAGGTCGTCCCTTCGGGACTGAAACAGAAGTGGGCACAGAACAATCGCGGGTGTCTTAGAATTCCACTGCGAGATGGTCTCCCACGATATACACGGGAGTCTCGCTCAGCTCCCATTCCGCAACCGGTTTCAATGCTCCTCCCATGATATCAACGGCTGCTGCGATCTTGCCCTTCAGACGCAGGTTTGCTTGTCCCTTACCAGTCCAGGCGACGATCACGTCGCGGCCGTCGTTGTGTCGATAACGTGCTGCGTAGGCATCGCCGGATTGCGACAAGTCCAGGAACTCCGCGGCGCCCGTCAAACGAATGAAAACGCTCATCGCCACGATGCCGGGTTTGGGCGCGCAATTGAAATGCTGGTGGTGAATCAAACCGAAGTTGTGCTCGTTGTAGTCGCGCAGCAAACCGTCGTCCTTCAGGTCGTACCAGAAGACCTTTTCCACCACGCCGGTCGACTGCAGCAGGACCAGCGTACGCACGCAGTGGCGAGCCTGTGCTGCCGGGCTGCTGCCGCGACTCGTACGATGCGTTGGGTAGCCAATTTCGGTGATCCAGGCTTTGGTCTTTACGCCGGCATCGGCCACACGCCGAGCGATCCGAGTCACTTCGCCCACCAAGTCGGAAGACTCCGGCGAGCGGGGATAACGATACGGGTGAATCGACCAGGCATCCATGGCATCGGGTCCGGCCGTCCGGACGGCGCCCAGGATGTTCTCGGCGCAGTGCGCTCCGTATTCGCCGCCGATCCCCACTACGGTCAGATCGGGAACCGCAGACTTGACGGCCGCGTACGTGGGTTTCAGCAGACGACCGTAAGCTTCGCCGTCATGTATTCCGGGTCTGCCCCGCATCCCGCAACCGCCAATCCATTCGTTCCACACTTCGAACATCGGCACCGTGCCGCGAGTGCGTCGCGCGAGGTCTACGGCATAGGCGGTGAATCCGGCGATTGCCTCCGGGGAATTGGGAAAGCCGCCGTTGTCGTAGTGAGGATTGCTGTAATCGAAAATCAGCAAGGGCCTCATCTTCAACTCTGCCGAGCGCTGGAGAAACGCTGCGGCGTAATCGGGCAGGGCATACCGGCCTTTCTGCCTTTCATAGCCTCCCCAACCGATCTCGTCACGATACTGGTCGATCCCATACCGCTGCATCAAATCCATCGTCTCCAGCGGATACTTGTTTTGCCCGAAATGGCTGCATACACCCACGAAGTCAGACCGAGCGGCTTCGATTCCGTCGTTCAGGGCAGCGCACGCAAACATGCGCGTGTCCACAGGAAGCCCATCGGCAACTAGCTCCAACTTGCACGAGAACCAGCCAGGCCGGTCGAGTGAAAACTGCACTTGCGTACCGGTCGCCGGGCCCTCGCCCTGAGCCAATTCGTGCCCGAAGAAGTCCTCAGCGGTCCAGCAGACTTGTTCGCCGGGCCCTGCTGCTCGCAGCGTCACGGTTTCCCCGACGGCGTATAGATTGCCGAACCGTTTCTCTTGGGTCTCCACTCTCAGCGATCGAGATTCGAACTCACGAGATTTCACGATAGCCACATCGTCGATCCACAGACTGCCCGTACCGACAAAACCCTTTTGCGGTCTGTCGATGACGATGCCCGAGAGCCGGCAGGGATAGTCCATGCGGCCGTTGCCATCACCGCCCCAGGCCGTGCTGCGGGTGTTCAGAGGGCCGGCCATGAACTGCCAGCCCGATTCGGTCGAACCTGACAACTCCGTCTGATGAGTTTCGCCGCTGGAGTCGGTAATCCGTAGCCGCAAAGAAAAGGGTGTTCCGTCGAGCTTCAGCCAGAAACCGAGGCCCAGTCCGGGTGTGGCGAAGTCCGCCTTGCCTTCGATCTGGATGTACTCGAAATCCGGTTTCCCAATGAATTCGTAATCTACACGTAGCGAGGCCCGGCCGCTGTGATGCTCACCCGTATCTCGGTGCAACGTCGTCTTGGCACACTGACCGCTGCGCAAGGGAACCCATGTCAGTTCGGTCGTTTCGAAGTCATCCGCCGATCGCACCCGCTCATACATCGCCTCCGCGGGCAGATCGGCGGGGATACATTCGATCGGTCGCCAATCGGACTCGGCCGCTTCAACCGAGGCCGTAATGACGACGAGGACGAAAACGAGCCTATGCGGGAAAGTGTGTCGATGGCGCATGTTTCTGGCACACGTTTCATGGGTGAGAAAGGAAGGCAGTATAACAGTGCCAACCACGCGAATCGTCGCTTTCCTGTAGATCAGCGGCGTCAACCTATGCGGAACTGCACATCGGCGATGCCTTCCGCACCGTTGGTGTCCGCTTCGAGACCGTAACGCCCGCAACGGAACAGACGATCAAGGATCTCAAATACGCCGGCCGCAGTCGTCTTCGTCTCCTTTGCGAGACACTTGACCGAAATCGCATCCCCTTGCGCGTTCTGCAGTAGCTCGATGAGTCTCGTTTGCAGTGCCAAAATGGTTCCAGCCGCCTTCTTTCCGGCCTCGACGCCGGGCTGATGGTAGCTGTTGATACCCAGAAGTGCGCCGTAGTATCCAACGACCCGCTCGAACAGCGCCACCAGTGCGCCTAGCGAGCGTTCATCCAGTTTCTGGATAGTCAGCCGCATGGATGGTCGCCCTGCATCGCTGAGCGCCTGGGCCGTACCTTCCTGAAACGCTGCCAGATAGTCGCCCGCCGTCACGCCCGTGTCCGCGTCGAGTACGTAGTCAACGCTTGCATCCACCACACGGATAAACGTCGCGAAGAAATCGGCATACCCTTCACGGAGTTGTTGGACATACGAATGCTGGTCGGTCGAACCCTTGTTCCCAAACACCGTGATGCCTTTGCCGTTCTTGCCCAGCGATTCCATGATCAGTTGCTGGAGGTACTTGCTGAGCGTGGCCAGGCGATCGCAGTAGGGCAGAACGACCATATTGCGCAGCCCGCGCGTCTCGGCCGTGTTGTACCACGCAGCGGCCAATTGAAGCGCAGCATTCTTGTTGAATTCGCGCGTGTTTCGGGTCAGTTCGTCCATCGCTGAGGCGCCGGCGCGGAGCTCGGCAACATCGAATCCCAATAACGTCGCGGGCAAGATACCAACCGGCGAAAGCAACGACGTGCGCCCGCCGACCCAGTGCCACAGTGGGAAGCGTCTAAGCCACTCAGGACCTTCCGTGTCCGGATCTTCCGGGTCGGGCGGGCCGGCCTTTTTGTCGAGCTTGCTGCCGGCCTGAGTAATGGCAACCGCATGCTGCTCGAACGCCACACCGTCCTCTTCATACGCCTCCTTAGCAACCTGCATTCCGTTGGCCGTTTCCGGAGTGCTGCCACCTTTGGACACGACGACGGTCAACGTCTTTTCCAGGCCGCCTTCCTTTAGCCGGATCTCTTGCAGCGTCCGCTTGAATCCGTCCGGATCCGTATTGTCGAAGAAGAACATTGCTGGCTTAGCGCCCGGCGTACGCAGCACGTCGTACAACATTTGCGGGCCTAGTCCCGATCCGCCAATCCCGATCCACAATATCTTGTCGAAGTTCCCCTTGAACACTTCTTCGTGGAAAAGCCGAATGTTCTCAATGGCTTCTTCATTCTCGGAGACGGCGTCCTTCACGATGTCCTTGGATTTTGGCGGCGCTTTTCCGTCCAGATAGCGAAGCCAGTAGTGTCCGACCTCCCGATCTTCGTCCACGTTGATCTTATCACCCTGTTCGATGTCCCTCATTTCCCAACAGGCACTGGCCAGTGGCGGCCCGTAGTGGTGCTTCAGGTTTCTCGGCAATTGCATTCGCCTGAAGTCCAACTCAACGCCAGCCGCCTCGATACAACCTGGAATCGTAATACTAAGCATGGTTACCTCCTGGCGTTCAGCAACGGTACTCGTTTCTTTGCGAGTCCCATGGTATCCGACGTTAGCGAAACCATCGAGAGGTCATGCGATGTCCGCACGGACCAAGCCTGCCGATCCTACTTGGGGGTGGTCGCTCGCTTTACCGAAGTACACCGACATTCCATAATGTCCGAAACACACATCGATTCACCAACTCCTTCGATTCACATGGACACCGATCTAACAGACAAAGTGGTATTGATAACCGGTGCCAGCGGCGGCCTGGGGGCCGAAATGGCACGGACCTTTGCGCGCGAGCGAGCCCGCGTCGTGCTGCACTATCACACGCGGCAGGATGCGGCCCAAACGCTGGCCGACGAGTTGGCCCCCGCCGACTGCGTCGCCCTCGGTGCTGACCTGACCAGCGAAAGCGACGTCGCTTCACTCTGGGAGGAAGCAGAAGCCCGGCTTGGCCCGATCGAAGTTGTCGTTGCCAACGCGGGTATCTGGATGCCGGACGACGTACCCATTCATCGCATGACGCTCGATCAATGGAACCAGACCGTGTCGGCCGATCTGACATCCGTCTTCCTGTGCATGCGCGAGTTCTTCCGCGGCATCGAACGCCATCAGATCATGGATCCCGCGGCCGTGCTGATCGGTTCTACTGCCGCTGTGTTCGGCGAAGCCGGCCATGTCGACTACGCGGCAGCCAAAGCGGGTTTGGTCTACGGCTTCTTGCTCAGCCTGAAGAACGAAATCGCTCGCCTCGCGCCGCGCGGCCGAGTGAACGCCGTTTGCCCCGGCTGGACGCTCACTCCCATGACCCAAAAGTTCGCAGCCGACCCGGACATTATTCGTCGATCGCTACAGACGATTCCACTTCGCAAGGTGGGACAACCCCAAGACGTCGCGTCCGCTGTGATGTTCCTCGCTTCGAGCCAACTGGCCGGTCACATCAGCGGTCAGATGCTGCTTGTCAGCGGCGGCATGGAAGGACGCGTGCTGAACGAACCCGACGAGATTGACCCGCAGAAAGCCGTGTGATGGCGTTTTCTTTCTTCCAGCCCCGACACGGCAACACACTAATCACGCACCACCCGATTTCGAGGCTGTTTGTGCCGAGAGAGGCGACGTGAGGTACAATGAGGTGTGCCCGTACGAACGGAGACCAATCTCGTGAATCTGCCAGATTTTCTGACCCAGGATCCGGACGGATACATCCACCTTACCGGCCATCGAATCGGGCTGCAGCACCTGATGTACTATTACAACGAAGGGTATTCGGCCGAGATGCTCGTTTGCGAATACCCCGCCTTGTCTTTGGCGGCGGTGCATAAGGTAATTGCCTTCTACCTGGAAAACGCAGCCGAGGTGGATGAATACGTCACAACCTGTCAAGCCGCGATCGCTTTGTTGCGTGCCGGAGCTGGCGAAGGGCCCCCGGTGGCAGAACTGCGTCGGCGCATGGAAAGACTGCGCCAAGTGGAAGGCGTCCAGGGGCACGCACGACAATAACCTACCGAGCTACTGTTGCCGTACTCGTACACGCGAATCTCCCCCAAGTTGGAGCAGAAAGAGATGCGAGTGTACGAGTACGTGTAAGAGTACGTGGAGAGCGCGTTCTCACAGCGGCAGTCTATTGTCGTGCGCGGCCTAACCTGTGCTCATGCGTTTCCGTTTGTCAGGGCAACTCTAGCATGCCAGCCATCGTTTCCCTGAGTTTTCGCAGTCGCTCTTCCTGTTCTTCGCCGAAGGAGCCGCTGCGCTGGGCGTAGGTGTCCATCCAGGTGAACAGGCGGGTCCAATCGTCGCCGCTCAGTTGGACTTCGTAGTGGCCTTTTCGCAGGAGTCCTACCAAAGCGCTCGTTTGCGCTGCACCCGCTCCGGCTTCGGAGCGGCCTTCGCCGTAACGCGCCAACACGTGGTCACGGAGGCTTGGTTTGCCGTAGCCGACCAGACAATCATAGGACTTTTCCGGTGTCAGGTCGTGCTGCTCGTCCTCGGCACCAGGCTTGTGGCAGCGGACGCAGTGTTTTTCGAGGACCGGCCCAACGAGTGCCTGGTAGTCCAGCGGCCATGAACCGTCCGGGCCTGGCGTGAGTTTTGACGGTTTGCGCGTCAGCGCCATTGGGCTGGTGCTCACAGGCGACATATTGCGCGGTTCGTGGCAGCCGATGCATGTGAACGTCTGACCGGGTTGGACACTCGTCGCACTGCGCATCGTCTGTACCGCAATCCCCGCTTCGTCCAACGCTTGCACGAAGAACGCCACGCCGGCAGGAACACGGAAATGAGCCGATCCGTCGGCTTCGACCGGCACTGTGCCCAAAACAAACTTGCCCGGATCGTCACGGGTCAGACCGATCGACGGGAAGTTCATCGTCGGGTGAGTCTTCACGGGAACGCCAACCAGTCGTAATTGCCGGATGGTTCCGCGCGGGATCATCTCCAAGCCGCGGTACACGTCTTGCACCACCATGCGACCTTCCTGATGCCCTTCCCAGTTCACATAGGAACTGATCTTGGGCGGTCGCCGCCGCGGTCGGATTGGTATGGGCGTCGCACTGGAGATGGCCGCGTCGCGATAGATCAGATTCAAATTGCCGAAGGCATCGAAGAGGTACAATCCGAGATCGTTGGGCGGACCGGGCGAACCCCACTCGGGCGGCGGTGTGCCGGGCGGCAACGGTGCGGCGCTCCAAGACGTGAGGTAATGCTCCTCGGACAACGGATACGGGTTGACGAAGTACGTTTGCGGCCATCCTTCGCTTTCGGGAAAGACGACTTCGGGCGTCAGCCGCGTTATGGGCCCCTCGCCGTCATTGCCCCTTCGTGGATCGAGCAACACCAGGCAGCCGCCCGTGAAGGCGTGATGCCCGGACGCCGTGAAAATGATCTTGCCCGAACCGGGAATGCTGCGCGCCTCGAAGACGCAATGCGGATTCCGCGTCATGTTGCCGTACACGGCTTGGGGATTCGTTCCGTCCGGCAACGTCGACCAGAGGCTCATGTACGGCATATTGTGTCGATCCACGTAATCCCAGCGGGCGTACAGTATCCGCCCCTCGTGGTCCACGCTGGGCGTCCATTCGAACATCTCGAACGGCGAGATCTGGCAGAGGTTGCCGCCGCTGGCGTCCATCACGTGCAAGGTATACACGGCCACGGGCCGAGAAGGTCCCCCGCCGCAGCGGACATAGCAATCCGGGCATTCTCCATCGGAACTGGCATCGCCCGTCGCCTTTCCGCATTGGACGTACTGGCCACGACGCGTCGACAGGAACACGATTTCGCCGTTGGGCAGATACCGGCCGTCGAAGTCGTCGTATTTTCCGTGGGTCAACTGACGCAGGCCGGTGCCGTCCAGATTCATTTCGAACAGATGATAGAAGGCGTCTTCGGGCACGTTCGACTTGTCTAGCTTGTTCGCTTCGGTTCGCAGGTTTGGGTAGTACTTGCAGTAAGCGAAAAGCACTCGTCGACCGTCGTACGAGATATCCGGCCGCAGGAAGTTGCCCGGCTCGAAGTCCTCGGTCAAACAGCGGAGTTTGGCGGAATCGGTCTTGAAGTTCTTAAGCACGTACAGACCGCCGCCGGGTCGCGAGAACCAGCCGTAATACTGGTCGGACATGTGCGTGAAGGTCCCGGGGACTCGTTTGACAAACAGAAGATCGTCGAAGTCCAACAGCGGACTGGCCAAGGTCATTTGGCGGACCGCCCAACGAGCCTTAAGGTAGGACGCTCGTCGCTGGTCTGCAGACGCATCCGTCGGCAAACTAGTTCCCGCCAAGGCGTTCAACGTCTGCGTCCAAGTTGTCACGTCGACGCCCAGCCGACTTAGGCTCTCGGCAAGCTTCAATCCTCGTTCCACCACTTCGGATGTTGGGTAGGCTGGTTCCGCTTTCACCAGGGCATCTTGGCCGTCAACCTTCACTTCAACAACGTGGACTCTCGACCACTGGCTGATGCTCGATTGATCCGCCGGGCGACGAAAGGCGACGTTTTCGTCGCTCCCCTTCCGATAGATCTCAACTTCGTCCAAGTGGAAGTACTGCGGACCCGGGATTTGGACTCGGACGAAACGGGCGATTTTCGTATCGGCCGGAACAGCCAGCGGTTTGCCGTCCGTACACCCGCGGAATTTGGAACCGTCGTGCTGGTAGAGTTGCGACCAGTTCTCGCCGTCATCCGCCAGAAGCACCTTCAACTGGCCGGCGCGGTATTCTACGTTGCCGTCGCACCGGTTGTAGATCACGATCCGATCCAATGGCACGGTTTCGCCAAGATCCACTTGCCACCAGGGACTCTGACCGTTGTTTGTGTGGAAGCCATACGTGCCGTCCTTGACCCCGTCGCAGCCTCCGGCGGCGTCTTGCTGGGTGGTGATGTCGACCGCGAGGGCGCGGCGGCCATCCGTGGAAATCGCCGGTAGATTCCGTACCACATCCTGCAATAGCCAATCCGCTTCGATCTGTTCGACCGTCATCGCGGCATGGCTTGGTGGGTCGTCCGATTCGGCGCCATCGGCGTTCGCAGAGTAGTAGCCGAATACGGCAGCGGCTGCTACAACAGTCGAAAGAAAGAGTCGTTTGGATCGTTTCGATTTCGCGGTGAGCATATTCGTGGGTTCCTCCGATCAATATTGGGCTGACGCACAAGACAGCTCGTAGTCCCGCCTTTAGGCGGTCCCGAAACGAGACTCGCTGCGGAAGACCGCCTAAAGGCGGGACTACGAACGGCCCTACGTCCAATTCATGCGTCGGCTCTATTGTCTTCGCTGGCCACGATCTCTGCAACTGTACGCCCATAAGAACGGCATGAACGATAATCAGCAGAAGCCGACCGGGATCCTCGGCAGCTACAACCGCCGAACGGGCATGCCTACGTTCGTCCGAAAGATTCCCCTGAAACCCGTCTCGGTCTTTGCCGGTAACCTGGCCACGTGCATCTCGACCGGCGTCCCGATCCCTACGGCGTTGCGTACGGCCGCAAAGGCGTTTTCGAACGTCGAATTGAAGAACTTGATCGAAGAGGCTGCCGACCAGACGGAGGCGGGTGTCGAGTTCTCCGAGGCGCTCAAGCCCATCGAGCCGCGTTTGCCGGACTACTTCCTGCCTGCCCTACGGTGCGGAGACCAATGCGGCCGGCTGGACGAAACGTTGCGTTACCTGGAACGTCAATGCGCGATGCTGGCCGAACCGGCCCGCAAGATTCGCAATGCCTGGCTGGGGCCGCTCGTGGTTTTTGCGCTCGGCTGGGTCGTGGGCCTGCTGGCTCGTTTCCTGCTATCACCAGCGATCGCCTCCATCGGCTACGTGGCCCGAGGCATATTCATTTACGGCGGGATTGTGGTGCTGTTCCTGTTCGTCTACTCGACGCCGCAAGGACGCATGTTGGTGGATCGTATCAAGCTGACCATACCGTTATTCGGACCGGTCGGCCAGGATTTGGCGATCAACCGCTTCTTTCACGTCTTCAATCTGCTGTACGCGACCGGTGGCATGCGTGTCGAGGCGATGATCGAGTTGTCTTGCCAGACGGTGGCAAACATCGCCGTACGGCATGACTTGATGACCGCAGCCGATGTGATCAAGCAAGGCGGCTCGATCAGCGACGGTTTTGCCAAACCGGAGATGATTGCGGAGGAACACAAAACGATGATCTCGGTGGGCGAAGAAAGCGGCAAGCTGGAAGAAGCGTTCGACTGGATCTCGCGCATCACAGCCGAGGCCGTAGACCGCCGGTTGAACATTTTCAATCAGATTTACCGCCGCATCTTCCTGCCGTTGATCGCCATCCCGATGGTCATTACGGTCGTCTCGCTGGTTCGGGTGATTATGGCGAATTGGAGTCCATTGGATTAGACGCGGCCGCGGATCGTTTGTTACTCCTTCTCCAGCGTCACGGCCACTAGCACGGGTGCGGCTGGAGTGTCCAGGTCGCGGAATACGATCTCGTTGATAACCACGTCGCGCACTTCGACTCCCAGGATGTTCAGGTGCCATGGCGTGCCCCGCGCGGCGACCTCGACTTCGTCCGCCTCGGGGGGCGCCGCCCATTCGTCGATCGTGCGGCCGGTTATCAAAGGAACGGTTTGTTTCTCGCCATCGGCATACACGATCTCGTACTCGGCGACCGCTCCCCAAGGTCCGGTACCCCGATCCTGAGAGGACCATCCGTGGACGTTGCCCAAGAAAAACAGCCGTTTCCCTTTCGCGCGGACGGGGATCTTGACCTCCTTCGGCAACTTGACATTTGCCGGGCCTTTCGGCGAATGGAGGACGGTGAAGCCACGGCCTTCGTTTTCGTCGGGGTCGATCACGTGGAATGGGATTCCTCGGTAGGTCTGATCGCCCGCTTTCAATCCGGTGAACAGGAATTTGCCGGGATTGGGGACACCGAAAGGAGCGGTAAACGGATTGGTGTTGGCGACCGCATCCAGCCGTACGGTTGTGCATGCGGCGGGAGTTGGCCGAGTCGCCAGTGGCAACTCGACGAGCCCCGGAATGGGTTTGGCGGCGGGGCCGGCTTCTTCCTGATAGAGTTCGACCACGGTGGGGAAGTCCCAGCGTTTCTGTTGATCGTTGCGGACGACGACGTCAACGCCTTCGAGTGCGTTTAGCAACGGGCGCGACTTGGGAAGATAGAGCACAATCCGTTCGGGGGCCTCGCGAGCAGGTGGCTGGAAGTCGATCTTCACACCGTCGGCCGTGCCGCAGACGGTCAGGTTGACCTCGCCAAAATACGTCGGGGCACGCAGCACGGAAATCGTCTCTCCGTCGGCCAACCACCAATCGGGAACCGCCGAAAGCAAGTGCAGTTCGCCCTCGCGTTCGTCGACCAACATGTGCCGCAGCATCAAGGCGTAATTCGACGCGCCGGTCACGTGCGGGATGGTGTGGCTCCAAGCGAACCGACGGGCCTGGAAAATGCCTTCGGGAAAAGCATGTGCCGCGGTCGAGTGCAAGAGATACCAATAGAAGTCCTCGACAACCTGTTCGTGTTCACCGAGTCTGAGCGACGCCATCGTCGTGTAGGAAGACATGTAGGGATGGATGGCCGGCGACCGACCCAGCCACTGGATCGTCCCTTCGATGAACCCGTCGCCGTGAATGTGGCGAGCGTGATGGATGGTGGCCGCGACGCGCGGATCGTCGGCTTCGAAGATGGCAGTCGGCCACAGCGTTTCTGTATTGCCCCAGTGCGTGCCTTCCTTCTCCCAGCTCGGCGGGAAATGCGGCAATTCGGTTTTACGGCAAGCTGCGTCGATTGCCGCGCGATACAGCTTCGCTTCCTCGCGCAATGTCTTCGCCTCTTCGGCGCGGCCCAGCGCCTCGGCAGCGTCTGCCGTGCAATCGACGCCGCGAAGATTCCACAACTCGTAGCCGACGATATGATGTGTGCCATCCCAGAGATACTCGCCGTCGGCCGGTGCGGCTGGCAGCAATCCGGCGAACGGACTGTCGGCCGGCGCCTCGCGGCGGGTTTTCATTAGCCAGTCGACGGCACCACGCATTTGCGGGTAGGCCTTTTCGAGCCATGCCCGGTCGCCGGTGATCTTGTAGTATTGCCACAGCACCCAGATCGCTTGGCCATTGGCATCGAATTGCGTCTTCTGAGTCTCAAAACGACCGTCGGATCGCTGACGGCGAAGATAGTGATCGATGGCTTTCTCGGATGCATCCCACAGTCCGGCTTCTTCCAGCTCCATGATTTGGTATCCGCCGTCGCGGATGTAAAAGTTGTCGTAGAAGCCCTCGCCGCCTTGCAGTTCGCCGTGGTCGTTGGCAATCAACTGGCAGACGTGAGCGGCCAGCATTGCTTCGGTGGCTTTCCGGCAGGGCACCTCGATGCGCGCGGCAGGGGCCATCAAGCCTTGCCAGTAGTCGATCGTCCGCTTCAGCCAAAGCTCTGCGTCTTCGTTTGCGAAGACCGCCTCATCGTCCACCGGCGAAAACGGCATCCGTACCACTGACTCGGCCGACTCGCCCGGCGGGAGTTGCCACTGATGGCGAGCCACTTCGGCAGAGGCCGATCCGGTCATGTCAACCGCGAATTGGGCTTCAACTCGTTCGCTACCTGTATTCGTGGCGTGGACGGTGATCCAATTGAGGAAGTTCTCCGTCTCGGTCGGCCAGTCGAACGCGGCCTTCCAGTCTTCGATGGACGGCAGCGGCGTCGCCCACATTTTGATCTCGTAACGCACCGGTCCGTCATCAACGGCGATAAGCATGATTGGCATCCAGCCTTCAAACGCAGTCTTGACATTCTTGCGGCTGAGCGGGACGAGATCGCTTCCGACACGAATCTGCAGCTCGCGGCCACCGGCCAATTGCAGATGGTTGTCGGGTGTGACGCGGGTTCCGTCCTGGTAGTCCTTCAGGCCAATCACGTTCCAGGAGTTTCGGAAGTAGTCAAACGGCTCGTCGGCTCCCAGCGTGCGGTCGCCGAACAAGGACAGCAACGCTCCAAAGATGACGGCAATTTGGAAAGACTGGTGGGAAGGGTTCATCGGCGGTAGCTCCTATTGCATGAGTCGAGTAGCACTATTCTGGACCTCGGGGCAGACGTTCGCAAGCTAGCGGCCGGACCACGAGGAAAAGAACGAAGGGAAGATAGGCCGACGGATGGCATGGCGGACCCGCGGATGACTTCGGATATTCCCTTGCGTTGGCGAATGGTTGGGCGGAACTGTCAGACGCGGCTATAATGCGGAAGGTGCGCGAGCGCGTTCGTATGGGACGCGTCGCCCGAACACACGCCCCGGGCAAAACATTCTAAATCGCAACAGATCCACGGAGATTGTCATGAAAGCAACAGTGCGAGTACTTCCTGTCCTCTTTGCCGTCGTACTGCTTACCCTCGGTAACAGCCCTTCAGGGCCACAAGCCGAAACGAGGGCCCAAGGGGCGGCGAATCCCGCCTGGCGGGTTCCGGTGGATATTTCGGAAGTCACGGTGACTTACTCCAACTTCTCGCGAGTTACTGGGACCCCCGAAGAACTGGTCATAGATTTCGGATTGAACGATCAGGGCACGACCGCTCCGAAAGTGCCAATCAAAGCCCAACAGCGCATCGTGCTCAGCTACTACTCCGCGAAACGTCTCTCGGCGGCATTGCAGATCGGCGTCGAGCGTCATGAGGAACTGTTCGGCGAACTTGAGTTGGACGTTCAAAGGCGGATGAGGAACCGCCGCAAAGCGGATTAAAACTGAACGCGACGCACCCGAGAGAAGACAAAGCAAGACCATGTAGGGACCGGATTATCATCCAGCTTCAAAGTGAAGCATCGCTTGCATCTGGCTGCAAAGCCGTCGAGAATGTGAACACTGACACGGATGTGCCGCCTGGCTCATCGTCTGGAATCACACCGACAGGACACTCGAACGTCTAACGGAGGAGTCGCTATGCCACAAACGAATCGACGACGTTTTCTTGCGGGATCGGCCGCAGCAGTGGGGAGTGCGGCATTTGCGGCACCGGCTATCGCAGGCAGTCGGGCAAGTGCCAATGATCGCATTCGCGTGGGACTGCTTGGGCTGGGCGGGCGCATGCGGTCTCATGTGCGCGCTCTCACCGAGTTGGCCGAGGACAACGTGGAGATTGTTGCGGTCTGCGATTGCGATCGCAAGAAGCGGGAAGCTCCCGAAAAAATCTACGCGGAACTGGAAGGCAAGAAGCTGACGGCTTACGCCGACATGCGCAAGATGTTCGACGACAAGTCGATCGACGCGCTCGCCAACGGCTTGGGCGACCGCTGGCACGCGCTGTCGACCATCTGGGCTTGCCAAGCCGAGAAGGACGTCTATGTGGAAAAGCCCGGATCGCACAACTTGTTCGAGAGCCGCCAGATGGTCGCGGCCGCGCGCAAGTACAACCGGATGGTTCAGCACGGAACTCAGAACCGATCCAGCCCGAATATCATGGAAGGGATCCAAAAACTGAAAGAAGGCGTGGTCGGCGATCTGTATATGGCCCGCGGCATCGACTACAAGCTCCGCGGCAACTTGGGGCGGATTACCCCTCAGCCATCTCCTCCGGAGGGGCTGGACTGGGACATGTGGCTTGGGCCGACGGCGATGCAACCGTACAGCAACTTCTGGCATCGTCGCTGGTACTGGAACCTGGCACTCTCCAGCGGCTGTTTCGCCAACCAGGCGGTCCACGAATTGGACATTCTCCGTTGGGGGCTGGGTCTGGACCGCCATCCGACCCACGTGACCGCGTGCGGTGACAAATTCGTCCACGACGACGACCGCACGTCGCCTACCCATGTGGCCATCACTTATCAGTTTGACGAACCGAAGACGTTTGTCACCTACGAGCATCGGTCCTGGTACACCAACGGCGAAGCGGGGTTTCGGGACAAGTATCCGTTCGTGCAGTTGAACTATCCGGTGGGCACCATGTTTTTCGGGACCGAAGGGTACATGATTTTCCCGGACTACAGCAGCTACCGTACGTTCCTCGGACCGAACTGTGAACCCGGACCCTTCAAGGCGGAGGAGGGGCACCCTATGGCGGACACTCCGCATTTCAGAAACTGGATCGCCGCCATCCGCAATCGCAACCACGAAGAACTGAACGCCGATATCGAGGAAGGCCACAAGTCCATGGTCTTGTGCCTTTTGGCACGCACGGCTTACCAGGTCGGACGCTGTCTGAAGTTTGATCCGAAAGAGGAAGTGGTCCTCGACGACGAAGAGGCAAACGCGATGCTGAACCAACCCAAGTACCGCGAACCGTATGTCGTGCCGAAGGAAGTATGAACCCGAGGCGATTTTTCACAATTCCTAGATTTTGCAGCAGGAGGAACGAAACGATGTCTTACCGATCATGGCTAACCGCATTTGGACTGTGGGCTATCCTGGCCGCCGTTGCGATGGCGCAGGCGCCTTGCAAGGTGCTGATCGTGGACGGTCAAAACGGCCACAAGTGGGCGGAAACGACGCCCGTTCTCAAGGTGTTGTTGGAGGAGACGAAGCTGTTCACGGTCGACGTGGCCACTTCGCCGCCAAGAGGAGAGGACGTGAGCGGATTCAAACCGAATTTCGCGGCGTACGACGTGGTAGTCAGCAACTACCAGGGCGCCTCTTGGTCCGAGGAGACGCAGCAGGCGTTGTTGGACTACGTCAAAGGCGGCGGTGGTCTGGTGATTTACCACTTCGCCTGCGCGGCGTTTCCCCAGTGGAAGGAATTCAACGAAATGATCGGCCTGGGCGGCTGGGGCCGTCGCAACGAAAAGGACGGTCCGTACATTCGCTGGCGTGACGGGGAAATCGTTCGCGACATGTCACCCGGACGCGGCGGCGGCCACGGGCCGATGCAGCCGTTCCAGCTTGTGATCCGCGAGCCGAATCATCCGATCACCGAAGGCCTGCCCACCAAGTTCATGCACGTGGACGACGAACTATATGGTTGGCTCCGCGGTCCGGCCAAGAATCTGACGGTCCTGGCCACGGCGTTTGCGCCTAAGGACAAGGGCGGTTCGGACGAGCACGAGCCGTTGCTGTTCACCGTATCCTACGGCAAGGGCCGCGTGTTCCAGAACGCTTTGGGGCACACCGGCAAGGAACTGAAAAGCGTCGCCTTTATCGTACCCTTCCAGCGAGGCGTGGAATGGGCCGCTACCGGCAAGGTCTCGCAGAAGGTCCCCGAGGATTTTCCCGGGCCCGACAAGACCAGCGTTCGCGATTGAGTAGTCGAACCGGCAAACAGCGATCCAAAGAAGCCCGGCTTTTTCGGAAAAGCCGGGCTTCTGCTGCTTTTCGATTCGATGCGCCGGCGTCGTGTGCAGCGACACAGAGACTGGGTCTCATTTACAGGAAGAGCGCGATACCGCCTCGTACCGGCGCCGTCTTTCGTTATTTTTCGCCCCGTTCGGCTTCCTTCCCCTTGTCTTCGAGGGGCACGTCGCGTATTCATTTGAGATGCACCTGTCTGACACGAAGACGGAAATGGAAGAGTCCCTCAGAAAGAAAGGTTCCCATGATGAACAAGAAGATTGAAGAAGCCTTCAATGAACAACTGAACGCCGAACTTTTTTCGTCGTACCTGTATCTCTCTATGGTCAACTACTTTGCGGACGAGAACCTCGATGGAATGGCTACCTGGATGCGCATCCAGACGGACGAGGAGCGGATGCACGGAATGAAATTCCTCGACTTTATCAACGATCGCGGCGGTCGCACCGTGCTCAAACAGATCGATCAGCCAAAGATCGAATGGTCCAGCGCGCTGGAGGCGTTCCAGGATGGCTACAACCACGAGTGCCTGATCAGCAGCAAAATCAACGATCTGGTCACCTTGGCCAACGCGGAAGGCGATCATGCGGCCAGCGCGTTTCTGCAGTGGTTTGTCACCGAGCAGGTGGAAGAGGAAGCCACGGCACTGGCCATCGTTGAGAAGCTGAAGAAAGTAGGCGACAACCCCGTGGGCCTGTTTATGATCGACGATCAACTCGGCCAGCGAGCGCCCGCCGCACCGGCCGCCGCCGCCGGGTAGCGTCTTAGCCGGCTGACGCACAAGTAGGTCCCGCTTGCCGAGCGGGACCTCGAATTCCGACCAAGCGGCATACCAGGTCTACCGTTGGAGTTCACGCTTTAGCGTGTCTTATCGGACACGAAAGAACAACGCACGCTAAAGCGTGAACTCCAACAACCGGGATCAGCGTTCGAGCAAGACCAGCCAGGAGACATGACGTGGACTTGAAACTGAAAGACAAAGTAGTCCTGGTCACAGGCGGCTACCGCGGGCTCGGGAAATCAATCTGCCACTTGTTGGCCGAGGACGGTGCCAAGGTCGCCGTCAACTATCGTCGCGGCCCGGT
Organism: Pirellulaceae bacterium; assembly: GCA_016784735.1. Lineage (GTDB taxonomy): Bacteria > Planctomycetota > Planctomycetia > Pirellulales > Pirellulaceae > JADHUC01. The sequence continues at coordinate 1,293 of JADHUC010000040.1, read as the reverse complement.
CGAGGCGAAGGCCCTGGTGGACGAACTCCAGGCGAAGTTTGGCGCGAAGGCCATAGCGATCTCGGGCGACGTATCCAAGGAAGACGATGTCGTTGCTATGTTCGACGAGGCCGAACGAGAGCTGGGCCCGGTCGACTCTCTGGTCAACAACGCCGCGTTCTGCCCAGTCGGAGCGACAGCGGACTTGAGCGTCGAAGATTTTAGTTACACGTTGCAGGTGAACATGACCGGGACATTCATCTGCGCCCGCGAGATGGTGCGCCGACTGTTGGCCGCCGAACGTCACGGCAAGATCGTCAACATCTCGTCACAAGCGGCGTTTCGCGGCTCGGAATCCGGCAAAACCCCTTACGATGCCAGCAAAATGGGAATCATTGGCTTTACGATTTCGCTGGCTCGCGAAATGGCCAAACATGGAATCAACGTCAACTGCGTGGCACCGGGTCTGATGTACACCGAGATGTTGGCCGAGGCGATCGACGCGAATCCGGAGTACTACAACAAGCGTGTGCCGCTGGGAAGAATCGGCAGAACCGAAGAAATCGCCGGCTTCGTCGTCTTTCTCTGCTCCGACCGCGCCAGCTACATGACCGGAGCCACCGTGGACGTCAGCGGCGGCCTGGCGATGCACTAGAGCTTTACCTTGGCCAAATAGATGTTGGTCTTGCCTTCGTGGCTGGCGTAGTAGCTGACCCACAGAATTCCATCGTGCCAGACCAGTCCGGGGTAGCTGGTATCGCCACCTGATGGGAAGGCAAGGAACTCGCGTAAAGTACCTTCCTGGGCGTCGATCCAGCAGAGCGCAGTACGTACGCGGCGGTCGTACAGGCGCACGCCTGCGACGAATCGTTCGTCGGGCAGTTGAATCATCTTCGGCCCGCCGATCTTTACGCCCAGATCTTTCCACGTCCACTGCGTGTACGGCGGTTTGGCGATGCCCAATTGCGCCGTGGCCGTATGCGAGTCGCGTCGCAAAAGACAGTAACAGGTATCATCCTTCGTAAACACCAACGAAGTCTCGTTGGCATAGGTGCCGCCCGGGAAGATGTCGTCGGCCAGTGTGTCCCAGGTTTGCCCGTCGCGAGTGTGGTACAAACGGATGAAACGTTTCGAGGCGACACTGTAACCGATGCTGTAACCGGCGTCTTTGTGCCAAGTGGCGCTCCACATCCACAGGTTCGGGTCGCCAATCGGGTAAGGCGAACTCCACGTTGTCCCGTCCTTGGAGAACCAAGCCACCGACTGATGCGTCTGGCCATCCTTCGGCTTGAGAAAGCGCACCGCGCCGCTGAG
>JADHUC010000413.1 GCA_016784735.1 Pirellulaceae bacterium | reverse complement strand
TACTCGGCGATCTGGTCGGCCGTTTTCGCGGCGGTTCCTTTATCGAGCATCGCGCCCACCAAAGCCGCGCGCCCGGCCGTTTCGGGCGTGTCTACCAGAGCCGCGCCGATCGTGTAGGCCCGAATGTTGACCATGGGCAAATGCGAGTGTCGCTTCAGCAGCACTCGTACGCCGTTTTCGAGTCGCTCGACTCGGACGTCGCCCTCGGCGCCACCGCCGGTCGATGCCTCCGGCTCGGGCGCGCCTCCGGGCGGTGCAATAATGACACGATTGAGCTTGCCGGGCACAAAGTAGCGTCGAGCCACGTCGCGGACCTGTTCGGCCGTCACTTTCTGGGTGTTTTCCACGTAGGCATTGTCGAACAGCGGATCGCCGGTGGACAGGAAGTTGCGTCCCAGGCTGTCGGCCGCCTGCTGGACGGTTTGCTGTCCGAATACCAGTTCTGCCGCCTTCTGCTTCTTTGCCTTGGCCAATTCCGAAGGAGTGACCAACTTGTCGCGCAACCGATAAACGTCGCGCAGAATTTCTTCCGATGCCCGCTCCCAGTTTTCCGGCGTGGCCGAGGCAAAGCACGCAAAGCAACCGTTCACGTAATGGGGCGTATAGCTGGCCGCACTGACCGACAAGACAAGCTGTTCGTCGTACTTCAATCGCCGGACCATGCGCGAACTGTCGCCTTCGGTCAAGATGTAAGCGGCCACATCCAACGCGTACAGGTCCGGATGCGAAAGCCTAACCGTCGGCCAGGCAAACGCCAGGTCGTACGTGGCACCATCCATTTCGCGGACCGCCTCGCGTGGCGACAGTTGCTCAGGCTCATCCGGCATAGGGATAAATGTCTCTCGTGCACGGGGCGTGCCCGTGTAGTGCTTCGCTACTTCATCGAGCACCGTGTCCGTGTCTATATCGCCCGTGACCACGAATACCTGATTGTTGGGAACGTACCGCTCGCGGTAGAAACTGACCAAATCCTCCTTCGAAGTGTTCTTCAGCACGTCCAAGTAGCCAATCGTCGGGGTCCGGGCCGGGTGGATTGTGTACAGCGTCTGTTGCAGCATCATCCATTGCACGCGGCCGCGGTTGACCTCGCCATCAGCCAACTCACGTTGAACGACCTCCAATTCTCGCTCGTATGCCGACTGTTCAAAAACAACGTGCTGCATCGAATCCGCGATCAGGTCGATGGCGTCCATCGCATCTTTGGCAGGACAGTCGATGTAGTAGCCGGTCAGATTCGATGAGGTGAAGGCATTCGTGGCCCCGCCGAAGCGGTCGATAATCTGTTCGATTTCCTCTTCGGATCGTTTCGTCGTCGTGCCGCCGGAGACGACGTGCTCGAGCACGTGACTGAGCCCCGCCCCGAGGTATTGGCCCTCGAACGCACCGCCGGTGTTATTGACATAGCAGCGCACCGTTGCCACTGGGGCCACGTGGTTCTCCTGCACAATAATCGTTAATCCGTTGGACAATTCCGCTAAAGTAACATCGTTCGGCAGGCGACGGACGCTGGTGATGTCGGGCGCGGTTAGTTCGCTTGGCCCTTCCTCTTGAGCCCAAGCTGCGGACACAGCGACAGTCACAATCGACAACAGATGAACCACGATTTGTAGCGAAAGACGATCTCTTTTCACGGGAGGTACTCCTTCACGGGGCGGCAAGGGTTGCCGATGTGTTAGGTTGACTGAGCGACAACGCGTCATGTTCGCACAGTAGACGGGCCGGGGCAACACGGGGAGAGAGCGTGTCCCAAAACCGGCGACGGGTCCGTTTCGACCGTACGATGGCCCTCCGAGGCCGTCGAAAGGAACCAGTGCGGACGGAGCGACGGCTTCGGAGAGCCATCGTACGCGGTCTTGAGACACGAGTTCACGAACGTTACAACGGCATATCGTTGCTGTGATTAGCTCGACTAGTGGAACGCGCGAAAGGAACCGCCGATGAGTGGAATCATCAGAGTTGTCTGGATGTGGTCAATGCTGGTTGCCGCTTGGGCGTGCTGTGCGCTGGCTGGTGAACCGGCAGACGTTCAGACCAAGGCGACCGGCAGATCGCCGCAACTGGATGTCAACTACAACAAGAGTTGGATCTACGTCGATGCGTCGGCCGAGGGCAAACAGCTCGTCTCGGGCGACCCGTGGAAAGTCTCGGTCGAATACTATCTGGATCCGTCCGAGCACTTCGGAACCACCACGCTGTACGTCTGGGGAACGGGGCCTTGGATCGACACACCGGACGGGAAATACACGACCAAACGGGGCCATATCGGTTATCCGGGACTCGGACGCCGTGTGACGCTGACCGAGCCCGGCCGAGGACGCCAAGAATTCACGTTCACGGTGCCCAAGGGGCTGGAGCTGGTCAAGAAGAACAATCGGCTGCTTTTGTTGGCCGGCTTCCGAGATGCCAGGGGCCAAGACTGGCCTTGGCATGTACGCGCTGGGAACAGCTTTGTCCGCCAGCGTGGATTCTACGAAATCGAAACTGACGTCCCGGGCCACCTGTTCCCCTACGACGAGCCGGTGCGTCTGGCAATCCGGCTCAAGAACGTCCAACGACCGGGCGAGAAGAAGACGCTTCACTACGTGGTGCATGACACGACCGGTGCGGTGGCGGCGGAAGGCCGTAAGGGCTTTGTCGTCGAGCAGGACGGGCAGAAGGTGACGGTCGAGTTGGACCTCGAACGACGAGGCGTCTTCTTGTTCGAACTGGATGTACCCGGCTGGGAGAAGCGTCACACGACCTTCGCACGTATCCCGGATCTGAAAGCGATCACGGATGGCCAGCCGACGCGTTTTGGAATGACCGCCCATTGGGACGCACCGCCCGAGGAAATATGGGCCGTCGCTCAGCGTCTGGGACTGACCACGTGCCGCCGATTCACACGGTGGTATCAAATGCAGCCGGGCCCGGATGTGTACAAGTTAGATCATCTTGAACACGAATTGGACGTGGCCCGCCGGCACGGCGTCAACGTATGGTTGTGCATCGTGGATCCCCCGCCTTTTGCACAGCCCGGCAAGATCGAGCCGATCAGCTACCGGGCCTTCAACTTCCGAGAAGACGTCTGGCGGGATTTCGTGCGCACGGCAACCACGCGGTTGAAGGGCAAGTTCTGCGGTTGGGAGTGGCTGAACGAGATCACTCCGGGCGGTTGCGACGATCCGGTGCAAACCTATGTGACCATGTGTCAAATCGGCACGGAGACCGCCAAGGCAGTCGACCCGAATCTGCAGACCATTCTGGCCGGAGGGCTTTATCCGAGGAGTTTTCGAAAAGCCGTGCTGACGGCCGGCGTGGGCAAGTACATCGACGTGCTGCCCGTGCACTACCAAAACGGCGACGGCATTCTGGAAGCCCGCCAGGATCTGGATGCCGCCGGATTGGAAAACGTCGTCGTTTGGGAAGATGAATCGGGCAAGGGCTTGAACGCTTGGGGAGTGCCGCCGGTGGAGGAATTGCAAAACACCGTCCAGTGCGACTGGGTGCTGCGACAGTGGACCGACGAACTGGCGGCGGGATGCCAGAAGATCATCTACTTCGGCGGCACGGGCTCTGCGGCCGGTTCCCACGGCTACTTGCTTGACGACCTCAGTCCCCGCCCCGTGGCTGCAACCCTGGCAGTTTTCGCCAGCAAGTTGTTCGACGCCAAACCGCTGGGCACCTTCCTGCTGGGCCGCGGCGGGCTGTTCCATCTGTTCGAACGAAACGGCCGGTCGGTCTTGGTCGCGTCCACGTACGAAGAACAAGGCGAGACGGTCGCACTTCATGTCAGCGCGGAAGAAGTGTTGCTTACCGACTACCAGGGCAACGAACGCCGTCTCCCAGCGCCGGGCGGAAAGGCCGAACTGCCGCTTGGTCGGATTCCCGTCTTCATCGAAGGCGCAGACCTGGACGTGCTGAAAGCATACGTGACGCCCCAGATCCAAGTCGCTCGTGTCGGCGCCGGAACGTCGGCAGGCGTGGCCCAGGCGCGACGAATCATCCCCCGCGTAAGCATGCTGCGGGGCAATCAGGGAAAACTGGTCGTCCACATTCGGAACCTGTACGACCGGACGCTTTCGGGTAGCATGCGCGTTGAGACGCCCGGAGGGTGGCTCGAAAAAGAACGGATGCCCTTCTCGCTCGAAGCCGGCCAAGACGAAGTCCGCCAAGTCGCCGTCACGGTTCCCAAGGACGTCGAGACGACAGACCATCGAGTTGAACTCGTTTTCGATTTCGACTCGGAAGATCTGCCGCGAATCGAAAAGCCGTTTGTGTTGTCGGTCGTCTCGCCCGAGATGCTGGGAAACCTAATGCCTAATGGCGACTTCGAGACTGTCGACGCCTCGGGCGAGGGCCCCGACGGTTGGCGCACGAATGACACGACCAAGGTCTGGACCGATGCGGACGGTTTGGGTGACGGGTTGGGCAAACGGGTACTGAAGTTCCAAAACTCTGACGGATGGGAATACATCAGCGGAACGATTCCGGTGCGCGGTGGGCAGACGTACTTGTACACAGCCTGGGTGCGAAACGAGCGGATGGGTTGCGGCTCGAACATGACCCAATACCTGGCCGATGGGCGGCAGGTTCGGTTGTACGACAGCCAAGTGATGCGCTGCGGCGATAACAATCCGCATTGGCAAGTTTTCACCTGTCGCAAGGAGATGCCGGCTGACGCGGAGCGAGTCAGCTTTACGCCAGTGGCCAACGGTTCCGGCTGGGCGATGTGGGACAACATCCGAGTGACGATTTTCGAAGGCACCGACTTTGTTGCCGAAGCCCACCGAATCCAAACGCCGCCGAAGATCGACGGTCGACTGGACGACTGGACTAAGAAATGCCCCATTCCGCTTATCGGCAGTAACCAGGTTAGTACGGAGAGCGACGCTTACACGTGGACGCCGGACAACCTGAGCGCCGTCGGCTATGTGATGTGGGACGAGGCGAATCTGTACGTCGCCTTCAACGTCCGCGACGACGTGCACCACGCCACCGGAACCGGAAGTCAGATCGGACAGGCGTTTCTGGAAGGCGACAGCCTGGCCCTTGGCGTCGTTCCGACACGCGGGAGTGGGCAGGTCACACGGGCGGCCTTTGCGTATTACATCTCGTCGTCCGTACCGGGCGGTGGCAGCGGCACACACACGCTGTTCCGGCCGTCGGAACACAGTGGCGGCCGCACCTCGGGGCACCTCTTCCGCGATTCTTCGATCTACGATATGGCTGTTGTCCAAGGCGAAGGCGCATGTGTGTATGAATTGCGCATTCCCTTGACGGAGTTGGGGATATCGGGCGGATTGGGCGCCAAGATCGGCCTTTCCGTGCAACTGAACGACAACGACGGCAAAGGACCCGCCGCGCGGATGAATTGGGGCGAAGGCCTGCGCCCCCAATGGCAGCCCGGCCAATTCGGCATGGTGACGTTGGTCGAATAGGAAATGAGCAAAACACTAAGTACCAGCTCACAAGTTTTCAGACCTTTAGCGACGGCTAGAAACCCGGCTTTTCCGAAAAAGCCGGGTTTCTTCTTGGCCAAGAGTTTCTGATCGGGAGCTTACTCCGTTGGTTTCACTCGCTTCATAACAAACTGCCACTTGCCGGCTTCGAACGAGGCTGGTCGAGGATTTGAGCCGAAGTTTGTGGACATGCGCAGCGTGTCTTCGTCCAGCGAGTAGATGCGCTTGTGAGCGTCGGTGCTCCCGTTCGGAACCCAATCCAGATGCTTCGGGTCCTTCGTCGGGTCCAGCGTAAACGTTGCCTCGATCGTCTGACTGCCTTCAATCGGCATTCGCTTCCACGTCAGGCGATTGCCCTCGAAAACCGCAAGCACGCCCGCGAAACTCTCGGCCGGTTTGCCGTCTTCGAAAGCCGCCACACACTCCCAGGTTCCCTGGATCAGGTCCAGGTCGGTGCTTGCGGCCTGACCCGTCGACACGCCCAACGCCTCGAGCGGTTTGCGTGCGTCTTCGTATCCGTCTTCGAGGGCCTTGCGGTACCAAGTGATTGCGGTCTGTCGGTCCTGCGGAACACCACGACCTTGTTCGTACATCCAGCCCACGTTGTACATGGCCTTGCCGTAGCCTTGCTCGGCGGCCAGACGAAACCAACCAACTGCCATTTCGTTACTCTGCTTGACGATCTTACCTTCCAAGCAGGCCACGCCCAGGTTGAACTGGGCAAGAGAGTATCCCTGTTTGGCGGCTTCGTAGTACAAATCGACCGCTTCCTTGTGATACTCCTTTGTCGACAGACGGCGCCCGCTGCCGCCACGGCCATTTTCGTACATCCAGGCCACATGAGTCAGCGCCTTGAGACAGCCGAGATCGGCGGCCTCGCGCAACAGCTTCTCGGCCATCTGATCGTCTTGAGCCACGCCGTGGCCACTCAAGTAAAGGATTGCCAAGGCCCTAGTGGCGGAGAGAAACGCGCTTTGTCGTGGGCCTTGGCCTTCGAGTCGGCGCGTTCGTTCGTAAAGACCTTTCGCCTCGGCATAGTCTTGCTCCACGCCGTTGCCGCGATCGTACATGAGGCCCAGGAAGTACGCAGCGGAAATGTGTTGTGCCTGATCGGCCTTACCGAACCACTGGACCGCTCTGGCGTAGTCCTTTTCACAATACGAGCGTTCGCCGCGCATGTGGGCGTAGCGCACGCCCATTTCCATCATCGCCCACGGTTCGCCCCGCTCGGCCGCCGCGAGCATCCGACCGGTCCCGCCGTCGCTTGGCATGGCTTCCATGCTCACCGTAACGCTTTGCTTCTGGCCATCGCGCCTGAACTCGACAACCACTTCGCCTCCCGCATCGCAGTCTTCGATGATTTCATGGAATTCGTTCAACGAGCGTATCGGCTTTCCTGCAATCGTTTGAATGACGTCCTCCGGCTGAAGACCGGCCTTGCCGGCCGGCCCGTCGCTTAGCACGCCACAGAGCTCAACATCACGGCCGTTTACCCACCATCGTGAAACGCCCAGCCAGGGTTTGGTGGATACGGGTTCCGCGGGCGGCGGTGGCGGGTCTTCCGGTGTCGGCAATGGAGGATCTTCCGGCGTTGGCGTCGGAGGATCTGCCGGCATTGGCGATGGCGGATCATCAGGCGGGGGCAGCGGCGGGTCATCCGGCGTGGGCCGAGGCGCGGGGTCGGTCGCTGGCGAACTTCCATCGCCCGCGTAGAGCGTCAGCGTTACCGTCTGGCCCCGAGCCAGCTTTCCTCCCGGCGGTGGATTCTGCATGTAGACAGTAAACGGTTTCACACCCTGGGGTGCCGTGACGCCAACTTCAAACTTGGCAACAAAGCCCGCCTCCGCAGCGGTCGTCTTTGCGTCCTGCGCGGTCATGCCGATCATTGGCGGGACCTGCGTGTCGGGACGCCGAGTTGCCTTGGGCGAGTCGATCGTCACTTGCTGGCCTACCGCGACGCGACCCGTCGATGCGACAACTTTGGCAACGATGCCATCCCCCCCGGCAGAAGTCACTTTCGCGTTGGCGACCAACGCCTTGCCGACCCCCGGTACATCGACGAAGACTTCAACGGCGTCACCTTCGTTCGGGACGAACTCGGATTTCGCCGTGATGGTGATTGTGTCTCCTTCCACGCTGGCCACCGTCCCGGAAATCTCCGCGGCAGCAAGCGGCGACGTGACCAGAAACACAGGTAGAATCAAAACAGCGAACAACAAGCGACCGCTCATGCTTTCTCCAGAAAAGAAGTGAAAAGAACTGTCATCACCTTCCTTTTTAGCACGTCTTCGGGTCGAAACAACAGATGGTCACACAGCTTGGTTGACATTCGTTTCAGAAACGTGCTACGCTCGCCTGTATGTTCCGGCGTTCAAATGCAGCCAGCGATTTGGATCCACGGTTCGTGCTGGACCCGTTCGAACCGGCCTATCTGGAGCTTCATCGGTCGGGTGGTATGGCCGAACGGGTTGCGACCGCCGTGCGCGAATTGGTGGATTGCTGCGCCTGCCCGCGCGACTGCCATGTGAACCGTTTGGCCGACGAATCGAAGTTCTGCCGCACCGGTCGGCATGCGCTTGTCACCAGCGCCTTCCCGCATCACGGCGAAGAAGATTGTCTGCGCGGTTCCCGAGGTTCCGGCACTATCTTCTTCAGCCTGTGCAATCTGCGGTGTGTCTTCTGCCAGAATTGGGATATCAGCCAGGAGGCGTCGGGCGTCGAATGCTCGGCGAAGCGGATCGCCGAACTGATGCTGGCTTTACAGTCGCAACGCTGTCACAACATCAACTTTGTCACGCCCGAACATGTGGTGCCGCAGGTGATCGAGGCAATTGGCAAAGCGATCCCGATGGGATTGTCTTTGCCGATTGTCTACAACACCAGCGCCTACGATTCGCTCGAATCGCTGAAGCTCTTGGACGGAATCATCGATATCTACATGCCCGACTTCAAGTTCTGGAAGTCCGACACGGCCAAGCGACTGTGTAAGGCGAAAGACTATCCGGATCGCGCTCGCGAAGCTGTCGCTGAGATGCATCGCCAAGTGGGACCGCTAAAGTTCGGACCGGACGGCGTGGCGCGTCGAGGCGTGCTGATCCGGCATTTGGTCATGCCGGGGCAATTGGACGAAACGTCGGCCATCTTCAATTGGCTCGCCAGCGAGCTGTCCCCAGACACGTTCGTCAACATCATGGGGCAGTACCGCCCGGCTTACGAAGTCGGACGAATTGCGCAGGACGACGAACCGAAGTACGCCGAGATCGACCGCTGCCCCACCTTGGACGAATTGAAAGCCGCCTACGAGGCTGCTCGCAACGCCGGCCTGTGGCGTTTCGATCAGCGGTGATCGCTGGTCTAGCGGCCAAAGCCGTGGCGTAATTCCGCAGCCTGACCGGAACATCGTTTGGCCCGCGGTGTTTATTCTCTAGAGGCAAAACCGATCGCGAGAATAGTGGAACAGAGGAGATGCTGCGATGAAGAGACACTATGCCGTTACCGCCGTTGCAGTTGTTTTGATTGTATGGCTTTCGCGCGATGTACCGGCTCAACCGGGCCGGCCGGGCGCGGGTATCAAGCCGGGCGCCAAGGCACCGCCGAAGATGTCTGGCAAGCCCGCCGTCTCGGCCAGCAAAGCGAAGCCCGGTGCGGCAAAACCCGCGGGTATTCCAACGACCAAGCCAAGTATTCCCAAGGCGTTCGCCAAACCCGGCACAGCGAAGCCATTGAGCAAGTCGGGATCGAAACCAAGCGTTCTGCCGGGACTTTTTCCACGTAAGGGAGGCAAGCCCGGTTTGAAACCGGGTGGCGGCGCGTCGCTCAAGACGGGGCTTGGAGGCGGCTTTTCGGGGCTAAAACCAAAGGCGGGCATCTCCCCCGGACTGAAGCCCGGCATTGGCGGCGGACCCGGGCTGAAGCCGGCCATATCGCCGAAGTTGATCGCGGGCAAGTTCCCGCACGGCAAACCGATCATTGGTCCGCCGGCGCTTTGGCATTTGCATCATCATCCTCATCACCAACACCATTGCCACTGGCATCACTGGAACTATCAGCCGTGGAAGTGGGCCACTTGGAACGGCCTGCACGGATGGCTCGGGTACCCGGTACGTCCGATTGCGTACAGCTACTACGTGTCGGGTGGGTACGTCTACAACGGCGGCACGCAAATCACGACCGTGACCCAATATGCGGAGCAGGCCAACGACATCGCCGAAGCGGCCGAAGAACAGGAGGAAGATGCCGAGTGGATGTCGCTAGGTGTGTTTGGCGTCGTGCCGAAGGAAGGTGACGAGGTTGAAGTGACGGTGCAACTGGCGCTGGCCAAGGATGGGACGATCGGCGGCACTTACCGTAACAGCGTCGTCGACGTCACGTTGCCACTTGTCGGTGCTGTAGACGAGAAGACTCAGCGCGCGGCATGGAAAATTGGCGAAGACGACGCGGTGGTCATGGAGACGGGTGTTGAGAATCTGACCAAGGACAAGTCCGCCGTGCTGCTCCACTTCGAAGACGGCTCCACCGAGACCTGGACGATGATCCGGATGGACGAATCGGCCGCCAAAGAAGTGGTAGCCGACCTTGGCAGCAGTACGACGCTGGAACAGTTGGCCGAGGCGGCGAAGAACTTGAACGACGTGTCGCCGGACGATTGGAAAGGCTATCTGGCATTGCCCGACGAAGTCTCCGAAGGCGCGACGCCCGATCTTGATGCCATGCGCACCACACTGAAACGTTATGACACCGTCGCCAGCGACTCGAAGTACAGCAAGATCACCGATCTCCCGGAGTTCCAACAAACCCATCAACTTCTGACCGACTACGTCCAGGAGTTGTCTTCCGTGGACGACTGATTTACAGTAAGTCACATGGTCTCTCAAGAACAATTCCTGGAAGTTATCGACCGTGACGAAGCTGAGCGCCGATTCCATGATGTGATCCGTCTGGAGCCGTTGGGAGAGCAGTCCATTTCGCTGGACGACGCGCTGGGCCGTATCCTCTCGCGGGACGTGGTAGCGACGGTCGATGTTCCTTCGTTCGATCGTTCCAACTACGATGGGTTCGCTGTGCGCGCGGCCGACACGTTTGGGGCAGCCGAGGAAGAACCGCACCGTCTAAAGCTGTTGGATGAAGTCATCGCCACGGCCGTTGTTCCGAAGGCCGAGGTGCAACCCGGCAAGGCCACGCCCATCGCCACCGGAGGCATGCTGCCCCGCGGTGCCGACGCGGTGGTCATGGTGGAACATACGGACGATGAAGACGGCGAACTGATCGTGCGGCGTTCGGTGACACCCGGCTTCGGCGTGTCTTTCGCCGGAACCGATATTGCCGCTGGCGAGACCGTGTTGCGGCGCGGCGAGCTGTTGACCAGTCGAGAAAACGGCGTGTTGGCCGCCATTGGCGTCGACGAAGTCGATGTTTGGCGGCGGCCTCGAGTGGCGGTTGTTTCCACGGGCGACGAGATCATCCCGCCCGGACAGCCAATGCAGCCGGGCATGGTCTACGATTCGAACGCTCGCATCATCGCCGATGCGGTGCGCGAACTGGGCGGCGAGCCGGTGCCGCTGGGGATCGTTCGTGACGATCTGGACGAATTGCGCGAGCGTGTTACGAGCGCGATCGAGTCATGCGATTTGGTGCTTCTGTCCGGCGGTACCAGCAAAGGGCAAGGCGATTTATCGTACCACGTTGTCAGCGAACTTGGCGACCCCGGCATTGTCGCTCACGGTGTGGCTCTGAAGCCGGGCAAGCCGATCTGCTTGG
>JADHUC010000412.1 GCA_016784735.1 Pirellulaceae bacterium | reverse complement strand
CGACGGAGGAGGTTCGACTGTTTATTCGCAACGTCAGCAAGCAAGACGTGCGACTCGCCGTGAGCGAACGCGCCGGATACGACTACGCGACCGCCGTCGACGGTGACGGCAACCAGTTGACCGCGATTCGACCCTACGCCCACCGGGGAGGGGGATTTAGCGGCGGGTTCCTTCCAGAGGTGAATCCCGGGCAGAGCACTCAGAGTCCGCCGACCGCGACCTTGCAGAAAGTCATACTGAAGCCGGGTGCCGTGCTCGAACTCGCGACGAAAGCCGGCCTGAGTTTCCACTTGCGCGAAAGAGGAATTGGTTCCTTCCTCGGACTAGCCCAGGAAGACGGCAAACCCGCCGTGACGCACATCAGTGCAAAACCAACGACCGCACGAGTTACCTGGCACCTGCACACAGCTAACGGAGCAGCCAACTCAAAAGACCTCAAACGGCGCCTGTGGCCGGCAAAAGGCTCCTGGAGCGGTATCCTAACAACTGCTCCCACCGAGATTAATCTGCAACGCTAATCGGACGCCCCACCGAGTTGCGCCACATCTCGCCCCCTAAAGACACGCGGCTGAGTTTCTTAATCCGCTCAAAAACTGCGTCGGGTTGGCACCCCTCGTGCACGAATCATCTTGATTCACGATGTCGCTCGACACCCGTGGGGAGCGCCGTCAATCTGACTACTGAAGCCCTAATCTTCGGCCGTTTCGCCGCGCACGATGGGTCCCCGTTTTGGCAACGAAATGCAGCCTGCTAAGGCGCACGGGTCACATCCACCTCGAGCAGTTGCGCTGCTTGGCCAAGGTGCTCGGGTCGCCCCCACCCGAGCGTCCAAACACATCCAGCTTGGGCGCGTAGGTCACATCGGCCGACGCGCCCAAACGCAAGTTACCAGATGCTTCGGTGTGTCGATGCGTGGCGTTAGATTCGGAGATCGAGGCGGTAGACGGACACAGTTGATACCTTCCCGTTCCAGAATGTCGCGAGACGCGGGAGAAAACTTGCCATCGCGGTCGATGAGCACGTACCGTTTGCCGTTGAGAAAGCCATCTTCTGCGTCAGTGAGCTGTGCCCCAGGATTCGGGCAGGGGATCTCTATTTCGGGAACTCCCATCTCGTTACTTCAGTCACCGGACCGCAGAGATTCAACAGTTGACAGCAGCCTAGGAACATGTGTCGCTGCAGCCGGTCTCCGGCTCGAAGATAGTTCTGCTCACTGCAGCCGGCGACCCAGGTCGGGTTGTAGCCCAGGGCTCTGTTGCGGTAGTAGTTGTAGACATTCTTTTCCTTGAACTTGTCCGACTTGAGCAACCCGGCGATGTCGTCGTCCGCGTGATAGTACGAGTACACGCTGATCAGCGAGCCGTCGTCGAGCGTTAGCGTGTTGCCGAATCCGCCGCCCGTCTGGAATGCGTCGTCGGTTTTCTCGTCGATCACAATCAGGTCCTTGTCCAAATCGATAGCGAAGGATCCGTCCGGGTTTTCCGATAGTACGGTGGCGTAGACGCCCATCCGCAGGCCTTCGCCGGGCACACGTTTGGTGAACGTCATCAGGTGCTTGCCGTCGCCCATCGGAATCACCGACGGATACATGCATCCGATCAGCGGAATCCCACAGACCGGTTCCCAAGAAACGCCGTCGTCTTTTGATTCGAAGATGATTTCCGCATCATATTGGTCAAAGTGTTTGTCGGTCTCTCCCAGCTTGGAGAAATCAGCGAGCCCTTTGATTTCTCGCGTGAACTTCATGATTCGCGGTGTCATTCGCGCGAACAGCAGGAGTCGCCCCTGGGGCAGCCGATAGAGGACACCTTCCTGGTAGGCCGAGTAGACGTAGCTGGCCATGTCGTATCCGCCGAAGGTCGTCTTCTGCGCTTGCCACGACCGGCCTTGGTCTTTCGACAGCATAATGCAGTCGCGACCATAGAACCCGGACATTCCCAGCATGTACGTGCCGTCGGGCAATTCGATGATATTGCGGCTGGAATAGGTCCGCGTCACATCGTCAAAGGGCAGCATCTCGGGCAAGATCGGCTGCGTCTTCCACGTCTTGCCGCCGTCGGTCGAGCGGTGGATGACGCAGGTCACCTTCTTTGTCGGATTGTTGACGTCCGCCGACAGCACGTGGCCTGTTGCCAGCATGACGTCGCCGGAAAAAACGTTCAGGTAGGGTTCCCGGCCGTAAACTCCCTGGACGTGGGTCGAGGTCCATGACCGGCCGTTGTCTTTCGAGCGGTGCATTACCATGTGTTCGCTCATGGACCCGTCCGAGGCGCCTTGCGTTTCGCCGTGCGAGTGGAAGTTCAACATCACGAGTTCGCCGGTGGAGAGCCGCTGCACATTGGGTTTGTAACCCATTCGCCGCCCCACCTGAACGCGCTCGCACGGGATTTCGGTAGGCAACACGGATGGTCGGATGACACGCATCTGGTCTTTGTAGGGCTTGCCTTCCCGAAGGATGTAGTCCGGAATTGGCGACGGTTCCGCGTACCTGCGTTCGGGCGTCTGCCGATTCGCGGTGCCTTCCTCGGCGGCCCGTGCGAGGATCGCAGCGGAGCAAAGAATCTGCAATGGAATTACAGTGACAACAAGGTGCAGCGACTTCACGGTATTGTCTCCTCGGACAATGAAATGGTCCTTTGCAGTCTTGGCTTTACGGCAACACCACAGCGGTCTCGCGTACGATGGCTTTCCAAAGCCGTCGAGTCCCAGGACATGCCAGGACGACGGCTTTGGAAAGCCATCGTACAAAGCACCTTGCCACATGACTGAACCGTTGTGCCTTTCGTTATTGCAGCACCGTCAACAGATCCCTCACGTCTTGGCCAATTGGGCGCGATGCGCCCAGACCTTCTCGAAGGCCAGTACGTATTGATCGATCAACTCGGGTACGGGCTTGGTGAAACGGGGGAGGGAAATACCGGTTTGCAGCGCTTCCTCCTGGCCGGGAAGCCGGTCGGGGATCACCGGCGGATGGTGCCACCATTCGGGTTCGTGGTACACCGTATCAAGGTGACTGGTCTTGTAGTTGAGTCTGCCGACCCTCACGCCCTCGGCCTTGAGGGCCTTGATGGCGGTGTCGCGCGACATGCCTGCCTTGGCCGGATCGATGAACAGGTTGTTCCAGCGCCAGTAGACTCGTTTCACGCCTGCTGGCAACGTGGGTTCGTAGAGGCCGGGCAACTGGCATACGCGGCTGTTGAGCGAGTGGTTTTGCTCGCGTTCCATGTCGGTCTGCTGCTCGAGGCCCCGTAGCTGGCAGCGGGCCAAAGCCGCGCCCAGGGGATGGATCCGTAGCTTTTGCCCCAGGCCGGTGGCGTATTTCTTGTACTTGCTGTCGCTGGGGAACTTCGCGGGGCTGCCGTAGTGGCCGTATGTGGTCGCCCGCTCGTAATACTCCCGGCCCGCGTAGTTGGCCATTCCGCCTTCCATGGCCGGTAGGACCTTGCTGCCCTGGCAACTGAAGGCCCCGATCTGGCCCCAGTTGCCCACGTACTTGCCGTTGATCGAAGCGTTGTGGGCATGGGCGCAGTCTTCCAAGATCAACAGGCCTTTCTCTTTGGCGAAATCACAGATCGCCTCCATGTCGCAGGGCAGACCGAACAAGTGGACCACTTCGATCGCCCGGGTGTTCTTCGTCAGACGACGCTTGGCGTCTTCCACGTCGAAATTCAGTGTCCGCGGATCGTTGTCGACGAAGACGGGTACCAGTCCGAACAACCGCATCGGCAGGATACCGAACCAGGGGTCCATGCTGGGCACCAGGATCTCGCTGCCGACGGGCAGATTCAAGCCGAACAGGGCCGAGGTCAAGGCACTGGTGCCGTTCATATGCGACTTGCAGTACGGGGCCTTGAAGTGCTCCTGCCAATCTTTCTCAAAGGCCGTGACCTCGCCGTAGCCGAAGTTGCGCACCACGGCGTTGACGGCCTCTATCTCCTCTTCACCGAACCGAGGCCAGGAAGTGGTATCGCCGGCCGACGCGGTAACGGCCTTCTTCCCACCGTTGATGGCCAGCGTTTCCGCCGCTCCTGCAACCGTCGGGCCCGCCAGGCACATCCCGGCGGCAATCGCTCCGTTCGAGGCGAGAAACTCGCGTCGCGAAGTCCGTGTTTTCGCCGTGTCAGAATTCTCTTGCATGAGTCACAACCTCCACAAAAAGGGTCCTTGGGTACCATCAGCTTCTCAGATTTCACCACAAGACGCCACACGGCGAACACACCGATGATCCGAAAATAGCCGGTTTCTTGGACTCTCGACGCCTGCGGTTCGCGAAACGGTTGGCCCGCGGGTTCTTGACATGCGCCAAGATCTGAACCTCTGCGATTGGGATCCTGGTGCTTCTTGTCGTCCGAAACCACCGCAATGCGGCAGTCCAGTGATTGGACTGGCAAGACGGTAACCCGATACCGTTGCCGACCCGAGCCCCCTGCGTCTGGCATCGCCATGATCCTTCACAGGCCTAGCGGAAAACCGACTCCGACTTTCGAGCCGCCACGGCATGCAAGGCAACATCCTGTGGACCTTTCTTTGCCGGTTATTACAATCAGGTGTTGATTGCTTTATCGCGGTGCATCTTAGCGAGGCACATCACGTTCAGTCGAAAACCGTATGCGGACGGATCCGAGTGAAGGATTGCTGCGGTTACGTTCATGCTCAATTGACCGTTCCTTGGGAGAACCGGACGATGACACGACGGAGCACACTATTTCCTTCTACCACGAGTGTCTTTTTGATCGCGGCTTTTTCAACGGCCACCGTTTCGGCAGAGCCGCTGGACAGCAAGGAAATCTATAAAAAGGTCCTCCGTGGAACTGCATGGGTGGTCAATCCGGACTCGACCGGTACGGCGTGGATTGTGGATCGTGACAAGAAGCTCCTGATCACCAATTTCCACGTTGTTGCCTATCCCGACAAGGACAGACCGCAGAATCCGTGGATCGTTCGGAAGGAGGTGAAGCTCGTTTTTCCGCAATTCGATTACGGAGACATCGTTTCCGAACGTAAGTACTACAGAGAACGTTTCGACGAACTGGCGATCAAAGGAAAAGTGATTGCGACTGAGAAAAATGAGGATCTGGCGCTAATCGAGGCCGAGTCGCTGCCCGCTGGGGCCGGAGAATTGACTCTTACCGGCCGCGAACCGACCAGAAAAACCGGGCCCGGCGATCGTGTTCATTCCGTGGGCAACCCCGGGGCAAGCGGTGCGTTGTGGGTTTACACGACTGGCACGGTTCGCGCGGTTTACAAGAAGAAGTTCCGCTCGGAGGTGGGCAGCCACGAGTTCACCGTTCTGGAGACCCAAGCACCGATCAACCCTGGAGACAGTGGTGGACCCGTCGTCAACGACGATGGCCTGGTCGTCGGGATTGTTCAGAGTGGTCACACGAACGCGCAGCTAATGAATTTGTGTATTCACGTCAGCGAATTGAAGGAGTTTCTGAATAATCAACAAAACGTCTCGGATCCCAAGAGTGCTTCGGACTACCTCTTCAGCGGCAACGCACATTATGATCGGAACGATTGGGACCTTGCGATCGCGGACTTCGACAAGGCAATCAAGCTCAACCCACGTCTTGCAGACGCCTATTGTGTTCGCGGCCAATCGTACATGAAAAAGCATGACTACGACCGTGCGATTCGAGACGTGGGCGAAGCCATCTCGCTGGATTCCGACAACGGCTTGTATTACTGCGCTCGCGGGGAAGCTTATCATTGGAAAAAAGAGTATTCGCGGGCGGTCGCGGACTACAATCAGGCGATCACACACGGGTACAAGGAGCCAGTGATATATTTCGGTCGCGGCCAGTGTTACCGCTTGACGAAGCAATATGAATGGGCGATTGCCGACTATACCAGAGTGATATCAATGAATCCTATACACGCTGACGCCTATCTCAAACGCGGATGGTGCGTAGGGCAACTGGGCCGCGAGGCCGAGGAGCTTCGCGATTACCACAAAGCGGCCCAACTGGCCGGTCCCGACACGGAAACCGGACGTATCGCTAGGAAGAACATCCGAGTTCTGGATTGAAGAGTGCCCGGGTACCAGATCGGGACTAGGTCAATCCAAGGCAGCGTCGTTGCCGTGGACACGGGCGTGTTCATTCGACTGAAGGGAAATCGAAATCCGCGACCGGGTTGGCAAGGAAGTCATCGATCCGGGTGCCGCTTACGGCTTTGGCCCGATCTGGATTTCGATGTCCTTGAACTCAACATGCATGTCGTTCCCGCCGTGCAGTTGGAGCCCGAAGTGGCCTTCCAGGCGGCCGGGGTCGTTCTTCAACTCGGCCGTGGCTACGCCGTTGAGTTTCACGGTGATGTCCTTGCCCTGCGTTGTGACGGTCATTTCGTTCCAATCGCCCGGCTTGAAGCAGCTCTTGACCAGTTCGGCGTCCGGTTTCGCGACCCAGGCGCGGCCACCGGTTTCGTAAAGCCCGCCCACGGGTCCGGCCGGGGCGATCTCGGCCTGGAAGCCGTGCAGGGTCACCGGACTATCCACCCGTTCGGCGCGAAAGTACAGTCCGCTGTTGCCCTTGAGCGACTTGAACTTCAGCCGCAAAACGAAGTCGCTATACTTCTTGTCCGATAGCAGCATGCCGTGCCGGCGCTCCGTTTTCGGGCTGGTGGCAACGATTACCCCGTCCTTCACTTCCCAGTTTCCACCGGGCGCGGTGTGCCAGCCTTCGAGCGTCTTGCCATCGAACAAAGGCACGAACTCGCCACCCGGCGTAATGCCCGCTACTCCCAGAACCAGCGAACCGACGACCAACCCGATGAGCGTTAGACTTCTCATTTCTGACTCCTCGCGCAAGGATATAGGAATTCACGTCTCCGGCCGTGCCTGTGATTCTATCGCGACTTGGGGGCGAAGGGCAACGATTAGCGTTCTTCTCCCGCTGGTTTTGCCGCTACGGAGATCGCGGCTTGAGCCACGTAGCGTCTTCAGGGGAATTGGCTCAGATCGGGCTCAGATCGCCATATGCAGAATGAGCCGCCATCCGAACCCTCTGCTAGAAACCGTCGTCTTTCATTCGCGCGATCCGCTTCGCGAATGCGTCCTGCAGGCTCAGCAACTTCTTGCTGAAGGAACGGTAGTTTGTTGGCAGCTTGGAGGCAAAACTCTCCGCTGATCTTGCATGCTTGCGCAACTCGACCAGATGTCGTTTCGTCGACTCCGGCACGTCCAATCGCTCGCGAAGAATCTCAATCGGCTGTTCCAGGTCTTTCTGGTACAACCGGAACACGCCAGCACTTTGTCCGCCTTCCAACTCCGCAAGTATCTTGCGGCTGAGCGACGAGGGCAGTAGTTCGACCAGGTCCTCGGTTTGGCCGGAACTTTGCGCGAACGCAGCTTGGCGTTGCATCCCGCCGCTCGCCTCCGCAAGAGCCTTGAGCATATTCAGGCGAAACACGGTCATCAGGCGTTGAAACACAACGCGCGTGTCGTGTCTGACATTGGTTTGCTCGGCCGTCATGGCGGATTGTGTTCGCACGCTGTCGAGGGCTTTGGCTAGTTCTTTGCCTGGAATTCCGAAGGCCACACCTTCCTCCTGCGACGATATCCGAAACGAATCATCCAAGCGCCCCATCTCTTCGCGAATCATCTTTTCGCCTTCTTCAGTGGCTTTCATCGCCGTGACGCCAATCACCTGCCCCAGATCGTTCAAAATCGGACCCCCGCTTGATCCGGGGTTCACCGTCGCCTCGACCTGAAAGAAATCCTGACCTTCGATCCGCACAGTAGCCACGATCTTCCCTGTCACGCTGGCATTGCGCAGTACGATCCCTCCTCCAACCGACGGATTGCCATGTATGGTAATCTCGTCGCCGTCAGAAAAGTCACCATCGTAAGCGATTGGCAGCGGCATGCGATCTGTTTCCACCAGCAGGACTGCGAGATCACGAACGGGGTCTTCATGGAGTACTTGTCGCACGCTGAGGGGATCGTCTCGGTCAGGGAAGTGGATCTCAATATCGTCGACGAAAGCATTGGCAATCACATGGTAGTTCGACACCAGCAAGTTGCGGGACGCGACAAACCCGCTACCCGACCCAAGCGGATGCTCGATCAGCGCCACCGATTTCCCCGGATCATGAACGCCCGCCGGCAGCTCGAGATCGTCAAACGTCGACTGCTCGATCGGCGTCATCGTCAGACTGGTGAAGCGAAAATCCGAGCCCCACGTGCCAAGCAGGATACGATCCGTTGGAACATCTGACCAATATCGCTTGAACAGCGAGAGTTGTGAGGGATGCCCAAACCACTGCACAAGCGTCTTCCCGTTGCAGGCAACGTGGACATGCCGGTGATGAACGGTGCACACGATCTCTGACGGTTCCTTCGACAGAACTTTCTCGCGAAACAACGTGACGTTGTTCTGCTCGTTCTTGTTATCGATCATTGTCAAACCGGAGCTGGCACCCTTCCACGCGTCGAAGACCGCCATCACCGGTTTTCCCCCTACGACGAACGCAATATTCAAGCCGCGTTCACCTCGAAATCGCTCCACAGTACAGCGGAGCTGATATTGTTCTGGAAGTTGCTGGGGCACCTGCAACACAGACCGTGTTTCCCCCCGAGTGATCAAGGCGCCGTTTTCCTTCGTCCAATTGCCCTTCAGCCTATCGCGGTCGGTGTCAATTATCTTCAGCAGATCGATGGGTTCTCCCAACGCGTCGGTTGAGAACCCTGCTGCTGCCTGTGCATTCAAGGCCTGATGCCGTAGCTGCATCCACTTCGTCGCGTAGCCACGATCTGACTCGCTCAGCCGGTCGAGCGGAACGCCGATCAACTCTCCGTCCACCTTGCGCAACTTGACTGTGTTGCCGTCGAGTTCAACGATCGCCGCCTCTATCGAGTACTGGCCATCGCTGCTCTTCCACACGCGAGCGTCCGTGCCTGTCTGACCGGATGAGTCCATACCCGAGAACAGCAGAATGCAGAGGGATGCCGCACGCCACCAGATTCTCGCTCGCGAGAATTCGCTCGGACGTATGCCTCTGGATAACGGCCGCGACAAATCAGCCGACGTGCCGGCGCGCGTAGGTAGAGTAGACTCTATAGTTGCAAACGATTTGTTGTGGCGTAAGCTTCCAGCTTGCGTTGGCCGTGTGAATTGGCGTTTTCCCATCAATTGCTTAACCTCACAAAACGTGAAGTCTGACGACTGGTCGGTCGGGCGCTGATGGCACCGCGTTTTCCGGCAAGCTGGAAGCTTACCCCACGAACTCTTATGCAACGCTGGGGTAGACTCAACGACCATATTTCACCTATGAACGATCTCGGCCGAGTTTCTGCCACACAAGCTGCCAAAGATGCCGTGATTTGCTGCATTCGAACGTCGGCTACATGGCGGACTTAATTGCTTCGGCGTTCTCATGTATTCTTTCCAGGCTCCGGACAATATCATCCATGTCTGACGTGTTCCCAAGCAACAGACTCTGCGATAACCATATCGTCTCCTGGCATAACCGTTCGTATTTGGGACACTGATTCTGCTCGACGTACCGATCGAAATCGAGCATTTCCTTGGGATACATCAACTGAAAATTCTTCGATTGAAACGCATCCCTCAGGTACGGCCCGCTGTTCAGGGTCGAGTTGTAACCTTCGCTGCAGGGCACTCCTTCGGCGCGAAGAGTTCGAATGAACCCGACTCTTGATAACCCTTTGAACTCCTGCTTCTGATATTGAAACGGGAACAAATGGTACGCAGCCCTGGTCACGTTGTCGTAGAGCTTATGCGGCACAATGCCGGGGACCTTGGACATCTTGGCCCGGAGGAAGTCCGCATTCTCATTCCGCGTGGTGGTCTGCATTTCCAACCGAGGTAATTGCGCAAGTCCGACGGCGGCTTGGTATTCACTCCATCGCACCTTGGATCCCAGCATTGCATACTGAGAGCCACCGTCGCCAACGACCGATCCGTACGCCAGGCCCATGTTGTGGTAAGAATAACATCGATCCATGAACTGCTCGTCGTCGCTCACGATCGCGCCGCCTTCCCCCACGGCCAGATGCTTCGAGTTTTGAAAACTGAAACAGCCGGCATTGCCGAACGTCCCCACCTTCTGGTGATTTATTTCAGCCAGCCATGCCTGGCAGCAATCCTCCACCACCAGAAGATTGTGTTTCTTCGCGATGGCCATGATCCGCTCCATGTCGGCAGGCAATCCGAGGATGTGGACGGGAAGTATCGCTTTGGTGCGGGACGTGATCTTCTCTTCGATTCGATCAGGGTCAATTTGATAAGTTTGCGGATCCACGTCGGCAAAAACGGGCATGGCGCCCGCTTGCAGGATGGCCTGCGTGGTGGCGATCCAGGTATACGGTGTAACGATTACTTCATCCCTGCCCCCAATGTCCAACTGCTTGATGGCGGTAATCAACGCGTTCGTGCCGTTGACGGTGGTCATGCAGCGTTTGGCGCCGATGATTTCCGCCCATTTCTTCTCAAATTCGGCGACCATGCCGCGACGCGACCACACGCCACTGCGTATCGCCTTGAGAACCTGTGGTTCATCGGATTCGGGAATCCAGATTGGCCAGCGGGACCAACCTCCTTTTCTGACGGGCGTGCCTCCGAGGATTGCGGGAGTAGCCGCGCGACCGGTGGAACGGGCGAGAATACGAGGTGTCGTGCCCGTCGCAACGGCTGCACCAACACATGCCAGCGAACTGTGTTTGACGAACGCGCGTCTTGAATACGTTTCTTTGGACATCGAGCTTTCCTCCTCATGATATTGGTGGGCGACGGTACGAGAGCCACCGGCTTATCGGGGTCACCGGTCTATCCAGCGGATAGGCCGGCGTGCCCGCAGCCACGAATGCCATTTTGCGTCAATCGTGAGAGCCGTGTCAATCTCTGCGTGAAGAACGTCCCAGGGTTTTCCTGACCGTTGCCTGTGGATCACGATAACATCAAAGGAATCAATGCGTTCACGGGCGGAATACCAAGGCGCAAGAATCGGTGGACCACCACAGCGTACCCGGTGCAGTCATTTTCCGAGACTCCTCGCTGATCCCGACAACCCCACCGGCCCTGTGCCGAATGGTGCGAGATTAAGCCTTGGCGAAGTGAGCGGCACGGCGCTAGCCCAATGCCACTTACTTTTGGAAAACTGATTTGAGACGGAAATTACGGCACAGTATTTGCGCATGTCTGGTGGGTTTTTCGAAACCTGCCATTTTTGCAAGGATGTGCCAACATGCTCTCGAACAACCGA
>JADHUC010000411.1 GCA_016784735.1 Pirellulaceae bacterium | reverse complement strand
GGCATTTGCCAAAGGCACGCCCGTCGTCGCATCGCGACTGGGCGCTATGCAGGAACTCGTTTCGGACGGCCACACCGGCCTGCACTTTCGTTCGGGAGACGCGGACGATTTGGCAGCCAAGGTTCAGCGGCTTTGGAATGACCGTAGTGCGCTAGGTCGAATGCGAAGCCACGCGCGTGATGAATTCGAGGCCAAGTACACAGCCGAGGCGAACTACGAGATGCTGCTGTCGATCTACGAGCAAGTGTTGCGAAGTAATGGGAGGGCGAGCGGAGCCCGCTTTGTGCGTGCGAACGCACCCAGTTAGCAGAAAAGTGAGACAACCATGAACGACACATCGACCCTTTGGCCCAAGAAGATGGACGTCTTGGGTGTCGAGGTGACACCGACCACCTACCAAGAGGCCACGGAAGCCATCGTGGAGGCAGCCAAGTGCGGAAGCGCGGCGGTCGTCTCCTGCCATGCAGTTCACGCCATCGTGACGGCCAGTTGCGATCGCTCGCTTCGAAAGAAGGTCAATACGTTCGACATGATCACGCCCGACGGCCAGCCGGTACGCTGGGCATTGAATCTATTGCACCGCGCGAAGCTTAGCGACCGGGTCTACGGCCCAGACTTGACCCTGTCGCTTTGCCAAGGGGCAGCGGATGAAGGCGTACCGATCTACCTGTACGGCGGCAGCCCGGAGGTGGTTGAGGAGATGCGCGACAATCTGACGGAGCGCTATCCGGATTTGAGAATTGCCGGCTACGAATCTCCGCCTTTCCGGGCGTTGACGCCGGAAGAAGACGAGCTGATGGTCCAGCGCATCAACGCCAGCGGCGCGGGCATCGTATTCATCGGCCTCGGTTGTCCCAAGCAGGATCTGTTCGCTTACGAGCATCGCGATCGTATTCACGCCGTGCAGGTATGCGTCGGCGCGGCTTTCGATTTCCATGCCGGCGCGCTGCCTCAGTCACCTGCATGGATGCAGCGGCGCGGATTGGAATGGTTGTTCCGATTGATCCAGGAACCCCGGAGGCTGTGGCGCCGATATCTGGTTACGAATACTATCTTCCTGGCCAAACTGCTTGCGGCGATGTGCAGACCGGCTCGTCGCGCCACCTGAGTTTCCTTGGACGTTTGCCCCGTTCTGCGGGGCGGCGGCTGGTAGCAAGCTATATTTCAGCAGAAGAAGGGTGAAAACTACGCAGGACTAGCGAAATGAGCGACAACCATCCAAGCGTCAGTATCGGTTTGCCGGTGTTCAACGGCGAGGGGTACGTCGCCGAAGCGATCGAATCCCTACTGGCTCAAACCTACCGCCATTTCGAGCTGATTATCTCCGACAACGCTTCGACCGACAACACTGAGGCAATTTGCCGCTCCTTTGCCGAACAGGACTCGCGAGTTCGCTATTGTCGTCAGGATCGCAACGGGGGCGGGATGTGGAATTTCAATCATGTGGTCGGGTTGGCTCGCGGGAAGTACTTCAAGTGGGCCGCGCACGACGACACTTGCGCTCCAACGTTCCTGGAGCGGTGCGTCGAAGTGTTGGACCAAAACTCGGAGATCGTCTGGTGCTACACGCAGTCCGCCAAGATCGACCCATTGGGCCGGCGAATGACAGAGGACCCCGAGGAAGGCACGGGGACAAGAGGTGTTGTACACACCAGCGAGGCCGGATTCCCGCGCCGACATCATGATTCATCGTATCCTCACGGACGTTTCTTGGGTGTCTTGCTTGGCCCGAGTTGGGCGGCCGACTTCTTCGGCGTTATCAGGACCAATCTACTTCGGCAGACGCGTCTGATTCCGCATTGCTACGGAGGCGAGAAAGTGCTGACGGCCGAGTTGGCCTTGCGCGGTCCGTCCTACGAGATCCCCGAAACACTGTTTTTCACGCGGGTTCATGCTGCCGCCTCCGGCAATGACAATTCAGCATCGGCACAGCGAAGCTTCAATGCATCCCGATCATCTCGACGCTCCGAATTCACACGTCTTGCGCTGTTGCTTGGCTACGTGAAGGCTGTGCGGAACACGAAACTGGGACTTATCGAGAGCGTCAAGTGCTGGTTTGTCATTCTGCGTTATCTGTTTCAAGTGAACAAATGGAAGAAGGTCTTCTTGAATCTTCTCAATGGAGCAGGCGTGGGCAATCGCAAACTACGCCCTGCGTCGATCAAAGGGACAACCTGACATGATACAAGACTCGCCAAGCGTCAATCTCCAAAACGATCTGCAGCCCCAAGCGTTGTCGTCGTTCGCTGTTGGTCCGTCGAGCGACGAGCCTTCCTGCCGTTTCTGCGGTTCGGGCAATCTCCGATTGTTTCTTGATCTGGGGATGTCGCCGCTATGCGAGAGCTTTGTGCCGCGCGACAACCTGAATAGCATGGAGCCGTTTTATCCTCTGCAAGCGTCTGTCTGCGGCGATTGTTTTCTGGTGCAGGTCCCGGCCATCGTCAGTGGCCAGGAGATTTTTGGCGGCGACTATGCCTACTTCTCGTCGTACTCGGACTCGTGGCTGGAACATGCCGCCGATTACGTCGACATGATCGCCGAACGACTGATGCTGAGTGAGAGAAGCCAGGTCGTGGAAATCGCCAGCAACGACGGGTACTTACTGAAGAACTTCGTTGCCAAGGGGATTCCGTGCCTGGGAATCGAGCCCGCGAGGAACGTGGCAGGCGCGGCGATGAAGCAAGGTGTGCCGACGTTGACGGAGTTTTTTGGCGCGCGAGCCGCAAGACAACTGTCAACATTGGGCACGCGAGCCGACCTGCTGATCGGAAACAACGTATTGGCTCACGTCCCGGACCTGAACGACTTCGTCGCCGGGCTGAAGATCTTGCTGAGCGACGACGGCACGATCAACATGGAATTTCCGCATCTGCTGCGACTGGTCGAGGGCAATCAGTTCGACACGATATACCAGGAACACTACTGCTATTTCTCGCTGCTGGCCGCCCAACGCGTCTTCGCGAAGCACGGCCTGACCATTTTCGACGTCCAGGAGTTGCCGACGCACGGCGGTTCGTTACGCATCTTCGCACGTCATGTCGAATACAATCGCGAACCCGCAACGCAAGCGGTTTCGGGGCTGCTTGACCGCGAGATTGCGGGCGGGTATCGACAACTGGATACATACTTCAGGTTCGCCGATCGGGTTGCCGAGACCAAACGCAAATTGCTGGAATTCCTGATCCAGGCCAAGCGAGCAGGCAAACACATCGCCGGCTATGGCGCTCCAGGCAAAGGAAACACGTTGTTGAATTACTGCGGAATACGGCAGGACTTCATCGACTTTACGGTAGATCGCAATCCCTACAAACACGGCAATTTCCTGCCGGGTACGCACATCCCGATCTTCCCGCCGGAGAAGATCGCCGAAGCCAAGCCGGATTACGTTCTCATCCTGCCCTGGAACCTAAGAGAGGAGATCGCCGAGCAGCTTGCCTACGTTCGCGATTGGGGCGGCCGGTTGGTGGTTGCGATTCCCGAACTAACGATTCTGGATTGAAAGCCATGAAAGTTGTATTGTTCTGCGGTGGATTCGGCATGCGTCTGCGAGAGTACTCGGAGGCCGTCCCCAAGCCTATGGTCAAGATCGGTTACCGGCCGATCATGTGGCACATCATGAAGTACTACGCCCACTTCGGGCACAAGGATTTCATTCTGTGCCTGGGCTGGCAAGCCAATGCGATCAAAGAGTATTTCCTGGACTACAACGAGTGCCTCTCCAACGACTTCGTCCTTTCGTCGGGCGGTGACGCCCTGAAACTGCTCGGCAGCGATATCCACGACTGGACGATCACTTTTGTCGATACGGGGACCACCACGATCATTGGCCAACGATTGAAGGCTGTGGAGCGGCATTTGGACGGCGAAGAGACCTTTCTGGCGAACTACGCAGACGGATTGACGGACCTCCATTTGCCCGACCTAATCGACTTCCACCGTAGGCGGAACGCAGACGCGACGTTCTTGTCCGTCCGACCTACGCAGTCCTTCCATTCGGTCATGGCCGACGAGTCTGGCCGTGTCCGCGGCATTCAGGCTGTCACCGAGGCCGGGATGTGGATGAACGGCGGCTACTTCGTTTTGAATCGCCGGATCTTCGAGTCCCTGAAGGATGGCGAGGAATTGGTCGAAGAGCCGTTTCGGCGGCTGATGGCCGAACGCCGTCTGGTCACGTTGCGCCATACGGGATTCTGGTGTTGCATGGATACGTACAAGGAAAAGCAGACTCTGGACGACATGTACGCCCGTGGCCACACACCCTGGGCGGTCTGGAAACGCCCCGCCGCACCAGTCTGTCCAGCCACGGTCGCTACCAGCGCGGCGGCCGTGGTCGTGCCCACATAGATACGAAGACACGGAAGATCGCACGAAAGCATCGACGCGTTCTTGGCGACAGCACGATGATCAACGCACATCTAGGCCGGTTAAGTACAATCCTCTGTCTCGGTGCCCACGCGGACGACATCGAGATCGGTTGTGGCGGTACACTCCTGAAACTGCTCGCCGAATACAAGCCGGCCGAAGTCCACTGGGTCATTCTAGGTGCAAACGAGCGGCGTGCCGAAGAAGCACGCCAAAGCGCGGAATTGTTCCTCGGCGACGTCACTGATTATCGATTGACCGTCAAGTCTTTTCGCGACACGTTCTTTCCGTACGAGGGCGCTCGCATCAAGGAGTATTTCCGCCAATTGCAGAGCGAGGTCTCGCCCGACGTCGTCTTCACGTCCCGTCGGGAAGACATGCACCAGGATCACCGATTGGTGGCCGAACTGACGTGGAATGCCTTTCGCAATCACTTGATCTTCGAATACGAGATCCCAAAGTACGAAGGCGACTTGGGCACTCCAAACATTTTCGTGCCGCTAGACAAGCCCACGTGCCAGAAGAAAGTCGAGTACATCGACAGGGCTTTCCAGTCGCAACACAACAAGCCCTGGTTTACCGACGAGACGTTCTGGTCTCTCATGCGGATTCGCGGCGTCGAATGCAATTCGCCGACCGGCTACGCCGAAGGGCTATACTGCCGCAAGCTGACGATCTGACGCGAGAGAGTACCGAGTACGGGGTACTGAGTACTGTCTCGGTGTGCCACTGCTCGAAACGACGACGGCTTACCATATCCGCTCGCCTTCCATCGTTTCGAGCAGTGTGGCGTTGGCCCACGATGCAGCACTGCTGGGAATCGTGGTAAGTAGGATGGGGTGGTTGGCGCATCCGATTCCCAGCAGTGGCACACGTTCCAAGAACAGCCGCCCGTTCCGCACTACGTGTTCACTCGCCAACCGTCGCGATCAACTCGGCCATGCTGCCGACGGGCACTAACGCAGCGGGTACTCCAACAGGCTTCCACCGCAACGACTCATCGAGTCTCTCTTCCCGGATCAGCCGTTTCAGGCGATTCAGCCGGATGTAAGGATCTCCTTCAAGCTGTTCGCGCGTTAAGCCGTTGGTTCGATACGCCTCGTACAACTCGTGGGCGCCTTTCTCGGCGGTCCAGCGGAGTTCGAGGTCCGGGAACGTGCGAGTCAGTTTGCCGAAGTCCACTCGGTAGCTTCGCGGGTCGGGTGAGCCATCACCTGCGTACTCGATTTCGCAATTTGGCACGATCCGCTCGACGATCTCGGCCAAGTCGCGCACCTGATAGTTTTCGTCGTCGCGTCCGATGTTAAAGGCTTCGTTGTGTACCGTTTCGCGCGGGGCATTCAGTACGGCCAGGAACGCCCGGCAGATGTCCTCGACATGAACCAGTGGTCGCCACGGCGTACCGTCGCTTAGTATTTTCACTTTGCCTGTCGTGAAGGCCCAGGCGGTAAGGTTGTTCAGCACGATGTCGCCGCGCAGCTTCGGCGAAACGCCGTATGCCGTGCAGTTCCGCATGTACGTGGGCGAGAACCGGTCGTCGGCCATCGCAGCCAAATCGTGCTCCAATTCGACCTTTGACTCGGCGTAAGGCGTCAGCGGACAGAATCTTGCCTGCTCCGTCAACGGATGGCCGCTGTCGTTCGAGCCGTACAGGCTGCACGACGAAGAGAAGACAAACCGAGTGACACCCACGTCCTTGGCCAGCCGGGCCAAGCATAACGATCCGGTGTGGTTGATGTCATAGGTCAACTCCGGACGCAAGTCCCCCAACGGATCGTTCGACAACGCCGCCAAGTGGCAGACCGCGTCGAAGCCTGCCAAATCCAACGGGGTGACATCGCGAAGGTCTTTGCGAATGTACGCCGAATCGTCCTTGTGGCGTCCCAGCGTACAACCCTCGAAGTAGAAGGTATCCAATCCAACCACTTCGTGGCCATCATCGGCAAGAATTCGTGTCAGCAGCGAACCGATATAGCCATCGTGTCCAGTTACCAAGACCTTCATTTGACGCGTCCCTTCCAAGAGGCAGGATTCACAGCAGAACGAGCAGTCACACGAGAAAAGTCTAGGTCAAACTAGCGGTGCGGGACGTGAGAATCGCGCGTCTCGACGCTTGCGGAATCAGGTCGGCACGGCTCCGCGGCGTTTTCGCCGTGGGATTGTCTGGAGATGATGCGGATTCTGCTGGAATCTCCGGATTTGACGAGATGGCGGCGAGCGGCCCACTGCCCAGTACTCGGTACTCAGTACTCGGTGGCTCGTGAAAACTTGGCTCTAATCTGCGGCGTGCTACTGGCCGCGGTGAGCTCTCGACTGTTCGAGTGTCTCGACGGCCAGAGGGTATAAATCCGGATGAGTCGCCTTCATGTGCTCGTCAAGGAATCGTTCGATATCCGGCGTGATCGCTTCCAGCACGTCAAAGTAGAAGTCCGATGTCTCGTAATCACAGGCGACCAAGGCCCGACAGAGATGGCGAATCATGTGCTCGGCGGCTTCTTGGGCCTCCTGGCCGTATCGCCTAAGGGTGTGGGCTACGGCTCGTACGACCAACGGGTCGGGGTCTTCCAGCAGGCACAGCAGTTCGTCGTAGACCGTCTCGCCGTGAGGGCCCTTCATGTCCTGCGGTAACTCGAGTTGCTCGACTGCCAAGACGCATTGTCGCCGTACATCGCTGTTGCGACTGCTAAAGGCGCGGATCACGTTGGGCGCGGCCGACGATGCGGACGGGCCCATGGCCCCGATCACCCTTGCCGCCTCGGTCCGCAGAATCGGATTCTTCATCCGCAAGCATTCCTTCACGGCGTCAGTCAGTTGGCTCGCCGCGGGTCCACGGTCCAATATATCCCAGAGCGCTGCCAGTCGTATCGAATCGCTCCCATGGCGCAAATCGGATTCCAGAGCCGTATCGCTCTTGGCAGACCGCGTCAGGCCGTTGGCTTCGCAGTCGAAAACGCAGTCCGTCGCCTTCTTCAGGTATCTGCCACCTCGCCGAAACGAATCCAATGCGTCGTGCCCCAGCGTTCGAGCCCACGCCGGGCGATGCTCGCGTCGCGAGAAGGCAAACAACGCCATGGCATAGCCGTACACGCGTGCCGGCAGATGGCCTTGGCGACGAACAGCCCACCAATTCCATGTGCCATTGGTCGCATGGCGATGCTGCACTGCTGCGTTGGCACCAAAAACTCCCATCCCGAAAAAGACGGTCGCCAGCTCGACCAACCACGACGCGTCGATTTCCTGACCCGTCAGGTTTCCTGACCGCCACAGGCGGTCCAGGGTAACAAGGCGGGCCATGGCGGCGATCAGACTCTCCTGATCCGTCAGTAGGGATTCAGGCACGCGGACCGTCGTCACGTCGTCGCGTATGCTGCCGCCGGTATCGTCCGACGCGGCGTCATCTGACGCGATCTCCAGCCGAACTTGATCTTGCTGAACTTCCAGGTAATGGCACACCCGCTCGAACGTCTGCTCGCCCTCGGCGTGCGAGCCGTCCCGGATCACGGGAAAGAACTCCTGCGTGGGAAGGATGACCGGTGCATCGCGCATCTGCTGCCAGCCAAACCGCTCGACGAGCCAACCCATGCGCAGTTCGGTCCAGACCTTTTCCCGTAAGTCAATCGGGCACGGAGGTCGAAACAGTCCAAGCATATCGCGTCACTCCCGGAACGCCTGAAATCCACACAAGACAGGCTTGTTCATAGCAGCCTTGCTCGACGGAAGCAACCGGATCTCAAGTTCATCCCGGACCTCGATGCCCGAGAACTCCTTGACGATCGCCTTCCGGACGCCACCCGCAGCACGTGCAATGCCGAAATCCTCAAGCACGGTTTTCCCCATCAGCGACACCGAGAAGACTCGCTGCCCCACTTCCAAGTCTTCCGGCTCGGCAAAGAACAGCCGGACGGTGTACGCGCCGGAGGGTTGGCCGTCGCCGATCAAGCGGAACGCGAGCGGTTTCTCGTTCGCGTATCCCGAGGTAAAGATCCACGGCTTCTTCGTCTCGGCGATCGTGGTCGTCAATTCCTTCAGGCGATAGCACATCTGCTGGTTGTGCTGGTAGGTCGGCAGCCAGTCACCCACGATTCCCGCTTCGATCCGCGCAGGGTAGGGAATCCAGAGGTTGCCGTCGGGGTCTTCGCGGAAGCCCGGTGCACCGAGATTGACCGAAACGGTCTGTACCGGCAACGAAACGACGTCGGCGCGCCCAGCGGCAAACCCTCGGCTCCACGCCTCCGCCGTCGGCTTGGGGTAGAGCGTCATGGAGGTGTGAATCGGCACGTCGCAGGTGCATCCGGATCGCCCTTCGGGAGCGGCAAACACGCCGCCCGCGGGAACCGCGCACAAGCCGCATGCCATCCCGACTCCGCCGAATGGCGTGAATCCGCCGCGTTCGTCCAGATTCCAGTATCCAACGCCGCCCTTGGCGCCAAACAATGCGGACGAAGACGCCAGGATATGACTGCAGCCAATATAACCGCGGTGGAAATCGAGTGGCTGCTCCTGGCCGCTGAGCGGGTTCAAGATCGTCTTCAGTTCACCCGTCTTCAAGTGCCAGGCAAAAGGTTCGGCGTAGACATGATCTCCCACGATAATCGGGCGTTTTCGATAGCCCTTGCGGCCACCCCACAGAAGCCTCCCAGTTTGGCTATCGAATGCGTAGATGGCTCGTCGAGCGAATTCGCCGCGGAGGAACTCTTTGTGTGGATGTCCGAGGCTGCCGGTCCCGTGCACTACCACGACGCCATCTTTGTACATGCACGCAACGCCGCCCCTGCCTTGCACCGTTACGTCGTCCAACGTGATGTCCGTGACGTCCAGAGGTACTTGCCAGAGCTTCTGGCCACCGCGTGCATCTAGCGCGACGAGCTTACGCAGGTCAGGAGCAATGGGCTGGCCGCGCTGATCAACCGCCTTTCGGTCTGGCACACTGGGATCCTTGACGGCATCTGCCTGAGCCTGCCTGCGTTCCGCATCTGCCAACGCGCGGTCGACCAGAAAGATCCGACCGGCGCCGACGGCGATCCCATCGTGGTCGATCCCTTCTCCGTCGCAGGTCCACACAGTTGCTCCGGTATCCTTGTCCAACGCAAACACGCAATTGCTTGTCTGCTCCGAAGTTTTACGGGAACGGTCGTCATACTCCGCGCGGCTGCCGTATAGAAGATTTCCGTCAAGGGCAATCCAGGCCCATGCCGCACGTTTCGCACGGTCGACGCGCGGCGCCTCATAGACGCTCAAAGTCTCGCCGGTGCGCGCCTCCAGACGCCAGCATTCGCCGTTGTCAAGCACCAAGAACAGGCTATAGTCGTCTGCAGCCAAATTCGACGTATTGATGGGCAGGTGCTGACGCGACGCGCCTTCGATCTTCCGCTCCCAGTTGGGTACGCCGTTGTACACGTCGTAAGCCATAACCAGATCGTAGCCGATAGTGAACAAAGAACTGCCAACCACCAGAGGCACGGGTGGCGCTGCATGCCGTTCGATCCGTTTCTGCGGACCTGGCTCGCCATACCAGAGAACGCCAAACGGACCTTTGACCAGCGGATCTTCGCTGCAATAGGTGTTCGCCGCGTTGGCGTAGTTGTGTGTCCAGTCCGTTGACCGCGGAATTCGGCCACGCGTAATCTTCAAGAGACCATCCGTTCGTTCCGCGACACCGTTCTCCCGCTGCAACGCTTCCAGATCCTTGGCGAGGCTCGCCGAATCGAGCGGTATGCCCGGCGTACCGTCCGGCTTACCCAACAAACACACGCCGCCGCACGGCTTCGTCACGCGGAAGAGTTCTCGAACCGGAACCGACGGTTTGCCGCTGGCGAAAGAACCTTGGTCGATAACCAGATTGAAGACGTACGGAGGAAAGGGCAGATCGGCCAACGAAGCGCGACGCACGCAAACGCGGCCGCCGTACAATCCCGCGGCGGCGAGGTCCGCGCGCATTACTCGCAAGTCTGCGCCGTCGGCCGCTATCATTTCCACGCGATAATCGGTTGCTCCGGCAATCTCGGCCGCAAGGGCGGCGGTGTCGCCGGCCACGATCAGACAATAGCCTTTCTTCGAGTCCGCCTTGTCGGCCAAACGCTGGGCCACCTGCGCAAGCTGCGATCGCCTTTCCCGAAACGACTTGCGTTGTGGTTCGGACGCGATCACTTCGTGCATTGATTGAGTACGGGCCGCGGAGGGCACGAAACAGCGCACCGATCCGTCGATGCTGCTGACGTACAATCTCCCGTTGGCCACGGCCAATCCACGGACGCGACTGCCGATCTCGGTGTTCCACAACGTTTCGCCGGTTTCCGTGTCCAGGGCGATCACCTTGTCTTCCCCGCCCGCATAGATGACGTCGCCGGACAGTATGAGAGATTCGGTTGCCTTCAGCGGCGTCATCCATTGGCACTTCTGTCGGAACTTGGCAAATATCGCCGCCGAGGCATCCGGCCATTTCGACCAGTTTTCGCCGCCCCATCGCAGCGCTCCTTGTTCAAGAGAACGCACGCGTGGATCGTCCTTGCCGTGTTCCTGGAATAGCCGATCGTACCGATCCAACAAATCCAGATAGCTGGGAACCCGCAGACGCTTGTAAGTCTCTTCGAACTCGCGGCACTCGTTTTTCGCCAAATCCTCCAACAGATCCTGTTTGACGGCCAGAACGTGGTAGTCGGTCGTCACGTAGGCCATGGAGCTGTCGAAGAGCGCCTGCCGAGCGTTGAACCAGTTGAAGACGAGTTCCCCTTTCTGTATTCGCCCCCACTTGTCTTTGAGTTCGCCGTCCGGATCGTACGCGAGAATGCACGCGCGTCCATAAACGATGTTTCGACCTTTCCAGATCTGGGCGTTGCTGCCGCCGTTGTAGAAGCGATACTCGTGGGCCTTGGGAACTTCTTGCGGGAAAGGCGTG
>JADHUC010000410.1 GCA_016784735.1 Pirellulaceae bacterium | reverse complement strand
AATGATGTCATCCACTGCGTTGATCAAGAAGCGGTCCCGCTCCCAGAAGAAATCGTGGTGGTGGGCGACACAGCCAATCACCCGCTCTTGGATCTCGTTTACGAGCGCAACCCCAAGAGGCAAGTTCATCGGAATCGTCAACGCGTTTTCGGCAATCAGGACATCGATATCAAGCTGCCGGATGGCCCGGTCCAATTCGTCCCGAATCTTGTTTGCCATCTGCATAATATCGTTCGTCAGCCGTGGCGAGCGGACCTCGACACCGAAAGCACGCCGTGTCATGTCAAGGATGTCCGGGTGGTCGAAATGCGCTTCTTCTATCAGGACTGTCTTATCGGGTGGCCGGTCTGAAAGGCCAGTGATGTAGTAGCACTCGACGCCCATCCGTTCGATTACGTCGGCCCACTTGGCGATCTCGAGCGAAACGCCGTCGGTTCCCGAAATGCGAGTGGAAACAAACGCAACTCGCTTCACTTCTCGCTTCAACAGGGCGTTCATGGGTCTACTCATCGAGGATTCCTCCTAACGCGGCCTTGTGGCCGCAATCGAGTAGGGCGCGCCACAGCCAAGTAGGTCCCGGCTGCCGGACGGGACCTGAAATCCCATCGCTGGAGTTCACGCTTCAGCGTGTGTTCCGGCACGCTAAAGCGTGAACTCCAACCCGGAGGTCCCGTCCGGCAGCCGGGACCTACACTTGACTTTCGTCCATCCAAGGCGAGACTACAACGCTTGATGGAGCAGCGCGAACGTTCTTTCGCCATCCTCTCCCAGCGGGGCAGCACTATTTTTACCCTCGCAGCACTGCATATGCAATTGTGACAAGCTAAAGGAAACCCGCCATGGCAACACATCAAGCGGTTCTGATCGCTGGCGACGGCATCGGCCCCGAGGTGACGGCTGCGGTTCGCCGCACGCTGGCTGCTGTCGAAACGCCCGTCGAGTGGATCGAACACCGTGCTGGCATCGCGGCTTTGGAGACCGGCGATGACGTGTTGCCTGATGAAACGCTCGAGGCGATCGGGCGTTACGGCGTCGCCCTGAAGGGGCCCTGCACCACGCCGGTCGGTGAAGGTTTTACTTCGGTGAACGTGCAATTGCGTAAACGACTGAAGCTCTACGCCGCGGTGCGGCCGGTACGGAATCTGGAGGGCGTACCCACTCGCTTCGACGGCGTGGACACGATCATCATTCGCGAGAATACCGAGGGGCTTTACAGCGGCATTGAAAACCAAATAACCGATGATGCTGTGATGAGCATGAAGGTTGCTACTGAGTCCGCTTGCGAGCGAATCGCGCGTTGGTCGTTTCGCTTCGCGACTCGGCGACAACGCAAGAAGATCACCGTATTCCACAAAGCCAACATTATGAAAATGACCGACGGGCTGTTCCTGCGGTGCGCCCGCCAAATCCATCAGCAGGAATACCCGAATATCGAATACCGGGAAGTGATCATCGATGCCGGCTGCATGAAACTGGTGCAAGACCCAACGCAATTCGATATTCTGCTGCTGGAAAACCTCTACGGCGATGTTGTCAGCGACCTGTACGCCGGATTGGTGGGGGGATTGGGCGTCGTGCCCGGTGCCAACTACGGCGACGAGCAGGCCGTGTTCGAGGCCGTACACGGTTCGGCACCTGACATCGCCGGCAAAGGCATAGCCAATCCGCTGGCTCTGTTGATGTCGGCCGTGATGATGCTGAATCATCTGGCGGATACTCGCAACGACGAGTCGTGCCGAACCGCGGCCGACCGTATCAAGGGGGCTTACGACCGTGCGTTGAAAGACGGAAAGAAGACAGGAGATCTGGGTGGCGACCTCGGCACCGAGGCGTTCGCCGACGCGGTGATAGAACGTCTGTAAAGCTTGAGTTCAAAGGATGGAAGACACGTCATGCTACAGCAACAGGATCTGCAAGTGGCATCATTGGGTGAATGTTCTCTCGCATCACCTTTGATGGGAGCAAAGGAGGTCGTCTTCATCGACGATTCGCATCGTGTGCTCTACCAGCACAAAACTGGCCCGGGCGTACCAGCGGAAGAAGCCAAATTGTCCCTTGAAGAAGCTGGACCACGGGAACGGATCTTCTTTGATCCCGCGGAAACGACTGCGGCCGTGGTCACGTGCGGCGGCCTATGTCCCGGTTTGAACAACGTAATCCGCTCGATCTTCTCGGAGTTGACTCACAACTACGGCGTGAAACGAGTGCTCGGGATTCGCAGCGGGTATCGCGGACTGAATCCCGCAGTTGGCCCGCCGCCGCTGCAAATGACGCAAGCTTACGTCGAGCAGATCCACAAGCTTGGCGGAACCGTTTTGGGCAGTTCGCGCGGACCGCAAGATGTGTCGGTCATGGTGGACTTCCTGGAAAGCCAGCAGATCGACATTCTGTTCTGCATCGGTGGCGATGGTACACAACGCGGTGCTCATGCGATTCACAAAGAGATTTCAGGACGCGGCCTGCACAAGGCGGTTGTGGGCATCCCCAAGACGATTGACAACGATATACCCTTTGTATGGATGACCTTCGGATACGTGACCGCGCTGGAACAGGCCGAAGAAGTCCTTCGCGGCGCCCATGTCGAGGCATGCGGCGCGCCGAACGGAATCGCGATTGTCAAGCTCATGGGGCGCAACGCCGGCCTTATCGCCGCCGGTGCGGCGTTGGCCAGCGACGAGGCCAACTTTGTCCTGGTACCGGAAATCGAGTTCCCATTGGAGGGTGACGGCGGTTTCCTTGAGGCCCTTCGCCAACGCATGGAAGCCCGTGGCCACGCGTTAATCGTCGTAGCCGAAGGCGCCGGACAGCATCTGTTCCGGCAGCAAGAAGCCGCACGCGACGCATCAGGCAATGTCAAGCACCAAGACATCGGCATCTTCTTGCGAGATCGCATCAAGACGTATTTCACGGAACGCGATATTCAGGTCAGTATCAAGTACATCGACCCCAGTTACGTCATCCGCAGCGTTCCGGCCAATGCGTGGGACCGGATCCTAACCAACCAAATGGCACGCAACGCCGTCCACGCCGCCATGGCTGGACGAACGGATACACTGATCGGTTTCTGGAACAACGAGTTGATTCACGTTCCGTTGCGGACGGCAACTGCCGCCAAGAAACACTTGGATCTGTCGAGCGACCTGTGGGTCGGAGTCCTCAGTGCGACCGGGCAACCACGCTGGGTTGAGCAGCGGTTTCCGCCACGGTAGACAAACCAACAACGCGATGATCTACCACTTCCGATCACGGATCAGATTCTGACCGCCAGTAGGATGGGCATTCCTGCCCGTCTTCTTCGCGTCGGGCAGGAATGCCCAACCTACATCAGTCGCGGGGTAGCCTACCGCGGGACGAGATAGGTCCCCGCGATTCTGCCCGGAACGCCTCGCTCCGGCATCAGCGCCGACCACGCAGCCACGGCGATCAAGACGGCGGAAATGACCGGAAGGCCCGACGTCATCGCAGAGTCGCCGAATGGCATTAACGCGATCAGAACCAGCGGGCAGCGGAAACCAGTATCTCTCGCACAGCATCGCCAGAGCACGCCTCGAGTCTGGCGATGCACGCTGGCCGGCTGCCAGCACCACGCTCCAATGCGTCGTTGTGAACCACGGGCGACCGGCTGACTCCATTTCACGCTGTTCTTCCGATGAGGGCATCGCGTGCTGGGTGCTTGGGTTGTCACAATTTGGCTGGCTGCCGATTCCCAAAGGGGCCCGGAATCCGTTCGTTACAGCATGAGAACGATACCCAATTGGGAGCAACGCTTGGATTACCACCCCCAGCCACAACCGCCAAAAATCGAGCTCCAGACAGCCCCTCGTGCGACCTCGCGAGAAGTGATGATCGGTGGCGGAATATGATAGCGTGACTCCCGGATCGATTGCTCACCGGTCGCTTTCTCGTGGCCGAACGCCGGTTGGCCCACGTGGTAACCTGCCTTGCGATTCGCGTCGCGAACGGCGGTTGCCTGCTGTCCACGTGTGTCCCATATCGCCAAACTCGATTGGCGTCGAGCCTCCGAGGCCGCGTGCATCCATCTGAGGGACTCGCGTCTGCGTTTGATATCCAGCAGGATCTCGCAGAGCTCCTTCGGCGACGCGTTAGCGGCTTTCTCGCGAGACCGTTCGATGTCCTCATCATTGTAGATCGCTTGCACGCGCAGAAACTCTCGATACCACTCGCGAGTCTCTTTCCACTCGTCGCTGTCCAGGACCGCCCGCACCTCGGCCGTCTGAGCGAGCCACTGGTACAGTTCGTCCTTCGACATTTCCGCCACGTTCGCGCGAAGCTTCTGGATGTGCTCTTCCGTGAAGATGACCTGGACCGCCTGATACCGGTCTAGCCAGTCAAGCATCTTGCGTTTCTCTTTTCGCCAGTGGTTCTCAGTGTCTGACGGGGCCTCGGTTTGATCGCCTTGCTGTTGTTGAGAAGCGGCGAACTCGGGCCGCTGCAAACAGACGAAAAAGACCGCGGCAAATGCCGCCCATACCGAAATGCTGGAATTGGTCATCATGGCTGTGTCCTCAATGTGGAACCGAACAATAGCTATTTTCCCAGGAGCAGGTTCGTTCGTCAACTTTTCGGCGGTTAGACGTTTGCGGAAACACGACCTGAGAGCCTGCGCGTTGACGCTTTCTGGACGCGCATCCGGCCGGCCAGCGGTCATGCGACAGGCGTTTGGATCGCGCATGCGTTCTTGGCTTGGGTTATCACTGGGCCTAGAATACTCCACGCAGTCCAGGGTTCGACGAAGCATGAACTCGTGCTTACTTGCTTTGCGAAGGACAACCCAGCATGGAAAACTCAACCGCTCGCAAGCTTGGTGATTCCAGAATAGGGCATATCGGCCGTTGTGGGTCGAGGCGGCGAACGACCGCGACCTGCTATGCCACATTGGCGATTCTCTTCATCGCTTGCTCCGTCGTGAGACCTGACAGCGCGGTGGCACAGGAAGGCGAAGGAGTCAAGGCGGCTGACACGTCAAGCCCCCGGGCCACCTTGAAGAGCTTCATTGATGCTTGCAGTGAGATCCACCGAATCGTCCATCGCGAAAAGTATTTCGATCGAAGTTCACCCGAATTTGCCCAAATTGGCAGACGGGTGATTGATTGCCTGGATATCAGCGAATTGCCGGCTTTCGCTCGTGACGAGCGCGCCGGTGAAGTTGCCGTGTGCCTGAAGGAAATCCTAGACCGTACAGAGCTGCCACCATGGGACGAGATTCCTGATTCGGAAGCCATTGAAGCCGCGGGTGGATTCGAGAAGCTGTCGCGTTGGCGGATTCCGGGTACCCGAATCACGATCGCCCGAGTGGAAGAAGGGCCGCAACGGCACGAATACCTTTTCTCGACGGGAACCGTGGAACGGGCGGTCCGGTACTTCGAAGAAGTCGAGCCCATCGAGTATCGCGACAGACCTGACGTGACGCCGGACCTGCACCGGTGGTATCTCTCCGTCCCAGGCCATCCGGCACTGGCGAGGATTGTCGCAGTGCTCCCGGAACGGATGCAGCGAGGACGCATTTGTGGACTAGCGGCCTGGAAATGGCCAGGACTTCTGGTCGCGTTGCTGGTCGCAGGCATTCTAATGGTCGCGGCCTACCGGCTTCATTTCCGCTTCAGGAACCGGTGGCGACAGACGAGTGTGATGAAGCATTGGCTGACGATCCTGTTCCCAGTCGTCGCGATGCTGACCCCATTCATCTTTAAGCATGTCGCGCAACGATATCTGACCATCCGGGGCAATCCACTGTACATCATAAGCTTCTCTAGCACTGCGATTGCAACGTTTGCTGGAATGATTGTCATCTTCGCGGCAAGTAACCGGATCGCCGAAAGCATTATCGCGTCTCCTCGAATCGATCCCCTGGGACTGAATGCCCAGTTGATCCGTATTGTTTCCAAGTTGGCTAGCATTGTCGCGGGGGTAACTCTCTTTCTTATGGGAGGACAATACCTTGGCATCCCCGTGGCTACACTCCTGGCAAGTGCCGGAATCGGTGGTCTTGCCATCGCGTTCGGAGCACAAGACACGCTGAAGACTCTCTTCGGGACGCTAATGCTGATGGCGGACAAGCCGTTTCGCGTGGGCGAGCGAATCGTTTTTGGTAACTACGACGGTGTGGTGGAAGACATTGGCCTGCGATCCACGAAGATTCGCTTGCTGACAGGTCATCAAGTGACCGTCCCCAACGACGAATTGTCACGCAGCCACATAGAAAACATCGGGCGCCGGCCGCACATCCGTAGGAAGGGTGAGTTGCTTATCCCGCTAGATACGCCGTGCGAGAAAATCGAAAAGGCCGTGGCAACTGTTCGAGAGAAACTCGATAACCACGAGGGGATGGACCCCGAAAAACCGCCGCGCGTCTTCTTCCTTGACTTCACGGCCAATGGTTTCTGCATCCAGTTCTTCTATTGGTATACACCCCCTGAGATTTGGAAATACCGGGCGTTCACTGAGAAGTTGAACTTCGAGATCTTCCGCGCGTTCGAAGCGGAGGAAATCCAGTTCTCGCTGCCATTCCGGCATACGTTCTGGAAGCACGACGCGGAACAAGGTCCCCTTGACGTGAGACTTCTGAGTGATACCGCGCAGCAGCCGCAGCCGAACGACGACCGCGGATAGGCTCTCTGTCCGATGTCCGGGCTAAGATGGGTGGAGAATTGAGTGGGGCACAATTGGATGCATTGGCGCGGTGCGGCATCCTCCCCTCACTGGCAGGTGGCCTTGATTCTTGCGGGGATACACGTTCTCTTTATGCGATTGCGGGGATATTGCGTGGGCCTCTCCTTACATGGCCACGCGGGACGGATTGATGGTCTTTCCTCCCGACGGCCCGAATCGCGCGGAGAAGTCACGACTCAAGGCTCTAGCCGGCGGAACGGCGATCACGGTGGCTCACGCCGGAGAATCGCAGCGCAGACAGAGGAAAGGTGCTCAGAACGCATGGCGAACGAACATGTCTCGCACGGTTCGGATAGACCCTTGTTGTTTGCCATTGTCGGGGTGCTAGCTCTGTACGGCCTTGCGGCGGCATTCGGCTGGCCGCAAAAGGGTACTGCGCTGATTGCGGACACGGCCCATCCCTCGCCCGCCGACAAGTCCAGTACCGAGGACGATGCTCGCCACAGCCCCAAGGAAGACGACTCGTCCGATGATTCCGCGCAAGGCGACAGCGCGGAGCATGGGGCGTCGCACGCCGTGAAGGACCATCCACCGTATTGGATGCTCACGCCGTTTGCGTTGCTGCTGGGCGCGATTGCCGTGCTTCCGCTCTTGCGATGGACGGGACATTGGTGGGAGAGCAACCGCAATCGTTTCTTGGTAGCGGCCGTCTTGGGTGTGCTCACACTTCTGTACTATCTGACGACGCACGAAAGCCCCGTCGAAGCGCACTGGCCCACGCACGACATCGTAGACCACAGTGCAGACGGGCTGAACTGGCACGTCACTTGGACGGTGCTGGCCAA
The DNA here is from genome assembly GCA_016784735.1 of Pirellulaceae bacterium. GTDB lineage: Bacteria > Planctomycetota > Planctomycetia > Pirellulales > Pirellulaceae > JADHUC01. Next base: position 3,783 of record JADHUC010000410.1, on the reverse strand, counting down.
CGCCATCCTGTATGAATACATCCCCTTCATCATGCTGCTGTTCAGCCTGTACACGATCAGCGGCGGGATCCGCATCCAGGGCGATCTGCCGGCTCGTCCATCGACCAACACCGCGTTCATCGCCGTGGGCGGTCTGTTGGCAAGTTTCATCGGAACAACCGGGGCGGCGATGTTGCTGATACGGCCGCTGCTGGAGACGAATCGAGAACGAAGATATGTCGTTCACACCGTAATTGTGTTCATTTTCGTCGTGTGTAACTGTGGCGGATGCCTGCTGCCAATCGGCGATCCACCGCTGTTCCTGGGCTACCTGCGCGGCGTGCCGTTCCTCTGGACGATGGACTTGTGGCCGGCGTGGCTGTTCGTCAACGGGGCGTTGCTGGCAATTTACTACGTGTGGGACCGCTTCTGGTTCTATCCGCGCGAGGCTCGTCCCGATATTGTGCGCGACGAGAGGCAGGTGCAGCCGTTGAGGTTCAGTGGAGTCTGGCCGAACGCTCTGCTGCTGGCCGGCGTCGTTTTCTCGGTTGCCCTATTGGACCCCAGCAAACCGTTGCCAGGCACCACTTGGCATCCGTGGATGTACTCGCGGGAAATCGCCCAGTTAGGGCTTGTGGCATTGTCGCTGTGGTTGGGCAGCGCGGCGGTACGCCGGGCGAACAACTTCAACTATCACGCCATCATCGAAGTGGCGGCCCTGTTTTTCGGCATTTTCATTTGCATGCAAGCTCCGCTGCAGATTCTCAATGTGCGCGGCGGCGAGTTGGGCTTGACCAGCCCCACGCAGTTCTTCTGGTTCACCGGCAGCCTGTCGTCCGTTTTGGACAACGCGCCGACCTACGTCGTTTTCTTCGCAACGGCCGAAAACGTTAAGGTCGCTGGCGAGAACTTGGTGCCGCCAGGGGTGGCCGAGTCGCTGTTGATCGGCGTCAGCCTGGGCGCCGTTTTCATGGGCGCCATGACATACATCGGCAACGGGCCAAATTTCATGGTGAAGGCCATTGCAGAGAAGTCCGGGGTGCGGATGCCCAGCTTTTTCGGCTACATGGTCTACAGTTGCAGCATCCTGTTGCCGCTGTTCATCGTGACGACGCTGATTTTCCTGTGATCGTCGCCGACTCACTCGTCGACGCCTGCGAACCTCTTCAGCGCACTTTCCTCGTCTTCGGTGATGTCGAACAGCTTGTTCAGTCTGGCACCGTTGAGAATCTCTTTCATAACCGGACGAAGCTCGCAGAGAACGAGCTTGCCCCCGGCCACACGGATCATCTTGTGCAGAGAAACCAGCCTGGCAATGAAGGAACTGCTGGCAAACTTGAGTTCGGAGAGGTTCAAGACGATGCGAGGAAGGCTGTCACAATCAACCAGCGCCTTGCTGGCGCATTCCATCTGCCCGCTTCCTATCCCTCGGGCCGACAACACGTCCAGCACGACAATATCGCCCACGGTCCTTCTGCGGAACCACACAAGGTGTCCACACTGCTGACAGGGCACACTGCGTGAAGGGGGAGGCACATCGAAAGCCGCCTCCGCGCCGCACACCGCGCATACTCTTATTAGACTTTCCTCGCCCAAAGGCGAACTAGTCATCGCTGGGCCCTTTCCCGGTCGCCGGAACCGGAACAAGATGATCTTATGAAAAGTTATTATTCCGATAGACAAACGGCCCCCAGGGGGACGTCGCCAACTCAGAAGTATGAAAGTATGACACCGGCAGGACCAAGACCGTGGCCCGCGATAGTGTAGCCTACTCCACCGGTTTGCCTGTGTCGAGGCTCCAATTTCGACATGGGCCACACTCACGTCTATCTGAGGGTGCGGCGATTTGCCCGTCGGTCAGGTGGCGGATCGAACGCCCACCGGTTCAGCCTCGACCAAAGTAGGGGATTCCTGGTATCATTTCCAGCGATGGCCCGTCGGGCGATAACGACAACAGTTGGTCATCCAGACTTGACGCGTGGCCAAGAGGAATGGCCGACGAGCGGCGGATAACGCCTCGAATCGGATGATACGGACCATGGAAGAGAATGTGCGGCCAACTGACCTCGATCTTCTGCGCCGCGCTCGCGAGGGGCGATGGGAAGCGTTCGAGGAACTGGTATCGCGTTTCGAACCCCGCGTTTTCGGGCTAACACGACGAATCCTCAATCAACGGCAAGACGCCGAAGACGCGACCCAGCAGACCTTCCTGAGCGTGATGGAGCACATGGATCGCTTCCGCGAGGAAGCAAGCGTTGCCACATGGATTCTTCGGATCGCTACGAACCACGCACTCAAAACACTCCGCAAGCAGCGCGGCTTGAAGACCGTACCCTTGGAGACGCAGACTGATTCGTCCAGTGACGAGGAGGGCTTGAGACGCCCGGATTTCATCGCCGAGTGGCATAACGACCCCGCCGATTTGGCGGAGCAGTCGGAGGTCATGCATCTTCTCCGAGAGGCGCTGGAGGAGTTGGACGAGAAGTATCGTGTGGTTTTTGTGCTACGCGATATCGAGGAATTCTCAACGCAAGAGACTGCTGAATTGCTGGATATCAGTGTGTCCAACGTCAAAGTGCGGCTGCTGCGTGCCCGGCTACAGTTGCGCGAACGGCTGACGCGTGCCTTGGGAGACGAGTCGACACAGATGACCGCGCCGGCGGATCACAACCATTGACGGAAAAAAATTGTAACCAGCGACCGCCTTGCCGGGTCCATACTCTTGCACGAGACATACGGTGCTGACATGAAGTGCGAAGAACTGCTCAAAACGCTGAACGAATACGTCGACGGCAACATCGACCCGACGGTCTGTGAGCATTTCGAAGAGCACCTAGCGGGCTGCAATCCGTGCCAAGTCGTGGTCGACAACATCCGCAAGACGATCACGCTCTACAAAGAGGGCGAACCGTACCCCATGCCGGAAGAGTTTCACGATAGTCTCAGAGCAACCCTCCGAACTCGTTGGAACGAGAAGTTTGGCGGGTAGGATCGCGCATGAAACAACGAATCCGAACGCTGCCGCAATCGCGAAGCTCTTCTCTGGGCGGGGCTACAGCTTCAGATCCGAGGCCTTCAGACCCGGCTTGAATTTGCCGAAGCCATAGAACGTGGGCTCGTATTCGCCTACGTAATCAACATTGCCCTTTTCCGGAATCTGGTCTGCCAGGCCCAAGGCCCAGTAGCAGGAGTTCACGAGCAGCCGGCGCAGGTCTTCGCATTCCAAGTCCACCGAGGCGCCCATGGTGGTACAAATCACCTTGGACGTCTTGCCCTGGTCGCCCGTATAGTCCTTCAGCCATACCAGGGGCATCATGGGATCGTTCTTCGGCCCGTCGACCGGCTTGTCCGCGGGCTTCATGCCTTCCAGCACCTGCCCCCACATCAGCACCTTGGCATCGTCGGTCAGGTTCTTGATTCCGTACACGTCGGTTGGCCCAAAAACGTCGCTGACGCCCTTCAAGATCGGGCAATCCTTGAACGGTTCGTTGATCACGCCGCGCGTGGCTTCCACCTTATGGTGTCCATGGTGGTTGATCCAAGTGTCCCCCAAGACCCGCTGGCCAAATCCGCCAGGCCACTCTTTGCTGCGGAAGTGGTACTTGGCATAGGGGCTGTTCGGGTTTCGTTTGTATTGAAATGCGTGCGTCGAAGTCCGCAGCCCCATAATCGGCTTACCCGAATTGACGAAGTCGTCGATGTACTTCATGTCTTCGTCGGGCAATTCGCGAAACCGCAGAAACAGAATCATCATGTCCGCCGTTTCCAGGTTCTCAAGGCCCGGGATGTTGGTCTGGTTGATCG
>JADHUC010000409.1 GCA_016784735.1 Pirellulaceae bacterium | reverse complement strand
CGCGGCGATAGACTCGCTGCCGGCCTGGGCGACGGTTGTCATAGGGCATAGCTCCCCACGGCGGTCAACACGTCGTCGTAGATTTCAAAGTCGTCGGCGACGCTCGTCGCGACCAGAATGTCGCGGCAGAGCTGATTCGGAGCAGCCAACCGCAAGGCACCCGCGCGGCTTCTGCAGTGGTCTTGCGCATCCAGCAGCAGCTCCAGTCCACTACTGTCGACCAACGGTATGGCTTCCATGTCGAAGACCACCCGCGGCTGCCCCTGGGCCGCACACTGATCGAAGATCTCGCGGGCATCTTCCACGGTTTCGTGATCCAAGCACACGCAGCCCGTGACGACATGGACGGCCCCTTGCTTCTTGCTCCCGAACATGCGTCGCACCTCCGTCATTCAATGGGCAGTTGCATCGTGAACCTTGAACCTTTGTTGTGTTCGCTGTGTACCGAGAGCTGCCCACCGTGCAGTCGAATGACTTCCTGCGCATAGGCAAGGCCAAGCCCGCTGCCCGTGATGGCCCGTACGCGGCTGTCGTTGCTGCGGAAGAACTTGTCGAAGACTTTCTCCAATTCCTCTTCGCCGATTCCGATGCCGGTGTCGTCGACGTGAATCTGAATCTGCTGGTCGTCCACTTGCACCTGAAGCTCCACGTGACCTTCCTCCGGTGTGTACTTTGCAGCGTTTCCCAGAAGATTCACTAGCGCGGCGGCAATCTTGTCTTTGTCCACGTGCAGCTTTGGCAGTTTGGCTGGCAGAGAGGCGTTGAAGTCGATTTGCTTGCGATCTATCTCCGGCTGGACGTGCATGATCACTTCTTCGATCAAGCGTGCAGTGTCGGTTTCGCTGCGACTCAGTGCCAGAGCACCGGATTCCATTTGGCTGACGTTCAGCAATTCGTCCACAAGTCGAGACAGACGCGTCGCTTCGGCGTTGATGATGTTGCAGAAATTCTTTTGCTTTTCTACGTCCATGTCTTCTGTCATGCTGAGCGTTTCGGCGTACGCCTTGATATTCGTGAGCGGTGTGCGCAGCTCGTGGGTGACCGTGAACACGAACTGATCGCGCATGTCTTCCGCCAATACCTGTTGCGTCACGTCCCGGATCGTCCAAACCCAGCCACTGGTTTGTTCGGACGAAAGCACCAATCGGGACCGCCCGATGCGGAGTACTCCGTCAGACTTTTCTTTGCCCAGAGGCAACTCGAAGGCGACCGTGGCGGCGGACGGATTGAGCTTCTCGCGGATGCGATCCACCTCGTGAGGCGCCGCAGATGCCAGTGCGTCGGTTAGCCTTTGCCCGGAAACGTCCACGCCGTTGGGCAGTCCCAGCAGCACGGCAAACGCGCGATTGGCGAACTGAATCAGTCCTTCGTTGTCGGTCAAAGACACACCGTCGGGCAGACTGCTAAGTACTTCTTCGAGCTTCCGCTGACGCAAACCACCCATCGACTCGGACAGCCGGCTCTCCAGGTTGGCAAGGGATGCCTGGCTTGCCGCACGTTCGCGGACCTGATTCCATCCGACCGCGATGGGATCGGAGGCGACGATCGGATTCAGCGCTATCTGGGTCGTGGAGGGCGCGGCGGCAAGTCGATGCAACTGCTGTTCGATCTCCGAATGCAGCCTGATCGTTTGCCGAAGCGCCAGACCGCCAAGCAGCAGGATCGTCAGCGGCACGATCATGGCCAGAGAGACCAAACTGGTCAACTGTCCCCGCCAAGCCAAAGCCAGGGCCAAAGCAAGAAAGCAAAACAGCCCGGCCAGGCCGAACAATAAATAACGCCCGATTAGCCGCTCGGACAGCGGTCTTACGTTCATGCCAGTACTCCCTAGGGCACGTTGGTTGTCCATACCATTCTTGCTTTTTTTTCGAGGCTGCGTCGAAAAAATCCGGCGGGAGCGAAATCGAGAGGGGGAAGATCCCGCCGAGGCGAGGGCATACGCGGGACTTCAAGACGCGGCTCAGCGGGAGCTTTGCCTTTCCGGTGGCGCTTCGCATTCCCCAGTCGTCCGCTAGACGGCATTTCTCACCAGTCACACAAGCCCGACGCGCCAGCGAGGGATGGTGGGCGGCGACCCCTCGCTGGCGCGTCGGGCTTCTGTCAACACGCTGTCGCGGCTTCCCCGTCTGGTGAAAAAGCGGGCTCGAACGGATTCCCGAGAACGCCTTCAGACGGCAACGCCTCGCTTGTCAATGGCCGCCTGCACGGTCTGGATGACTTCGCGTGGGCTGAAGGGTTTGAAGAAGACCCCGGTGATTCCCAGATCTTCGGTCAGCCGGTTGGTATCCAATTCGAATCCTTTGGCTGAACAAAGAAAGATGGGAATGTCCGAATAGCGATCGTCCTGACGTGCGTGACGGCAGAATTCCTCGCCGCTGACGTGAGGCATCTGGTAGTCCGTAATGATCGCGTCGAAACGCTCCTGACCGATTAACTCGATCGCTTCGCGGCCGTCGCTGGCGACGGTCACTTGGAAGCCGGCGTGCTCCAGGTTGAACCGAAGCACATCGGCGATCACCGGATTGTCCTCGGCCAACAGGATCTTCGGGCTGTCTGCAGTCATGTTCGGTAGTGCTCCCAGGCGCTGGAAAAGCCACCGCACGCCCACGACGGACGTGACGATGGCTTTAAGATCGAAGAGAGGATTGTCCCCGTTTGTTCCAGCGGGGAGTTGCTTACCAAGTCAACAACGTCGCGTCGTTGATACGGAACTCGCCCGACGTTTCGTTGTAGATCCAGCCGTTCGTCCCGCCCGCATCATCAATCGGGTCTTTGACGGACGCCTTGACGGTCGCATCGCCCTTATTGGCACCGACCTCCGGAGCCGGGAAATTGCCGCGAAGGAAGTCCTTCAAGTCGGTCGTGATGCTCGCGGCCGCCGGATAAGACTCGTTCTTGGCTTTGTACAATTCCACGGCGTCGCGAACCACGGCAATACTCTGCTTTGTGCTGTTGTTTCGTGCGTCGGTCGCGGTGTTGAACATCTTCGGCGCGGCAATCGCTGCGATGATTCCCAATACCAGGATCACGACAACCATCTCCACCAAGGAGAAACCAGCCCGCCTTCCTCTCAGTAATGCTACACTACGTCTCATCTCAGATACTCCCATGCTGTAAAAGGAAACAAAACTCTCTCTATCAAAATGCCTGCCTTCACAGCATCCGCTTCGCAAGCGTTCACGAAGCAAAATGCCCCGCTTCCATTCGAATGAAATCTAGGTCGTGGTACGAAAGGTGCAAAAACTTTTTTCAGATTTCAGGTTGAATTGGGTTATTGGACGCTCTCGCAATGAGTGGGGGCTGGTGCTGCCCCGCATAACCGGCCTGCCCGGCCTTGATCATAACCTTGCGAAATGCTGGCGGTGCCAACACGTGGGGCACGTTTCTAACGTGCCGTAGCTCACCAACTTACAGACATTGGCACGTTAGAAACGTGCCCCACACGAACGAAGCTACGATCAAGGCCGTCTGTCCCCACCCATAGAAGCCGCATATCCGGCTATTTGCTGGCATGTCCCACTTCGGCAAGCTAGGGTTTCGCAGCGGTCAGTGCGCGCGCCTGGCCGAATTCGCGTTGCCGAGTTCTTTATTCGAAGCCGAGGCAGGCAAATGGCTCACCGCGACGAGCGAAACGAAGAAACCGCTACCCAGTTGGAACAGAAAGTCAGGGCGCAAGAGCAACAGCTTGCCGCCTACGCTAGACAACTGAGCCAGTCTTTCGAAGAACTCGCCTGGCTGCGTGTCCTGGCGGGGCAAATCGAGTATTGCGACGCCAGCAGCCAGATTGCCGTGGTGGCGGCCAAAGTGCTCCCGTCACTGTGTGATGTCCTGGGCGCCGAATCACTGGCCCTGATCCGCGCACCCGACGACCCGGGCACCGTGCACGATTTGGACGATTCGATGGAGGTGAGCTGTACCGTAGGTGAAGTCACTTTCGCCGACGACGTATATTGTCAATTGGTTCATTGCTTTGCCGCCGATGCGATGGGGCAACCGTGTGTCCACAACGATCTTGACGACCACGAGACGTTCACGGACGCCGAGGCCCTGCACGCCTGTATGGTGGTGCACCTCGCGAAAGGCGAACGCTGCTACGGCTGGCTGGTCGCTGTGAACAAAGTCTCGGCCGAGTGGTCCGGCCGAGGAAGCCTCGGGCCGAAACCATATCGGAAAAGCGAATGCGAGTTCGGCACGATCGAAGCGGGCTTGATGGATTCGGCTTCAGTGATGCTGGCCACGCACGCTCGCAACGCCGAACTGTTTCGGGAGTCCGAATCCCTCTTCATCGGCGTGATTCGGGCCTTGGCTGGCGCCATCGACGCAAAAGACCCTTATACTTGTGGCCACAGCGATCGAGTGGCGCGGATCGCAAAACGTCTGGCGAGAGAACTCGGACTAGACTCCAGCGACTGCGAGCAGGTCTACCTGGCCGGACTGCTTCATGATATCGGTAAGATTGGCATACGGGACGATATTCTCCTGAAGCCGGGGCGTCTGACAGACGACGAGTTCGAGGAAATCAAGAAACATCCGGTCATCGGTTTTGCCATCCTCCGGCACGTACAGCATCTGCAGCATGCGTTGCCCGGAGTCCTGCACCATCACGAGCGAATCGATGGGATGGGCTATCCCGGCGAACTGGTAGGAACCGAGACACCACTGCTGGCCCGGATCATCGCCGTGGCCGACGCATACGATGCCATGACCGCCGACCGGCCCTACCGAAAGGCCATGCCATTCGAAAAGGCCGAGGCCATCCTGCGAGAGAATACCGGCTCACAATGGGATGCCAAGGTAGTGGAAGCCTTCTTCTCGGCACTTGCAGATATCCACAATATATGTGCGGATTCAATAGAAAGCTGTCTGGACACACTGACCGTCGGCCATGTCCGCTCGGCACCGATAATGAACGAAACTGACGAGAATCTCGATCCGCACGCGGTGCCCGCGAGCGTATCGGCTTTGACCGGCTACATGGCCGCCGAGGGGAGCTAAATGAACGATAAGACCCGATTCCACGAGGGACGGCTGACCGTTTCGCATTTGATGTCGGAGCAACCGGCCGTTGTCCCGTTGGGGACTCCGGTGTATCGCGTCGCCGAGATCCTCAGTTCCAGCCCCTATCGGCATGTGCTCGTGTCGAACCGTGATGGCAACGTGGCCGGCGTTGTATCCAGCAACGATATCCTGTCGCAAATGGCTCAGTGGTCCTCGAACGACCGATGGAAGGAGAAGTCCGTCGAGTCGGTCATGACCAGCAAGTTCATCACCAGCACCCCAGACGCCGACGCCGCGGACGTGGCCCATATTATCACGCGTGGCGACATCCACTGCGTGCCCGTTATGGAAGGCGATCATCTGGTTGGTGTGATGACGTCCGACGACCTGTTGCTGAGTTGGAGCCGGTTGGACCCTCTGTTGAAAGAAGCCGCCACGGACGCGGTCACCGACCTGGCCAGCCGTGCCATGTTCAACCGACGGCTGACGGAAGAATGGGAAAGGGCCAAGCGAAGCGGCCAGGCATTGGGATTGGTGCTGATCGATATCGACGGCTTCAAGTCCATCAACGACGAATGTGGGCACCTGGCAGGCGACGCTATCCTGTCGATGGTGGGTTCATGCCTGCGGCGCAACTTGCGGATCTACGACATCGTTGCTCGCTACGGGGGCGACGAATTCGCCGCCCTGTGCTGCAATTGCCGGCCGGAAGACGTCGAGGTACCGATCAAACGTCTTCAGTCCGCGATTCACGAGTTGTCCTTTCCGAGCGGGATCCAGCGCAGAACGATTACCCTGTCGATCGGTGCGGCCATTGTCACTGGCGACTTTGACCGATTCAAGCCGGAAATGTTGGTCGAAGCCGCCGACCGATGCGTCTATCGTTCAAAACGCGAAGGCCGGGCTCGTGCGTATTCGCTGATCCTCGAGCCAGACCAGCCTATGGAGCAGTCGATGCGTCTGGTCGGCGTCGACCAGAAAGGTAGCGTCAGGCAACCCGATGGCACACCGGTTGATCTTGGCAAGCCCGGACCGCAAGCGGCGCCCAGTGCACCGGAAGAATCAGAACCAGCGACGCCTTCGGCCGATCGTCAACTGCTGGATGCCTATGCCAGGCAAATCGGCAACAACATGGAACGGCTGACGTATTTGCAGAACCTAGCCACGCAGATGACGTTTTTCGATCCCAAGCTTTCGCTCGACGAGGTCGCCAAGTCCATATTGCCCGAGTTGCGACATGCCATCGGCGCGCAAGCGGTCGCTCTGATCCTAGCGAATCGCGAGGGATCGCGTGAGGTAGCCGTTTGGGACGGACCGCGCGCGATGGACGACGCCGCGTGTATATCGCTGGTCGAGTACTTCCGCACGGCGGCCGAACTGCGTCCGGCGGTCAAGAACCGGCTGCGTCACAATCGGGCGGGCGCCATGTTTGCCGATGTAGACAGTCTGATCGTAGTCCGGATCGTCGAACAACAAGCGACCATCGGCTGGCTGCTGGCGTTGCAGCGATTACCACCCGGCGAATCCTACGGCCCGGAAGCCGGTTGGGAACTAAACGATTTCGAATTCGGCACGGACGAAGCCGGCCTGGTCGGGGCGACCGCCACGCTGCTGGCGCTTCACCACCGTCAGTCGCAGATGCAGAAGAAGATAGAAGACGCCGAAATGCCAACGATTTCACTTGACGACATGTCAGACGTTTCGTCTTTCGCGTCAGTCCTGGAGGATTACGCGGCCCCTGGCAATTGACATGAACAGTTTTCCGTCGCCCCGATAGGGGCCGCAACATATCAGCCCAGGGCAGAGCGAAGTCGCCATGGCGACGCAGCGCCGCCCTGGGTTGCGAGAACACCATAAATCGACGCCCTGAAAAGGCGACACAAACTGGAATCGCACAATAATGTCTTCGTCGCCCCGATAGGGGCAGTCACATATCAGCCCAGGGCAGAGCGAAGTCGCCATGGCGACGCAGCGCCGCCCTGGGTTACGAGAGCAACATGAATCCAAGCCCTGAAAGGGCGAAACAAAACGGGAGCCGCACACCAATGGCCCAATCTCTCGTCAAAAACCTAATCCATCTTGTCTACAGCACCAAACACCGCAAGCCGTGGATTCACGACGATGTTCGTGACCGTCTCTTCGCATACCAGGCTGGCATATTCAAACAATGGGAAAGTCCTGCGCTCGTAATCGACGGTGTCGAGGATCACGTCCACGCGCTGTTTTCGCTTTCGAAGAATCATGCCCTGAAGAAGATCGTTGAAGAAGTCAAAAAGGGCAGTTCGAAGTGGATGAAGACGGACGATGCCGCAGGCAACAAGGATTTTCAATGGCAGGCGGGATATGGCGGTTTTTCAGTTAGTCAATCCAATGTGGAGGAAGTCAGGAAGTACATCGAGAACCAGGCAGAACACCATCGCAGAATGACATTTCAGGACGAACTGCGGGCGTTGTTTGAGCGCCACGGGATCGAATTTGACGAACGATACGTGTGGGATTAACCGGTTTGTTTCGCCCTTTCAGGGCTATTATTCTGAATTGATACCCTACCCAGGGCGGCGCTCCGTCGCCGATGCGACTCCGCTCTGCCCTGGGCTGACATGTTGTGGCCCCTTCGGGGCGAAAGAGTCAGGTGTAACGATGCGACGAGTGGCCTGTCCTACAAGTTCGACAGTCTCTTGTTCGCTGCTCCTTCGGCGCAGAGCGTTCACGCTTATCGAATTGGTCATCGTGGTGCTGATCATGGGCATCATGGCAGCGGCCGCCGCTCCGCGCTTCAACAAATCACTGTGTTACCACAGGGCCGAATCGGCCGCGAAAAGGATCAAGGCGGACCTGGAACTGGCGCGGAAATACGCCATGTCCACCAGTACCAAGCAGACCGTTTCTTTTGTCGTAGCGTCCGACCGCTATTCTCTGACCGGGATGACGGACCTGAATCACGGCTCGCAGATCTACGAAGTCGATCTGTCCGACTCGTTGTGTAACGCTTCCATCGTTTCGGCTGCCTTTGATGATTCGTCGGATTCCGACGTGGAATTCAACGGCTTTGGCGCACCGGACAGTGGCGGAACGGTCGTTATTGAATCTGGGATCTATCAGCGGACGATTGTGGTCGATTCGGAAACGGGAAAAGCCTCAATCCAATGAGATACGCACGCGTCTTACTGCCGTCCCGTAGCCGAACTCGTGAGAGTTCGGGGCCAGAAGTCTTGCGACTTCTGCTACGGGAAAAACCAAACGCGAGGCGGAAGGGCCATTCTCTGATCGAATTGGTCGCCGCCATGGCATCGAGCGCCGTGCTGTTGGTTGGCCTGGGATCCGTAATTCTAATCGCCAGCCGTGGTTCGGACCTCACGGGGCCCACGTCCGACACGATCCGAGCATCCGAACTAGCCCACGAACTGATGGACGAAATCCGGTACGCGATCTTCATCACGGATCGGTCGGCGAACATGATCCAGTTCGCCGTTGCCGACCGGGACGCGGACGGCGAGCCGGAGGTGATCCGCTACGAGTGGTCGGGCACGCCGGGCGATCCGCTTACCCGCACCTACAACCACGGTACGGCTGATACGGTGGCCGAGGACGTTGACGACTTCACGTTGACCTACAACATCCGCGAAAAGGCTGAGGAGTTCGAGGGTCTAGTAGAAAGCAGCGAAGCACTTCTGAAACAGTACACGGGATCGGACTATTTACGAGGCTGGGTGATCACTCCGAACAACTGGCTCGGTCAGTACTTTCATCCGGACGACTTCAGTCCCGCGCTCCCTAGTGACGCCACGAGTTGGAAGGTCACCAAAGTCGAGTTCGTGGCCCGAATCGAATCGGCCGCTATCGCCGAAGCTACCGTCCAACTCCGCCCAGCCACCGGCGACTGTAAGCCCACCAGTACGGTACTGGCGGAAGTGCCCATGTACGAAAGTGCACTGTCGTCGAGTTACACGTGGGAGACGTTTACCTTCGCCAACGCACCGATGCTTTCGCCGAATGCGGGCATTTGCCTGGTGATCAAGCGGATCTCGGGCTCCAGTGCGGGCCGAATACGCTACGACGATTACGGCGGAATCGGCCGCGTATGGACCTATAACTCCGGTGCGTCGTGGAGTATTTCATCCGCGGATGACTCGATGCAATACAAGGTGTACGGCAAGTACAAGCAACCCGGCGACACGCAGACTGTGACGCGACGGTACCTGACGGGCGTGGACCTTTCCATGCAGATCGGCGACAGCGGGTACTCGAAGGTCAATACGGGCACAAATCTACTGAACACACCGGAATTGCTGTCCGCCTACTGGAAAGTCGACTTCGACGCCGATCCCACCACGACGGACGCTGACTTCGACGGCAGCAGCGACTGGACCGAAGAAACCGGGACGTTCAACCCGTCATCGCTCGTGGGCGGCGTGTGGCAGGCGGACCAGTCGGACGGCGTCGCCCTGAGCACATTGCCTGATAACGATTTCACCGAATTGACGACCGTGGACATCAAATGCCGCAACACGTCCGTCGGCGGATTGGGAGCCAATTTCTGGATGCACTTCGATCGCACGGGCGGCGACTACGGCGAAGTCTACACGTCCGTCGCGCTGCAGACCGACGGCACCCAAACGGCACGGATCTACTCCGGCGACGGAACCAATGACGCCTTGCTGCTCGATGTGCCCGACCTGAGCAGCGACTTTATCCACATCCGGCTGGTAATCGTACCGGATACTGACCTGGTAGCCGTGTGGGTCAACCAAGTCTTCCGCGGCACGTTCGACTACTTCCGCTTCAACAACCACAGCAAACGCTACTTCATCGCCCAGCCCAGCGGCAGCGATGCAGAGTTTGATTATATATCCGTTCGAGTGTCGGACAGCAGTTAGGTTCGTATGTGAAGTGAGCCGCGGAGGGAAATCCGCCCCGAAGGGGCCACAACATATCAGCCCAGGGCAGAGCGGAGTCGCCATGGCGACGGAGCGACGCCCTGGGTAGGGTATCGGTTCAAAACAATAGCCCTGAAAGGGCGAAACAATACCGCTGGAGTGAGACCTTCGGTCGGCGACGTGGGCCGGTCGGGAGACCGTCCCACAACCCGGTTCAGAGAAAACCAACCATGCGACATTTTCGGAAACACCCGGCACGAACCCGACGGTCACGACGCGGCATCAGCCTGGCCGAGGTGGTGATCTCGACGTTGATCGTCGGCCTGATGATCGCGCCGGCCTTGCACTCGACCGGTTCGGCCCTGAGGGCCAGTCGGGCGACGAGTCATCGTGTGCAAGGGATTCGCTTGGCCGAAGCGTTGATGTCCGAGATCCTGGCGACGCGATACTCCGAACCGGACGACACACCGGTCTTCGGCGTCGAGGGCACCGAGGCGGCTGGCAGCACCGGCCCCCGGACGCTGTGGGATGATGTGGATGACTTCTACCAGTGGAATGCGTCACCGCCACAGGCCACAGACGGCACGGTCTTGCCGAATCTGACCGGCTGGCGACGGCGAGTGGAGATTGTCAACGTCGATCCCGATGACCTGACCACCGCATTGACAAACACCGATGACCGAGGAGTCAAACGGATCACCGTGACTGTGGAAAAGGATAGCCAAAAGATGGCCGAACTGGTGGCCATCCAGACCACGGCCTGGCTGGACATGATCCCCGAACCCGGCAACGACCAAACCACCGGCAGCACGCCACCGAACGTGAACAGTCCGCCTGTGGCGGCGGCAACTCGCACGCCGTCGTCCGGAACAACTTCGGTTAACGTGTCCTTCGACGCCAGTGGTTCCAACGACCCGGACGGAAATATGCTCACCTATACTTGGGATTTCGGAGACGGCAATGATGGCAGCGGGCAGACAACCAGTCATGCCTATTACAACTACGGAGAGAGTACCATCGTGCGAACCGCTACGCTGACCGTCACAGACATTTGGGGCGCACAAGATACCACCACACTGACCGTAACCATCTACGGGGACGACTAGCCGTGTCCAGGGATATCGTTTCGAAACAACAGCGGTGAGCCATGAGCGGAAATCCGCCCCGAAGGGGCCAACACATATCAGCCCAGGGCAGAGCGGAGTCGCCAGGGCGACAGAGCGCCGCCCTGGGTGGGAAATCAGTTCAAAACAATAGCCCTGAAAGGGCGAAACAGATGTCGAAGTCCAAGTTTCGCCCTTTCAGGGCTGGGTTGTCCAACGGACACGATAACCCAGGGCGGCGGCACGCTCGCAAGGCTCGCGTTGCCTTGCCCTGGGCTGGCATGTTTCAGCCCCTTCG
>JADHUC010000039.1 GCA_016784735.1 Pirellulaceae bacterium | reverse complement strand
AGACAAACCGCACTACCTGGACTCGCCGCGCGAGTTCTGGTTCCACAAGCGTGGAGACGGGGGACGACTGTACCTGCGTCTGTCGGATGACCGCGATCCGAACGAGGTTCGTGTCGAGGCTGCGCGGCGATTGAATCTGATCGACAGCCAGCAGATGAGCCACGTGCATATCTCGGGTCTGACGTTCTCGTTCACCAACGTGCTCTGGAATCTGGATGCTCCGCCCACGCGAGGCAAGGACGTTGATCCTGCATGCATCCGTCTGCTCGGATCGGGCGAGGATCTTGTGGTCGCCAACTGCCGATTCGAGCATGTCCATATGCCTGTTCGGATGAAGGCCGTCGGCGACGAAGACGTGATCGACCGCGTCGTGATTCGCGATAATGTGATGCGATATACCGACCACGGTGCCGTGTTGCTGGCAGATGGCGGAGCCTGGGGCGCCGAGTTTCCTAAGGGCCGCCTCTACGACATCAAAGTACTGCGGAACGCCCTCTACCAAATTGGGCGCCGTCCGAACCGCTACGGCCATGGGCACGCGATCGAAATCGACTGCGCCGAAACGGTCGAAATCGCCGGGAATATTGGCCACCGATTGTACGGCGCCGGCATCTTCGTTTACGGCGGCAAACGCTCCGCAGCCAAAGTCGATCGCCCCCTTTCCCGGATCCTGATCCACCACAACAAGATCGAGGATTCACTGTTGAACAACAACGACTGGGGCGGCATCGAAACCTGGCAGGGAGGCCCGGCGTATGTCTTCAACAACATCTCGGGCAATCCTCGCGGATACAAGACGTGGGGGCATAAGCTCCAGGCCGACAAACCGGCCACATCCTCTTTCGGTCACGCCTACTACATGGACGGTGGTTTCAAGCAGTATTACTTCAACAACATTGCTTGGGGGAGGTCCAAAGATCCGCTCGGGGCACTGGGCAACTGTTCGGCGTTTCAGGAAATCCACGGCTTCCTGGCGACGATCTTCAACAATACGGCCTACAACTTCGTGATCGGCTCGCGGCGGCAGGCGCCGGAAGCCGGTCGCAACAAGTACTTGGGCAACGTTTGGCACGGCATGGGCGAGATGGTCTTTCGCCATGCCAATCCGTCGAACACGATGGCCGACCCCAATGCGGCCGACGCGGGCACGCAGAAATCCAACTTCCACCACGAGTCGAACGCGTACGCCAACAACATCTTCTACGACATCCCGAAGAAATTCGGTGTCTTCGAGCCGGACGGCCGCTGGCACCCCGATGCAGACAGTTTTCGCAAGGCCCTGAGCCGAAGCGGTTCTCTTGGGGACTTGGGGCAAGACGCACAACAGTCTCCACTCAGAGCGCCGGGCGACGGCGACTTTCGGCCAACCGGGGCCGCGGTTGATCAGGGCGTGCAAGTTTTCGTGCCGTGGGGACTGTACGCAACGGTCGCCGAGTGGCCGTTCTACTCTGCCGGCGATGACGCGACGCGAATTCTGGACGAGCATTTCCACCTCGCCCCCTATTACGTCAATCGAGAAGACTACAAGAAGCAGCCAATGTACCCGCTGCGGGCGGTGAACGTTGCGGCTGACGATTACGTAGACGGTCCGCTCGAAGATTGGACCCGCGGCGCGCTCCGTCTGAACGGGCGCGATCAGTACGCGGTCTTGGCCAACGAAGAGCTTGAGGCAACAGCCAGCGCCGACGATGTTGAAATCACGAACAAACCACTGGACTGGATCACGTTCGATGTGCCTGAGAAGGTCGCGCCGGGGAAATCATTCGAAGCACGAGTACACCTGAAGGGAAAGGCCGCCGACTCGAAGCTCAAGCTCCGAGCAGACCTTCACTGGTCCCGCACTGGCGGTCGTTTCGGCGGCATGAATGTCTGGGGCGGCGAAGCGAAGGACATTTCGGGCGCGGGGCCCTACGTATTCCGCTTCAAGCCCGTCAGCAAACCCGGGCTGAGTCACTTCATCGTGACCGTATGGATGACGCCCACCGGCGAATGGTCGGATCAGACGGAGGTCGCGCGTTATGCAGTTGCCATGGAAGCATCGACTGGCGAGGCTGGCTACAAGAGTCTGCAGGTGCGCGATTCGAACCTTCTGCTCGAAGCCTATTTCAACACAACGCCCGACCACGGTGAGGGAGTCCTGCTGGAGAAGATGGATACGGCCGGCTATTCATTGACCGTCGACAGCGATGGAGGTGTCACTTTCTCGGTCAGCGGCGGCGAGGTGGCTGCCAGAATCGCCAGCCAAACCAAGGTCAATGATGGACAGTGGCATCACGTCGTGGCCGAGGCAGACCGCGTCGCCAAGACTCTGACGCTCTATGTCGATGGCAAACGGGAAGCATCGGGGGCCGGCATCGCAGTGGGGATTTCCCTGGCGAATGACGCCGATTTGTTTGTAGGCGGCACGCCGGAAGGGCGCTGCCTGGCGGGAACACTCGAATTCGCTCGGATTGCACTGGGTACGCTGGCCGATGCCAAGACCACGATCGAGGAAGTCTACGCCTGGCAGTTCGAAGGGCCCTTCCTGCGCGACTGGTCCGGCCGCAAGCCAACCGACGGAATTCGCGACGCCGGGGCCATTGAAATGGACTGACGGACGCATCGACGAAGATCAACAGGACCAGGGAGATGAAAATGCACAGACGCCGGTTTCTGGAAACCTTGGCCGCATCGACACTTCTGGGACGTTTGGCGCGAGCGGAATCACTCCCGCCGGACCTGAAGATCACTCGAATCGTCAGCTTCGACCTGCACACACGGCGCGCAAAGTTTGTGGGGAAGAACGCCGTGCGTGGCGATCACGGTCAGACGTCGCGCGATCGCATGGCTCGGCTCTACACCAACATGGGCGTGGAAGCGATCGGCCGCTGTTGGAAGCCCAAAGAGGCACTCGCACCGTTGTTGGGTCAGAACCCATTTCAGCACTTCGATCTTGCTTCGCGAAGAATGCCCGGTCCGTTGGGTGCCCGAACCATGGTGCTTTGGGATCTGGCTGGAAGAGTACTGAAACGGCCGGTCTATGAACTGTTGGGGGGCACAAAACCAGGCAAGGTGCGAGTTTATGACGGCTCGATCTATATGTCGGATCTTATGCCACAATACGCCGCAAAGTGGCAGGATCGCTTCAAGGAAGAGATTGACATGGGGATGCAGGCGGGACATCGCGCCTTCAAGATTAAGATCGGCCGTGGAAAGAAGTGGATGGACCGTGACGCCGGCGACGCTCGGGACGTCGAGGTTGTCGAAACGATCCGTAAGCATGCGGGCGACGAGGTGCACCTGGGAGTAGATGCCAACAATGGCTACGACCTGGCAGGCGCCAAGCGGTTTCTGGAAGGCGCAAGCGATCTGCGATTGGACTTCATCGAAGAACCCTTTCCCGAACAGGTGGCCCCCTGCCTGGAATTGAAGGAGTTCATTGCCGAGCGGGGTTGGAAAACGCTGTTGGCAGATGGCGAGGGGCAAGACGACGTGGAAGCCTATCGGCCGTTTGTCGAGGCCAAGGCACTGGATATGCTGCAAGGCGACATGTACGGGTTGGGGATCGAGGGGATCCTCGCCGAGGCGGCGATGGCCGAACCTCAGGGAATTCTGATCGCTCCGCACAACTGGAGTTCCCTGTTGTCATTATTCATGCAAGTGCATATCGGCCTGGTGGTCCCCAACTTCTACCGTGCCGAGCACGACCCACTCGAAAGCGACGTCTTGATCTACGACGACTATGAGATCAATGACGGCTGCTGCTCGGTCCCGGACGCACCAGGTTTCGGGTTGGCCATCGACGAGAGCAAGTTTGCTCGCGTGCGCGTGAATTTCGACTTGAGGGCCTGAACCAACACTTCGTGGCGTACGTTCGCGGCGCGCACCTGGTCAAATCGCTGCCCGAAGTGCCGGAAACGAAACGCCGAGATAAGGAAGCTCCTTAGACGTGCTTCATGATGACGGCAATACTGTTCGTGTTTGGATCGAGGGCCACGTGCAGCTTTTCATCCGGCAACTGAGCAGCGGCTTTGTCTGCCCTACTTTGGTCGTTGCGAAATGCGGTCATGGCACTTGAGATGACGGTCGAGCCGAGGTCTTGGGGTGACGTCATCGTAATGCTTTCCTATCGCGGAGTTCACGGAAAATGCCGCCGCTCAGCTTCCGCTCGTTTCCTTTTCCCAACTGTGCGAGGTCAGTTTTCCCTGTTCTTTATTCCAGTTTCCGTGGGCTCTGGGGACCTGATTGCAGGATCCTCGGCGCGCCTCAGGTAGAGCACCGCTGGCCAAGGGAACGGTGCCGTGAAAGACACCTTGCCATCGGTGGATTCGATCCTGCCAGCGCGCGTCTTTCCGGCGACGGGGTTGATCCATTCGCAGTTGTAAGTGCCGGCAGGGAGCTCGACGGTAAACGGAGTTTCGGGCGCCGGTTGATATACGAGATACTCCCGGCCAGCTTCGTGAAGGCAGTAACGCGTGCTGGAGGGTGCGTTTGACGCGGTGGTCTGCGGTTCCAGGCTCACCAGGTCGATTCGGTTGGCGTAACTTCGGATGACGGTCAAAGCGTCGCGAAGCTGCTGCCACTTGACGTGTTCGCGCTGGAAGTCTCGGCCGGTCCACCAAGTGAGGTTCTGATACTTGCAGTCCATCAAGATAGGATGCAGCCCCCGAGTGAAGCTCTTCCAGGCCCATTCGTGAGTGGCGCGCAGCGGGGAGATGTGATCGCTGTCGGCGATCACCACTTTGCGGCCGTCGGCCGCTGGCGGATCGCGGAGGTAGGGCCTTGGCCCGCCCGGGGAGACGAGTTCGGCGTGGCATTCGGCAGCGAAGATCTGATCTGAGCCCAGGTTCAGCCAAACGAGGTGTTGTTTGGGCTTGGTCGCCTCGTAGCGCTTAATGAAGTCGACCATGTGGTATTGCCATGACGCGGAATCCGCATGGCACTCGTTGCCGATCTCCCAAATGATGTTGTCAAAGCCGTTCAACTCGTCAACAAAGTGCTTCACGTAGGCCTCCTGCAAGCGCGTGACGGCCGGAATCTGCAGCGTGTGCGTCGCACGACCGTTGCCTTCTCGCTTGGAGTCGCCGTCGATGCCGCTCGTGTTGTTGTCGCGGTGAAAGGGATGGTGAGGCCACGGCGGAGGCACTCGGCCGCCTCCCTCGCCCAGTACGCTCCACCCCTGAAACAGCATCACGCTGACGTACAGATCCTGTTGAGCCGCCTGCCGTACACGGTCCTTCATTCGGTCAAAAAAGAGCGAGTTGTATCGAGTGAGATCAAACTTGCCACCAACTTCGGCATACGGCAGAGGCCGGTAGAAGCCATCCTCCCATATCCAGCCTCGCATGAAGTTGTGCTTCCAACCGGCCAGTTTCCCCAGCCAGTCGTCATAGTCAAACGTCTCCTCACGGTAGGTCTGAAACTCTGCCCAGGTATGTGACCCGGCCAGGAGAATCGCCTTCCTGGCCGGATCATTCTTCACCATCAAGTACCGCGGATTGTCCGGATGAACCACCAACGCGCCGGGTTCGCCAAACACGCTCGTCGGGGTTGCGCAGAACTGGAACGCCACCAGAATCAGCAGTGTGCAGAGTCTGAATTTGTCGGCTTTCATTGTGTCACTCACGCAAAGGAACGATGGCGGCGTTTTGCCGCAGCAGTTCGCGAATCACATCAAGCGGAACATCGAGCGGCGTCGAATTGCGCTGGGCAGCCAGCGCGGCCGCCGCACCGGCGGCTTGTCCTGTTGCCATGCAAGTGGCCTGTACGCGAAGACCGGAATTCGCCAGACGGTCGCTGCTGATGCAACGGCCCGCCACCATCAGCCTCCGGCTACCTTTGGGAACGAGTGCTCGAAGCGGCACGGTTGGCACCACGCCCTCGTCGAGCGGATGGGGGCGGACGCCACTACGAGTGTGCAAATCGACGGGGTAGAAAGCATGGCAGATCGCATCGTCGAAAACCCGGCCGGTCACGTAATCGTCATGGGTTATGACGACTTCGCCTTGGATGCGATAGCTCTCCCGAAAAGCGGCCTCGGGTTGGATTTGCACCAGACGCGCGTGCTTCTCGCCGTTGGCCTGGCGCTCGCGTAGACGACGGAGGATCTCGCGGCGCCCCGTCAAGTTGGCCTGGGTCCTGGTCACGGAATTCGACGAATCTGCGCCGTGGACATACACGGCGTCCAGTCGTTCGCGGCCCGCCTGAAACTCGTCACCGAACTTGTACAACATCGAACCGGGTTGGGTCTCCTGTTCCCGTAACCGAGGTAGCCCCAACATGCCCACCACGTCCGCACCGCCGGTACAGTCGATAAGTTGCCCGCAGACAATTCGCCGCCGAGTGCCCGGGCCGACGGTGTCGACACACCAACCGTCCTCCGTCGCTTGAACCGACAGGGGAAATTCGTAGTAACAGATCGTCACGCCGGCTTCGAGACACGCCTCTTCGGCCAGCACTGCATACACGTATGGATTGATCAGCACCTGATGATGCCAATGCTGGCGCGGCGGTGGCGGCGTCGCGAAATCGGGCAACGAGCCGCCGTCCATTTCAACTGCCTGACATACCAGTTCCCAACCGATCCCGGAAATGATCTGCTTGCCCCAGGCGTGGAACAATCCTGGAAAGGCCACGCCGCCCACTGTCATCGTGCCGCCCAGTTGACTGCCTTGCTCGACAAGAACCGTGCGTGCTCCGGCCCGAGCTGCTTGGATCGCGGCTATCGTGCCTGCCGTGCCTCCGCCAATTACCAAAACGTCAGCCTGGGACTGAAGCTCCTTGCCTGCGCCCAGCTTCGAAGCCCGTGACTCGTCGCCGCCAGCGATCGACCCAGCGGCCCAAGTTGCTCCCGCGGCGGCCGTACATTGCAGGAAGCCGCGTCTCTGTAATCGATCTCTGTCCATAGTGTCGCTCTTGCTGAGGTGATGCGCCCTGCTAACCGATCAACGATCCACCGGCTTCCCGGCCTGCTATCAATCGTCGGAGACCCTCTGCAACATCTCCATGCTCGTGGCGAACCGCTCGAATTGCGCGAGCAGGTCGGTGATTTCTTCGTGCGCATGCTGGCTTTGCTTGATCACTAGACAGCCCGGTAGAGCCTCGATGGCCGCCAGGCGAGGCGTCTTCGGTGCTTTGGCGTCGCCTGATGATGGCGGTTTGTCCGGCGAAGCACTGGTTCGCCAAGTATCGGACCGAATTGTATTCTGAATCACCTTGGCCAATGCCTCTGAATCGACATCGCCCAACCGGTGCAGGCTGTATACGTGCGTCTCCACATGCGCGTCCGCCACCTCGGTTGTCGTGATGATCAAGACCTCGTGCTTGATGATGTAGGTCAGTTCGAGATCCGCGAGTAGCAGCCGCAAGGCTGATCGCAGAGTGATCCCTTTCAGATTTCGGGTGATTGGGACATCAGTTCCGATTCCATAATCGTCGAGTGCCCTGGTGTCGATTTCGATGGGTATGTCGTGCATCTCTTTCAGAAACTGGATTACCTGGTCTAGCGGCGTTTCGATGAATTCGAGGACCGTGTCCTCGTCCAAGGCTGCCCGGATTTTCTGCTCCGTGGCAGAGAGTTCCTTGAAGTCGATCACATCGTACTTGCATCGAAGCAGTTCATTCTCTGCCGCTCGCCGGCCAGTTTCTTCAAGCCGATCAACTGCCCCTCTGCCTGCAAACGGGGCCTCCCCTGTCTCGGCCACGGCCAGTTGGACTGGTACCTGACCGTCGGGGGCCAGACCCGTGGCAGGTGCGTCTGTCGTGATAACCACATTTCTTGAACCTTCGTCCTGCGCCGGCTGTTGGGCCGCAGCGCCTGCCAGAGCCACAGTCAGTCCCACAACGGCCAATGCCGTGGCCACTCTCGATGTTGCGATTGTCGATGTACCCATCGTAGCAAGCTCCTTTACAGCTAGTTGTCGTGCGCTCTCAGAGCAACCCCCTTCTGACCCGCCAACGCCAATTCATCGTTCCTTTAGTATAACGACCGGCAGGCACGTTTTGCGGCGCGGAATTTTCTGCAAGATATTCGCGACCCACACATTGACTTCTACTAGACGTCTAGTACGATACATGCAGTTTCTACTAGGTGCGTAGTAGGTGGCCTGAAACGCTTGCGGTGAGAAATGGGAACCTGCCCGTTTAACCCCGAGCCGCAGGCGACGGTTGTTGTGGGCGGCTCGATATACCGCGACCGTCGCCTGCGGCTCGGGGTTAAACGAGTTATTTCTTAGCGGGAGTGGTGTTATCCCTGTGCTTTGCGAGGCGGACTATGCCGGAAGGCAAGCCAACTGGACGAGAACTCGATTTACTCAAAATCCTCTGGGACCGCGGTCGTGCGACGGTTCGCGAGATCTATGACGAGTTGCATGCGTGCGATACCCAATTGGCCTATACGACAGTACTGAGCCTGCTTCAGACGATGGAACGCAAGGGCTTGGTCGAGCACTCTGTCGAGGGCAAGGCATATTGCTACTCGGCCAAAGTCCTGCGTGAACAGACGTTCCGCGAATTGGCAGATACTTTTCTCGATCAAGTATTCGACGGCGCGATGGACGAGTATTTGGTACGGGCCATGGAAGCGCGTCAACCGAGTGAGGAGGAGCTTGACGAGCTTCAGGCGATGATCTCCGAGTACAAGCAGCGGAGCCGCTCGGCTCGGAAGAAAGGGCAATCGTGATGGACGGTTGGATGAGAGATCTAACGATCTGGCTGGCCGACTATTACTTGTTGGCCACGTTGCTGCTGATCGTCACGGCGGGTGTGAAACGACTGGTGCGTCAGCCGGCTCAGCGAATGGCACTCAGTCGTGCGACTGTCGCCGGCCTTGTGTGTTTGGCAGTCATTACCGCGGCTCCCGGTTGGCCGCGCGTCTCGTTGCCATTCGCCACCGTGCTCAGTCCGGCACATCGAGTTGCCGTCAGCCCGCCCACGATTGCGCCGGGCGACGACGCGATTGCGGACCTTGCAGCCCCGCAGTCGAGCGGACCTGATGAATCCTCCGCACCGATGCCGCTCACCGATCCGACTGCGGATGTACCCGCGGCGAGGCATACGGTCGAGCACACCAACAATCAAGCAAGTGCCGGCACTGCGCACCGGATCACTGCGATCATGATTCGTTGCTTTCTTGTCGGAACGGCGCTAGTTGCGATCTGGCTGGCTGTCGGCGTGATCCTGACCATGCGTTTGCGGTTGATGGCTTGGCATGCCGCCGAGCCGATTCAATCTGTACTCGGCCGAGTGCTACCCGACCAGCCTGCGTCGACGCGGGTGATGCTCAGCAATCGCGTCAACCAGGCCGTGGCCGTCGGCTGTTTTGCGGCGGACATTATCCTGCCCAGGCGGTTCATCGAGGCCGAGTCGCGAGTCGGCTTGGAAGCCGCCCTGGCGCACGAATGTGCTCACATCCGCAATGGTGACCTCCGACTGCTGGCTCTGATGCGTTGCTTGGCTCTGGTTCTGTACGCTCACCCGTTGTACTGGGCGTTTCGCAGACGCGTACAAGTCGATCAGGAGTTGCTGGCCGACGCCGCGGCGGGGCAGTGTTGTGATACGGCTGATTACGCGGAGGTTCTGCTGCACTGGTTCCGCACGAATGCTGCAGATCGGTCAAGATTGATGACGGCCACGTTGGGACTTTGGGAACGTCCTCATTCACTGAAAAGGAGAATCGCCATGCTGCTGGACGACGGTTTTCGTGTACAAACGGATTGCCCGACCGCCTGGCGCGCTTTCGGTTCGGGATTGCTGATTGCCGCGGTATTCGCACTTTCGTTTTTCACGTTGCGCACGACGCCGGATTCGATGGCCGACGAGGTGCAAGTTGGAGAACCAGAATCGCCCGTGCCTCTGGCGGCAGACGGCAACAACGCCGCGGCAGAAGAATCCAAGGACGCGGAGCAAGCCGACGATGCAACCGCCCCGGCCGCCGGATCGGCTGAGGCAACGTCCGATACCAAGTCGAGGGACAGCAAGTACCGGAGCGCCGAAGAAGCGTGGCGAGCGGGGATAGCGGGGAACTCTGCGGCCAGGAGGAAAGCATTCGAAGCGGCTCTGCGGCTGGCAAGCGATGACGCTTTCAAAATCAGGATCTATGAAGCATTAAGGCCCACTTACCGAAGGCTGTCGGGCGTTGACAAGATGGTCGAAGCATGCGAGTTCATCATCCGTCATACCGATAGCGATGCGAAACGGTCTCTAACTCGACGCGATTTGGTGAGCTTCATGTACCAACGTGGCAAGCTCGACCGCCTCGTTTCGCGACATGAGGGCGTACTTAAGGAAGATTCCAATGACCGCACATCGCTGTACATACTCAGCGAAGTCTATGACAGAGCCAGACCCAACCCAAAGCGCGCCGCCGAATTGCTGCAAAGGATGATGGATCTGGAGCCTGATAAGCCCTTGGACGTATCGACGACAGCCAAACTGGCCATGCAGCTTGTGCGGCAGAAGAAGTACAGCGAGAGTGCGGAGTTGTACGAGAAGATCGCTCCGCTGGACGAAAATCTCGCCGCATGGCACTGGAAGGAAGCCGCTTCCGCTTGGCTAAAACAAGGTGCGAACGACAAAGCCCTGGCTGCCGCGAAGAAGGCGACTGCTTCAACACCGGAGAAGCGCAGCAAATTGTTGATTCACTTCTGGCACCGGCATCTGGGCGAAGTGTTCCTGGCGACCGGTGAATTCAAGCTGGCGGCCTCGCACTTGGAGCATGCGATCGAGAACACAGACATCGAAGGCTACCTTCGGGATTGCCGAGGTTTGCTCGCCGAGGCTCGCCTCAAAGCCGACGATGGGAACTGAACGATCGCTCTATCTGTCGAAGTGACATCCAAGAGGCCGAGGGAGATTGTCTTCATGTCTATACAGGCCAGATGCCAATGCGGGAAAGCGTTTCAGGCCAAGGCCGAATTGGCGGGCAAGCGAGTGAAATGCCCATCTTGCGGTGGTGTGTTCACCGTCCCGAACGCTTCGCCGGAATTGGCGCCAGCGGACGATCCGCTCGGACTTGATGGAATCGACTTGTCAAGTCCGGCGATGGGAGCGTCGGGCGGTCAATATCTACCGTCGCATCAAGTGGCGCCGCAAAACGGAAGCACGAATCGAACTGCACTGTTGCTGTTGCTTGGCATCGGCGGTGCCGCGGTCTTGCTGCTGATCGCGGTAGTCGTCGGCGTTATGCTGTTCTTCGTCTCCAGCGACGACACGGTGGCGGATTCATCCACATCCTCGCCCGGCGATATTTCCGTGGCTCCCGCTTCGACATCTCCCGGCACGTCGTTGCCCCAGAGCCCTGCGACTCCTGCGAGTGGAATTCCGAGTTCCCAGTCCTCCGGGGCCACGGAGTCGGATGTCGGTTGGAAGGTGCAAGCCGACGGTCCGGCAAGCCCGCCCGCTTGGCCGGAACAGATCGACCTATCGATTCCCGTTCCGGCCCAGGGCGACCGCGTGATTTATCCGGCGACTCCCAGTCCGTTCGTGGCACTGGGCCTGAAGATCACCGGAGG
Organism: Pirellulaceae bacterium; assembly: GCA_016784735.1. GTDB lineage: Bacteria > Planctomycetota > Planctomycetia > Pirellulales > Pirellulaceae > JADHUC01. The sequence goes on along the minus strand of JADHUC010000039.1, from coordinate 37,183 downwards.
AGACAACGTTCAGCTCTGGAACTTGCTCACAGGAGAGAAAGCGGGCCAGATGCAAGAGGCCGTGAAAGCGAGAAGCGAGTATTCCTTGAGCCCGGATGGGAGCCAACTGGCGGTCAAATCGGACGACTCGAAGCACTATTCCAAACTGGATATCTGGTCGTTCCAGTCGGGCAAGTTGGTGCGCGAAATCGAATGCGACCACCCTCAGAAACACTTGCAGGCGTTTCAGTTCGTCGCGCCGGGGCGACTGTTTACATACACCTACGGGTCCATCGGCCAGGGCACCACCTACCTCTTGCGGGTCTTTGACACGATGGAGGGAAAGCGCCTCGCGGAAATCGAACTCGACACCAACTACACCAAGGATCGGTTCGCGGTCAGCCCGGGCGGCCGTTACGTGGCGGCGTTGGCCCACAACAACGAGTTGTCGGTATTCGATGTAATCGACGGCAAGCTTGTGGGGCAGGTGGAGGTCAAGCAATTCCTGGGAGACCGCACCGGTGCCTTTCGTGGGATGTCCTATGCACCTGACGGGAAGCAACTGGGAATCGTCTATTCGAGCACCAACTCGAATCTCCTTCTGCTTGACATGGAGAAGGGAACGCCCGCCGATCAAGTGGAAATCGCGGGCAAACCACCGACGGCCTCGGCCTACCGAGGTTCGGCGGTCGAATGGATTGGCACGAAAGGCTGGTGTCTGTTTGGGGGCACGGTCATCGAGCGAAACACGCAACGCGTCGTATGGAACCTGGAACTGCCGATCGTCGACCGCCTGACCGCACGACGCACGTTGCCCGACGGTTGGATCGCCCAGGGAGGCCCCCATGCACGCAAGACGCTACGGTTCGTTCCCATCCCTTGGCCCCAGATCGAAGCCGGCCTGGCCGCCATAAATGGCAGCTCGCCAGCCTACCTGAAACCCGGTGGCTCCGTCAGCTTGGATTTCGAGATTGGGCAACTTCGTTTCGGAACCAAGGAGGACACGGCCACTAGATTGACCGAGATGTACGAAACGCGGTTTCGCGTGGATGAAATCGCGATCGCCGACGATCAGCCGGTGGTGCTGAAGGTCGGCTACAGCGAGTCGGAAGGCGAGACCATGTACGAACGAAAGGGCATCATGGGACCAAAGACTGGGCGAACCGTCCAAGCAACGAACGCCCAGGTCGCCATGACGCTGGCCACACGCGACGGAAACCAGACGTTCTGGAAGCACGAGATCGCTTACGATCCTCGTTCCGTGACGGTCCTTGGCAAGGAAGTCAACGAAGCGAGCGTTCGCGACAGCATCTTCAGGCAGCTTCTCTACAAGCTATCCGAAACGCCAATACCCTACTTCGTTCCGCAGGACGCCGGAGCCAGCCAGTTGCCCGGAGCCACAAAGCTGGATGGTACCTAGCGGGGTGAACGGACCGACTGCGGCTCGGATAACGCTTTCCTACTCGGCGGGGAGGAACAAGTCCGGCGAGACGTGAAAGTAATTTGCCAGTTTGGCCCGGTTTGCTTTGCTGACCGCCCGCGATCCGTTGACGATGTGGGTGATCGTCTGGCGGGGAATGCCGGTGGCTCGGGCGACCTCAGCTTTGGTCACGTCTCGTGATTCGATCAGGTGGGCGACAATCTCACCGGGAGCGACATCAGGGGCGGGAAAACGGTTCTGTTCGTATTGGCTGACGAGGGATGACAGCAACTCGAGTAAGTCATCTTCGGCTCGCGTCAGTTTTCGTTTGCGCATCAGTTGATCGGCTTGCCCAAGCACTCGCTCGTATTGCGATTGGCTGCGGATCGTGCGAGGCGTGTACTCCAACAGCAACTCCTGGTAAGTGGTATGTGCCATCGTGTTGGCGGTCGTCTTGACGTTGCTGTTTCGCATTGTGGGCGTTCCGACCTATGTGGCGAGTTAGTGGACGACGAGGTTTGTACGCGTTGGCGCGGAGGAGGTCCGTTTCGATGTTCCTAACGACTAGACTTTTGATCTTAACTCGGCTTCGCCGGGCGCCCTTCCTCGTACTGCCGGCTGTCCACCGTGTGCCACCGCTTTGAACTAATTCGGCTCTGCATGCCCATGAACGCACCACAGTTCAAAGCAGTGCCGCCGGCGTCGTAGCCATGCGTACGCGCGCGTTGCCCTTGCCCGACGGCACTGCTTTCGATTGTGGTGGGCGTCGCCAAATGGTCGGCTTCCCCCAATCGAAAGCAGTGGCACACACACGCTGGCTTCCCAGCATCGCCACCTTTACAAATTCCTATTGGATCAAGTCTCGAAAGAGACAACATATTGTCAATGTCGAATTGGTATTCTTGCCAACCTAGTGCTCGAGGAAGAGAATGGCAAGAATATGGCAGGCAAGGACATCGGAGGAAAACACAATGCGAGCACTACACATCGTCAGCCGGGCATGCAAATGGACTGTCGCTTCCTTTCTGCTACTCGGCCTCATTCTGTTCGACAATATCGCCGCCGCAGGTGAAATCGTCTGGATCGAAGCGGAGCAGTTCACAGAATGTGGCGGTTGGACCAACGATGCTCAGTTCATCGACCAGATGGGATCGCCGTATCTGCTGGCTGTTGGCTTGGGGGCGCCCGTTGAGGATGCGGTCACCAACGTCACCGTCCGGCACGCTGGCCGGTACCGGCTGTGGGCGCGAACAAAGGACTGGGTGCCCGAGCATCACCCGGGACGCTTCCAGATTGTTGTCGGGGGCCAAGCAGCGGACAAATGCTTTGGTGCAAGCGGCCGGAAGGGCTGGCAGTGGGAAGACGGCGGTGTGTTCGAGCTGTCGGATCGCGTCGAACTACGTTTGCACGATTTGACCGGTTACTACGGTCGTTGTGACGCGATCGTTTTGGTTGAGGACCTCAAATGGACTCCGCCTGCTGATATGGCGGCGATTGCCAAGTTGCGCGAGTTTCACGGTGGCGTGAGCCGCGAAGTCAAGGATGCGGGCGAGTTCGACGTGGTCGTTGTCGGCGGCGGGTTGGCGGGATGCACCGCGGCCGTTGCGGCGGCTCGCATGGGCGCCGATACGGTCCTTATTCAGAACCGGCCCATTCTGGGCGGCAACGCGAGCACTGAAATCCTTGTACCGCCGGTCGGCGTTTGGCCTCATATGAAACAGGATTCGCTCGATCCTCGCGAGACGGGCTTGATTGAGGAATATCGCACGGCCGGTAACCAGCGTGTCTCCGAAGGTGTTTTGTATTCCGAGCGATTGATGCGATTTGTTCGTGGCGAGCCGAATCTTGCGTTGCACTTGAATACACACGTCACGGACGCGCGAATGTGCCCAGACGCCCCGGAGAAGATCGACTCGGTGCAGGCGGTCAATGTTGTGACCGGCGCGCGGATGCTTTTTCGCGGACGAGCGTTCATCGACTGCACCGGCGACGCAGTGATCGGCGTGGCGGCCGGCGCCGAATACCGGCATGGCAAGGAACCCCGCTCGATGTACAACGAACCGTGGGCGCCCACTGAGGCCAGTCGTCACACGATGGGCAACTCGCTGAAGTATGTCAGCGTCAAGACGGACTTGTTGCATCCATTCACGGCGCAGCCGTGGGCCATGATGTTTCCCACTTGTGAAGAATTCGCGCCGGGCAGGCATCCCATCTTGGGCGGCGACATCGGCTGGCAGTGGAAGCTGGAATTGGGTGGAACTCGCGACACCTATGCCGACGCCGAGGAAATCCGCGACGATCTCTTGCGGTTGATCTATGGGCTCTGGGACCACGTCAAGAATCACTGTCCGCCCCAGGGCGAGGCGGCGGCGTACCATCGCCTGGCATGGGTGGGCCATGTGGCGGGCAAACGCGAAAACCGGCGGCTGGTCGGCGACTACGTACTGACCGAAAACGACATTCGCGATCAAACGCTGTTTCCCGACCGCGTGGCCTATGGCGGCTGGTGTTTGGACGATCATTACTCGGACGGCTTCTTCCATCGCGGCACGTTCGGCATCCACATGGACCGGCCCGGCGGCCTCGACGCCTGCCAAGGCTGGTTGTATTCGATTCCCTATCGAAGCCTCTACTCGAAGAACGTCGACAACCTGCTGATGGCCGGACGCGATATTTCGGCCAGCCATATGGCGTTGTCGGACACGCGAGTAATGCTCACCTGCGCCGTGATCGGCCAAGCGGCAGGAGCGGCCGCCGCCATGTGCGCCGCCCACAACACAACACCACGAGGCGTCTACGAAGATCATATCAAGGAGCTCCAACAGCAGTTGCTCAAAGACGGCGCGCACATTATTGGGCTAGAGAATGATGACCCACGCGATCTGGCCAGGCAAGCGATCATTACGGCGTCCAGCGAAGAGACCTGCGACGATGGCCAAACCATGGCGGCATCGAATGCAATCAATGGCTACGCGCGGGCTGCCGACGACAAGACAAACGCCTGGTGCCCGGCCTCCGACGGCACGGAACCACACTGGCTGGAACTGCGGTGGAACCAGCCCGTATCGTTCAACATGGTTCACGTGACGTTTGCGACGAAGGCACACGCACCGGATAGCTTCCGCGTCGAGGCGTTCCAGGATAATCGGTGGGAGACGATCGTCAGTCGGGCTGACGTTCGACATCGTCGGCATGTCTTGGGTTTCGCGCAAACTCGTGCGTCCGCGCTTCGCGTCGTGTTCGCCGGACCGTGCACCGTGTCCGAGATCCGCGTTTACGACGAACCGCAGCGGTTGGTGGACATAGCGAACCGTGCCGCGAAAAACATGGCCGCACGCGACGAGACTCCGGCGCTAGTCTGGATGATCGACGTAGATCCAAAGAAACTGCCGGGCATCGTAATCGACGCTGGCGAAGCGAAACAGACCGGCCGCTGGGTGAACTCCACCTACGCACGGCCGTACGTCTTGGACGGCTACTTGCACGACGGCGATGACGGCAAGGGCCAGAAGTCGATCGTCTTCACACCGGATCTGCCCAAATCGGGCACATATGAAGTGCGCATCGCCTATGTTCCCTTCAGCAACCGGGCCACCAATACACCGGTGACCATCACTACGCCGCAAGGTCCGAAGACGGTCATCGTTAACCAGCGACAAAGGCCGGAAATCGACAACCTGTTTCACACGCTGGGCGAATTCCAGTTGCCGGCAGGCCGCAAAACGAACATCATCATCGAAAACAAAGACACCGACGGCTACGTCGTCGTAGACGCGATACAATTGCTGCCCAAGTGAGCGGCTGTCCAAGTTTGCCATCAACGTCCAGGAGACCACCATGAACGCATCACCGATCGACCGGCGCAGTTTCCTTAAGCGTGCCGCCGCCACGGGCTGTTTGCTTTCCCAAGCGGCCGCGCGCGGCACGGCGGCCCGGCAGACCGAGGGATTGAAGCCGATTCGTGTGGGGGCCCCGGTTTTCGACGCTCCCCAAGATCCGGAAGAGTTGGCTCTGGCTCACCGAAAGCTCGGTTATGCCGCCGCTTATTGTCCGCGTGTGGCTCTGGACGAAACCGATCGCATTCGAGAGATTTCGCGCGCCTTTGCCAAGCACGACGTGGTGATTGCCGAGGTCGGCCGCTGGTGCAACCTGCTGGAAGCCAAGCCGGACCAGCGTAAAGAGAACCTGAAACGCGTGACCGACGGACTGGCTCTGGCCGACGAAATCGGCGCACGATGCTGTGTTGACATCGCCGGTTCCTATAACACCGAGGTTTGGTACGGTCCGCATCCGGAGAACCTGTCACGGAAGTTCTTTGACGAGATCGTCGAAAATGCGCGGAAGATCATCGACGCAGTCAAGCCGAAGCGGGCGAAGTTCTGTTACGAAATGATGGGATGGGCCTTGCCCGACAGTGCCGACTCGTACGTCGAGCTGATCAAAGCCGTCCAGCGAGACGCCTTTGCTGTCCATCTGGATCCCTGCAACCTGATCAACTCGCCCGCGCGTTTCTATCAAAACGCCAAGATGATCGAAGAGTGCTTCGAAAAGCTCGGTCCATGGATCGTCAGTTGCCACGCCAAGGACGTGACGTGGGACGTCGAGATGCAAATGCACTTCCGCGAAGTGACTTTGGGCACCGGCTCGATAGACTACAAGACCTACCTGAAATGCCTGGCCGCACTGCCCGGCGACGCACCGCTGATGATCGAACACATGAAGGGCGCCGAAGAGTACGACAAATCGCGCAAGTTCCTGTTCGATCTGGCAGGCAAGATCAAAGTGCCCGTGTTGAAATAGGATGGGTGCGCTCCAGGGTAAGTATTCGCCGAAGATGTGAGCGGCATGGCGCTAGCCACCGGTATTTCAGGGAAACCGGCGGCTAGCGCCGTTCCGCTCACGTTCCTTCCACCTCTTCGGCGAATACTCACGTGGCTCCAGGGGGACCATCGGCTGCACGACGAGCGCCGGAGGAACGACACAGTGCGAAGAACCGTCTCAGTCACGATCCTGGGCGGAGTGATCGAGGTGGCGACTTGACTGCTGCAAAACATCAGGCCGCGAAACTGCCGGCGACGCACTGGCTCCAGACGTGGTCGTATACCCGCTCGGCCAGCACTTCGCAGTCCTGATCGGAATACGGCGGACGTGGCAAGTTCTGCCAGAGACTGTCCAGGATGAACACCTTGACCTCGGCCTGCGTCTGAGCGTTCTGTGTCCACGCGGGCATTGGGGCAACTAACTCGCGCAACGATCCCAGCAACGAGCGGCTGGCTTGTTTCAGCCGTTCTCGGTCCGCCTTCGTAATGTTCTCACAAAAAAGCAGGTCGAACATGGCGAGTTCCTCGTCGATCAACCCTTCCTCAACCGCGCGTCTCTGTTCGGCGTCGAGGCTGCTGGCCAGTTCCACTAGCTTCGCGAACGTTTCCTCGACCGTGACGCGGTCTTTCTCGCGATTGTAGTCCGCGATGATCTCTTGGTACTTCTTGTAGTAATCCATCCGCATCGGATTGCGAGCGAGCATCGCTTGTAGCTTCTGTTCGACCACATCCCGGATGTCCTGTAAAGCCGCGTGTTTTCGTTTCACTCGCTTGGCGAACTCGTCGCGCAGCTTGACGAAGTCGATCTGGCTCAGATCCACCGTCAGACCTTCGGCATGGTCCTCTCCGGGCTCCTGGGCACGAATCGCCTCGTTCACAATCTTGCCGCGCACGACGCGCCGCACCTTCTCGCTGAAAAACACCATCGAGTACGACTTGCCGCTCCCCTGCGTATGCCAAAACACGCCCAACCGCCCAAGATCGGGATGAGCCCGCTCGACCAGGAGCAATTCAAAGGCATGGCGGGTCCGTTCTGTTAACGCCGTGGTGTCGGGGGCTTGATCGGCTACAAGCGAAACGGCATCCTCCTGCTCGTGCGTCGCGTGCGGGTACGGCACGGTTGGCTTCGGCTCGACTATAGCGACGCGATGACGCAGTCGTTTTTCTGGCGGGAACTGGGATTTGAGTTCTTCTTGAGCGACCACCGATGCGACAGCGTTGTTCACGCCCAGCACCTGATGGTTGCGAGCCACGATCTTTCGTGTGCCGCCCGGACGGCTGTCGTCGAACAGGACAAAATGCTCGACCAGATCCAGCAGCCGCTCTTTGGTCAGCATCCCATCCAGCAATGCTTGGGCGTCCAGACGCCCCTTGTCCTTTTCATCGTTCCGTTTCCACTCGACAAAATGTCCCCAGCGACTGGTGATGGAACCGTAGCGGGCGCGGTCGCCATTGCTCACGACCAGGAAGACGTTGTGGTGGAAGGCGTGCTGGATGCTGTGCTCGCTCAGGTAGTCCGTCAGGTTCTCGTCGAAACCGGCCCGGATGTTGCGATACACGGCCTTCAGTTCGATGAACGCCAGCGGCAGGCCATTGACGAAACAAACCAAATCGGCCCGGCGATTGTAGTGCGGCACGCGCACGCCTTGAATCTTCAGTTCGCGCACGGCAAGAAAACGATTGTTCGGTTTTCCGTCCAAGCCGATTTCATCTTGAAAGTCGATCACGCGGGCGCGTTCGCGGTGTGTTGCCCCGGATGCATCGCGCCATTCCACGGGAACTCCGTCGCGGATGTACCCGTAGAATTCGCAGTTGTGCTGCAGGAGGGAACGTGCCCAATCGATGCGTGTGAGCTTCTCGATTGCCTGCTCGCGAGCCGCTTCGGGCAAATCGGCATTGAGCCGAGCCAGAGCTGCGCGCAGATCCCGCGCCAGCACCACCTCGCGTTCATTCGTGCGGCCCAGGGTACCGTGCGCGCCAAAGGTCTCCTGGTTGAAGGCGTAGACGCTCTCCCAGCCGAGTTCATCGCGCAGGTAGTCAGCGAACGTCTGCTGGACGAGCCGGTCTTCGCTGTTGACGTCGGTAATCATATTGCCGACTCCCCACCGGCCCCGCGCCGGTGGAAACGGGTTTGAACACTAAGCGGCGGTTGCTGCCAGCACCGACTCCCCACCGGTCCCGTGCCGGTGGGAGAGGGTTTGGAAACAAGCGGCAATGTTTGTGTTATCGTGGTTCCGCGTATAGTTGTCAAAGCGATTCACCACCGGCACGGGGCCGAATGGTGCGAGACTAAGGTTGCGGAGATGTCCTCCCACCGTGGAGCTTGCCTCCGTGGGGGAATGTTCAAAACCAGATCGTGGCATCGGTTCGCACTGCGTCACCACGCTGCTCGCCAGCGTGGAACGGTGTTTCCAAAGGGTTTTCACGGAAACATCGCTCGACGGAGGCAAGCTCCGCCGTGGCGTCAGGATGTGGTTGAGTCGCGTTCTGGTTGTGAACATCGCTCGACAGGGACAAGCCCTGCCGTGGCAGGAATTTGCTCCTGCAAGCCTTAACCTCGTACCATTCGGCACGGGGCCGGTGGGCTCTTGTTGCTGTAGTTGTCCATGCATTAGTCGCCAAACCTGTAAACCACCGGCACGGGGCCGGCGGGGCTACGACGCAACTTGGCGCTGTTTTACGGTTTGCCGTCCGGGCAAATCGGCGCTGTCCGGATCGTATCGTCCCCTTCTTGTCTTCGCTTCGGCTGCTCGCCGTCTTCTGCAACAAGATCCACGATCTGGCCATGACGCAATACATAGACAGGAGTCCGTGTCTGCTCGCCCAGTTCGCGAGCCTTCTGGGCGGCCCGGCGCAGGGCGGGTTCGGAGTCGCGAATGCCGGGGTCTTCGCTGGAAGCTGGTGGCTGGTTCATGGTTTGCCTCCTTTATCGATCAAAGTGCGAGAGGGTCATTTTGACTCGAAAACCGGCCGATTGCCACAGGAATCAAGGCAAGTCGCCTCATGCAGCAAGAACTCGCGCGCGAACGTCGTCTTCCCGACCCCATTCGGCCCAACGATAATCACGCTTCTCCTTCCGCCGGTCACACCGCCACCTCCCCACTCATCAGCCGCGGCAGCAGGTCGCGGGCGGCGCGGAGCTTCTGGTTCTGCAAGTGAAGCACCTTGATTTGCTGGAACAACGGCTCAACCGACTCGGCGAAAAGCGTCAACACACGTCGCGAAGGTACGAGAACCAAGAACTCTTGAAAGCAACTCTCCTGTACTCGCTGGCGACCAGACGAGCCCACCATGCTCTTAATCGCATTTTCACGGAAGTCGTAGGTCCTCGCTAGGCAATACACGAACTCCGGAGTCAGTCGCTTTGACCGGAGCACGATGAACTCGGTTGAGCCACGGCCAACTTCCCCCTCGGCCATGAAATTCACGAAACCCGTTTTGCCATTCTCCAGGCAAGGAGTAATGCGAGCGAACAATGTGTCGCGGTTGCGGAACTTGCTTCCACCCCTGCCCTCGCGTTTGACTGCATTCTGTATGACCATGCTGTCGGTCGGCAGGTCTGCCATTTGGACCCACCAATGCTCTAGTTCATCGGATAGCGGTGTTCGTGGGTTTATTCCTATAGCCTCGGGCGCCGGCACGCGCTCCCACCCTTCCGGCACGCCGTCGGTGACGCGTGTATGTTCGCGGCCGGGGAAGCGGAGGCGGACGAACCACTCCCGGTAAAGCTGCCGCGCCGCCTCCTCCAACAACGCCATCCGCCGCCGATTGTTCTCCATCAGGTCGTCGTAGGCGGAGAGAACGTCGGCAATACGGCACTGGACCTTGGGTGGGGGGAGGTTCACGACGACCTGACCAATGCGGTCGGGCGCAGTGTGTCGAACCTTGGTGCCACTGGCACTCGCGGCGATTTGATGTCGAACGTCACGCGTATTGAAAAGGTAGTACAGGAATCGCTTGTTGAGGCGAGTTTCATCCAAATCAACAATCCGCCCAAGCCGTTGGTTGTGGAGAAGACGATTCGATGTCGGAATCCACACCGAACTGCCCAGCAATCCGTGTGATTGTTCTGTCATCGCCACGAGCACGTCGCCTTGATCGAGGATGAATGCTTCGGGAACATCACCGGTGTAGAACTTCTGCTTGTCACCCTGGTCCCGGTAACCTCCTTCTTCGCAGAAGTTGCCTGGTGTCAACAAGACGAAAGGACCGTCAGACTCAAAGTACTGGCCTTTGAATGCATAACCGTGTTTTACGCGGAATAGCTCAGAGAAACTGATGCTCGGCCACTTCATTCCCCCAACTCCTCCAAATCCCCCTGTATCTTCGCCGCCAGTTCGACCGCCTCCTTGTTCAGGTCGGCCAACTCGGTGTGGATGTCGCGCCAGGTTTGCATCCGCGGAACGCTCATGATGCATCCTCGAGCAATTTGGCGATTTCCGCCGGGCACGGCAATTGGCCCTTGAGTTCCTTGGGCAACCGCTTGACGGTGCGATACGTGGCTACGCCGATCGGCTTGCGGGCGTCGCGCAGGGTGTATTCGACAATCGTCCGGCGTTTCTCTTTGCACAGGATGATGCCGATGGACGGGTTTTCGTCGGGTTCGCGCACCAGGTCGTCGAGCGCGGCCAGGTAGAACTGCATCTTGCCTACGAACTCCGGCTCGAACTCGCCGATCTTCAGGTCGATGGCCACAAGGCATCTCAAACGGCGGTGAAAGAGGAGCAAATCGATGAAGTACTCCTTGCCCTCCACCTCCATGGAAAACTGGCTGCCGATGAAAGCGAACATTCCACCCATGGCACGTAGGAAGTCTTCGATCCGGGCGATCAACGCCCGCTCCAACTCGCGCTCGCTGTGTTCCGCTCCGAGTTCAAGAAAATCGAAGGTGTATTCATCCTTCACTGCCAGCTTGGCCTGTCCGCGGATGGCCGGCGTCACGGCCTGATCGAAGTTGGTTTGGCCCAGCAACGTTGCCTGGTAGCTTTGATTTTCGATTTGGTGGATCAGCACGTTCTTGGACCAGCCGAACTTCTTCGTCATGCGGATGTAGAATTCGCGTTCCAGCGGGTCTTTGCAGCGTTCCAGAATAATCAGGTTGTGGGACCAGCCAATTTCTCGCACCAATGGTGCGAGTTTTTCGTTGGCGGCGTAGGACTCGTAGAAACGTCGCACACGCCAGAGGTTGGCGGCGGAGAATCCTTTGATTCCGGGGAACTCGGCCTGCAAGTCGGCGGCCAGTTTTTCCACCACCGCCTTTCCCCATGAGGCCCCGTGCTGGCGCTCGATAATCAGCCGCCCGATGTCCCAGTAGAGACCAACCAGTTGTTTGTTGACCGCCTTGAGCGCCTTGTATTGAGCGGCGCGGACCCGCTCTTTCACCGCCGCCAGAAGATCCGCGTAGTCTTTCGACACGAGTTTGCTCATGTGCCCAACTCCTCCAAGTTTTGCTGAATCTTGGCAGCCAGTTCGGTGGCTTCGTCGTTCAGATCGGCCAACTCGGTGTGGATGTCGCGCAGGGTGGTTTCGAAGTCGAAGTCGTCGTCTTCCTCCGCGGGAGCGACACCGACGTAGCGGCCGGGGGTCAGGCTCCAGTCGGCGGCTTCGATCTCCGCGCGGTCTACCAGTTTCACCAAGCCTGGTACGTCTTCCAGCTTGGCCTCGGGAAAACGGTCTTGCAGCCACACGACCTGGCGATGGAAGTAGACCGCATGCTTGAGTTGCTCGACCGCGGCTTTGCGCGCGGAGTCCAGGTCCTTGACCAGGCGGGAGAGCCTGCGGCGGTCGAGCGTGTAGTCCTCACGCTCCGCGTGAGGGTCTTTGTCGGGTTCCCCGGATTCCCTCTCGCGGAGCGAGAGGGCTACACTGGCGGTTCGCGAGGTGAGTTTGAAGATCTGGTCGACCTGTTTGACCAGACCTCGGAGGCGTTCGGCGATTGGGTCGAATGCTCTGCGCGCGGCGTGTTGTTTAGCGTTCGTTCCAGGCGGCGAGCTTTCGTAACGCTTCCGGAATTTGGCAATCGCGGACCACAACTCCGTACGGTCGTCGCTGTAGGCTTGATAAGCCTCGGACAACTCTTCGACAGCGTCCAGGAAAACCGATTCTGCATTGCTCGCAACGACTACGCCTTGTTCGATATCGAAACGGACGTTGGCGAAAACTTCGTCCACGGCGGAAAACTCACATTCAAAGTCAGACAACGAGTTCGACACCTCCGCAGCCTCGCGGCAGATAGCAGCGAAGTAGTCTTGGATCAGCTTCAAGAACCGGTCGCGTTGGCCACGATACAGCCAGACGATCGCCGAGAGGTTGCGCATCTGTTCGGGCGAGAAGTCGTTGATCGTGCGCGTGACCTTGCGGTAGATGTTGCGGGCGTCCAGCATCAACACTTTGCCGCGCCGCTTCTTCGGTTTTGCGCGGTCAAAAAACCACAGCTCGCAGGGCACCGAGCGTGTGTAGAAAAAGTTTGAACGGATCGATATCATCACATCCACATCGCCCATTTCGACGATCTTCTTGCGCACGTCCTTTTCGCCATGCCCGGCGCTGGACGCCTGGGACGACATGACAAAGCCGGCGCGGCCCTGCTCGTTCAGGTAGCTCCAGAAATAGGAAATCCAGAGATAGTTGCCGTTGGAAACGGTTCCTTTGCGCTTCTTTGCTGCGCCCTTGTTCTTGCCGCCCCCTTTAGTGACGCCCGGCAGCCCGAACGGCAGCCGTGGGTCGGTCTTGATCCGCTCGGCGTCCACCAGATCGACGTTGAACGGTGGATTGGCCATCACAAAGTCGCATTTGCCGACCAGCGTGTGCTCGTCCTGGTAATACGTGATCGCCTCGGCGATCTTGCCCTCCAGCCCGTGGACTGCGAGGTTCATCTTGGCGATGCGGATGGTGTCGCGGTTCTTCTCCTGGCCGTAGAAGACCACTTTGCGCGCCGTATCGCCGCCCGCGTGCTCGATGAAATGGCTGGACTGTACGAACATGCCGCCGGAACCGCTCGCCGGGTCGAACACTGTCCCATGGTCCGGTTCGATCACGTTGACGATGGTCTCGACCAGCGACGACGGCGTAAAAAACTCGCCGTTGTCGTGGGCTTTCTGAATGGAGAACTTGGCCAGAAAGTACTCGTAAATGCGGCCGAACACGTCGCCGGTGGCCTGCGTGATCTGCTCGCTATTGAACAACCGCATCAGGTCTTCGAGCACCGTCGGCTCGAAGATGCCGTAGTCTTTCGGCAGTACGCCGGCAAGCGGCTCGAATTTGGTCTCGATATCCGTCATAGCGCCGGTCACCAGCTTCGTGAGATCAGTGCCGCTGGTGGCCGCCTTTCCCATGATCCAGTCGTAACGAGCCGTCTTCGGCAACCAGAGAGCCCGGCGGCGGATGTAATCAGCCGGCAGCACCTTGCGTTTAGGCATCCGGCCCGCGGCCCGATCCTCTTCGATCTGTCGGCTCGCCGCTTCGAAGCGATTCGCAGCGTGGCGCAGGAAAATGATGCCCAGCACCGGCATGAAATAATCGCTGGAGGTCAGCTTGGAATTGGCACGCAGGTTATCGGCCGCCTCCCACAGGTCGGCTTCGAGTCGTTCGATGTCCTTCAAGGTCTCGTTCATACACTCCACTTCCGTCATCAGGCCAGCCATCGCCGACTTCGCGTCACATACCTCGCGGTATCGACGCTATCGGTTAAGGAGCAGTCTACCTTCATCTGTGACTTGCGGCCACTGGAGTCCTCCAACTGAACCTAGCTCGCGGTCAATTCGTGCAGATCCAAGAGGCCTGAGAGCAGATCACCCACGTCGTCAATCGACTCGTAGTACGGCTTGACCGGGTGCCCGCGGAACATGCCTTTGTAGTACAGGCGGCTGACGGCTTCGGATGCGACTTGTCGAGCGGTTTGCCCGTACTGTTTGTTGCCCGTCAGACGCTGCATGTGACAGAAGAACGAGATCGTCCTTCCGTATTTGCCGGCGTAGGTTCCGTGTGGGGCCCATTGCTCGGCGTATACGCGGTACCAGGTTGCGTTCAGGCAACTTGTGGCCGGTAGACCGGCGCGGATAAACTCCGCCCATCGCTTTGCTGCCTCAAGCAACACTTCGTCGCCGGTGGTCTCGTATGCCCGAGCGTAAACCTGCGCCGAGTGGATCGGATGCTCGTAACCGGCTGCGTACGGCTGCCAAAGGTCGATGGGGCCGCGCGGCTCGTATTGGGCGTATCCGCCGACCACGCGAGGGCCCGGTTCGGGTGTGCCGTCGAGTTTCAGACAGCCCCAGAACTTGCCCGTCCCGGCGTCGTAACCGTGCTTGGCATAAGCCTTGAGATAGGCCAACGCGTGTTCGCGGAACAGCGGGTCGCCGGTATACTCGTGAGCATCCAGCAGACCGCGACAAAGAAAAGCGGTTATCGACGTGTCGAAGTGCGATCCATCGAAACGATCCATACCGGCGTTGGGCCGGTTGGCGATCAGATTGGTCTGTTCGTTGCGACTTTCCCAGTAGTATTGCGCCAGCAGCTTGCCGCGATCCAGCCACTTATCGTCGTTCGTCTTGGTGTGGAGAAAGGCGAAGGCACCGATCATCTCGCCGGCGCTCATGGCAAAATCGCAGCCGCGATGCCCGTCGGCGTGCCGATTCACTTCGCCCGTCGTCTTGTCGATCACGTGCCACTCCCAGATGGCCTCGATCTCTCGTCGGACTGCTAGCGGATTGACCTCCCAAAGGAATGGCCAGTCGACACGCTGGACGTGAATCTCGTGGTGGTTGCCGGCGTGCCCAGTCATCACATCGCGAAACGCGTCGTAATGACGATGCCATCCCCACCAGAAAAGTCCCTTGTCGTCGACCAGTTCGGTCATGGTGTGGTTGGCCGATTTCGCGGCAAACTGCTTGTAGCGGTCGTCGCCGCTGGCTCGCGACAGCCGGACCATGGCTGCAATCGTCGGCAGATCGGCGTACAGATTGCCGCCACTCGGTCCGCGTCGGCCTCGCCGAGTCACGCGGAAACTCTCGTCCAACTCCAGGGGATCCGCGGGACATTCGCGCGTGCGCACGTCGAGGATGTTCATTAGCATCGGGCTCCGGACCGAACCGTAGCGGTCCGTGCCATGTTGGATCAACAGGTCGACGCATTCGCGAACGTAGTCCAGATAAGGTCGCCCGCCGACATCTTCCAGCCGGATACCGCTGTCTAAGACCTGTTGCGCATTGGGCTGTGCTGCGAAGAGATGCGAGTGATTCGAGGTTAGAGCCAAATCCAGGCCGAAGGGGCACACTGCAAGGACAGTCAGCCACTGATATCGCATACTCATCGTGTCTTCCCTCTTGTTTTCGGTCGGGCGCACATTGGTAGGTCCCGTCTGCCGGACGGGACCTTCGGGTTGTTGGAGTTCACGCTTCAGCGTGCTCGGCTTCTGCTGTCTCCGGGAAGACACGCTAAAGCGTGAACTCCAACGATAGTTTCCGCTCTGCCCGAATGAACGGTTGTTGAAGCTCAAGGTCCCGTCCGGCAGACGGGACCTACCGGGGTCAATTCTGGTCCTGACCGGTCAGGGCTAGTTCCACCCGGTCGGCCCAATTCGCTACATCTTGTACGCTGTGTCGGATTTCTTCCGGATCGCAAGTGGATCGTGGATAAGTGTTGCCCATCACGAAAAACGGCTGACCTTCCAGCTTCTCGATCGATAGCGACCCGTGGCAAATATTGGCGTTTAACTCCAACGCTCGGCGATAGTAGCTTTCGTCCACCGGACAACACCGGCTGTAGATTTTCAGCAGTTGTTCCGACCACGGACAGCAATCCGTCTCCTCAACGTAAACCCGCTGCGACCTTTCGTTCGGCAAGCGAACGTCGATGGTAACTCGGTCACCGTCGGATTCCCACGATGCGTCCATCTCCGACACGGCCTCGACAACTAACGACTTCACGTCGCGAAGACGACGCGAGATTACCTGCAATTCCTCCTGTAGCTCCTGGCCATCGGCAGGTCGGTCTGCCGGGTTCTTTGCCATGCAGCGATTCACAAGATCGACCACGCCTTCCGGTAATTCCGGGCACTGGACCCGAGGGTCGGGGATCGGTGCGGCGGCATGTTTTGCGGCCAATCGCATGACCTTCCGATCAACGAACGGAAACTGTCCCGTCAACAGATAGAAATACGATATGCCGACAGCGTACATGTCGCTTTGCCGCGTGGCCGGTACACGACGAAACAACTCGGGTGCCATGAAATAGGGAGTTCCCGTCAGTGATTCGTCCGAGTCTTCCGACTGGTCCGACGAGATCCTTTTGGCCAGTCCGAAATCAGCGAGCTTGGCAAAGTCTCGCGAGCCGACCAGGATGTTCGACGGTTTGAAATCTCGGTGAATGAGGTCATGACGGTGAGCTTCCGCCAGCGCGGAACAAGCCTGCACCAGAAAACGGGTTGCGCGAGACGAATCGAACTTCTCTTCGCGCTTCACCACGTGCTGCAAGGATTCGCCCGGGACGTACTCCAACTCGATGAAATGAAACGAATTGGCTTGACCGATATTGTGTACGGTCACGATGTGCGGATGGATCACGGACGCTGCGGCGCGGGCTTCCGCGATGAACATATCAAGAAAACTGTCATCGCGACTCCGCAACTCGGGAGACAGCACCTTGATGGCACACGGGCGGTGCAGCGTATTGTGCCTGGCCAGGAAAACCCAAGCCATGCCGCCTTTGCCCAAGAACGATTCGATCGTGTAAGAAGCGAATTGCCTGCCCACCAGATGGCGGCTGATGTCGGTGGAGATCGGGCGATTATCTTCTATGGTCCCCGCCGCTGTCTCGGCCAGGTCCAGCGTAGGCGCTTCGTCGCATGCCGTCATTTGTTGCCGGCACTGCGGACACCTGGGATCATCGTCCGTCGCCGTAAACTCCTCGTTACATCCTCGGCAGTACAAAACGGGTGCCGCCATGATGTAGCCCTCCACGCTCTGAAGCGGTTGCTAACGCGTACCACACCGATGATAGCAGTTTTCGAGAGCGGAAACCGCCTTCTTCGCGATTTGTGACGCAAGTGGAGATGTGCGCAACTACGCATGGATACTAGTCCTTTCCCCTTGAATCGCCAGTTCCTTCTCGTAGAATCAGTTCCGCCATCATCGTTTAACCCGAAGCCGGAGGCGATGGCGGGCAGCGCGATCGATCGTCCACGCTTGGCGCCCGCCATCGCCTCCGGCTTCGGGTTAAACGAGTTATGCGGACAATTCAAACCGGCGGCCGCATATGAAGCAGAGGCTCGAACGTCAACCTTATAGCCACGAAGTAGATACCGATGGAAAAACACCCCGTAGTTCCCAAGGGCATCCTTCTGCCTTTCGCCTTGCTGTGCACGTTGTTCTTTGCCTGGGCAGTGCCGAACAACCTGACGGACACGATGCTTGCGACCTTCAAGAGGATCATGAGTCTGTCGGACACGAAGACCGCCTGGATTCAGATAGCCTGCTATCTGCTCGGTTACGGGTGTTTTGCTCTGCCCGGTGCCCTGTTCATCAAACGGTTTACGTACAAGTCGGGCGTGCTGCTGGGATTGGGGCTGTTCGCCGGCGGGGCCATTCTGATCTATCCGGTGGGATTCACTGCCGCGAGTAGCCTGGATACTTGTTATATGCTGTATCTGGTATGCCTGGTAATCCTGTTCGCCGGGCTCTCGGTTCTTGAAACGTCCGCGAATTCCTACGTGTGTGCCATCGGTGCGGAGCCGACCGCTACGCAGCGGCTGAACTTCGCTCAATCGTTCAATCCGTTTGGTGCGATCACGGGAGTGGTCGTCAGCCAGATCTTCGTGCTTTCGCAACTGAACGTTAAAACGGCTGAGCAAAGATCGGAACTTCCTCCGGAGGAACTGGCCTCGATCCAAGCGGGAGAGATCAATGCCGTCACCACGGCCTATCTGGTCATGGGCCTGCTGATGGTCTGCCTGTTCGTCGCGATCCTCCTGACAAAGATGCCAAGTCTGAAGGAAGACGATAAGCGATTGGATCTGATAGGCACCTTCGGCCGGCTCCGCCGAAATCTGAACTACATGTGCGGCGTCGCCGCTCAATTCTTCTACGTTGGTGCCCAAATCGCCGTTTGGTCCTACATCATCCGCTATACCATGGCACAGCTCGATCTTGACAACGTTGTCAAGGGATTGGGCACCGACGCCTCGCCGGAACAGATCACCGAAGCCTTACGCAACGTCGAGCCGTTTGCCGCCGGAGTCTACAACGTTTGTGAATGGCTCAAGCTCGATTTTGTGCTGCCGAGGACGGCCGAACAGGCGGGTGGCACCTATTACATCGTGTCGCTAATTCTCTTTGTGGTGGGTCGATTCGCTTGCACGGGTCTCATGGGGTTCGTCAAGCCCCGGAACCTGCTAACAGCCTTGTCCGTGATTGCCGTGGTCTGCTGTTTGATCACGATCTACGACACTGGGTTCCTCGGGGTGTACACTCTCATGATAATCTCTGCGTGCATGTCCCTGATGTTTCCGACCATTTACGGTTTGGGAATCGCGGGGCTAAAGGACGATACGAAGATCGGCGGCTCGGGCATGGTCATGGCGATCGCTGGTGCCGCCGTCTTGACGCAAATCCAAGGTGCCGTGTCGGATCAGGCCGGCAGCATCAAAATCGCTTACTGGGTGCCTACCATCGCGTTTGTGATGATCGGGTTCTATGGTGCGGTTGTTTGCCGAAAGTATGAAGCCACTCATTCGCCAGACGCGGAGTGACGTCGTTCGTACTCAACCCCCGGCCGCGAGGAATCGGCCTACCTCGTCGTCGCCGACGGCCGATGGCGATCGAGGGAAGCACTCGCCAGAAGAAAACGCACGAGAAGCCCCAAACGGGGCGACCTTATGTAAGCCCAGGGTGGAGCGACGTGAGGGAAACGAACGTCGCGCAACCCTGGGGGGAGAGGGAGATTGACGCCCAAGCCCTGAAGGGGCGGCCTTAATCGCGCGAGTGAAACAAGCTTGCAGTTAGGGCCGGCCCGTTGGGCCTATCGCCCTTGTCTACTATCATTCCCAGGGTTACGCGACGACCGCACGCTCGTCGCTTCACCCTGGGCTGATTTAGGACCATCCCTTCGGGATTACTAGACCTCACCGAGCTTGTGTGTCCTGAATCCGTAGACCGCGATGACGAGGAAGCAGATCAATGGCAGGACAAACGAGGCGTGTACTGCGGGCATCGTCATGAAGCCTAGATTGACGGTTCCAAGGTCGATAATCGCGCCCTGAATCGGCGGCAAAACCGATCCGCCAAGAATGGCCATGATAAGCCCCGCGGCTCCGATCTTGGCATCTTCTCCGATACCTGCCAGCGCGATTCCATAGATTGTCGGGAACATCAGCGACATGCACGCCGAGATACCCACGAGGCAGTAGAGACCGACAATGCCCTGGATGAAAATAGTGCCGAGAGCCAGAGTGAACCCTCCCACTGCCAGCGCCATCAATAAGGCACCCGGTTTGATAAACTTCAGCAGAAACGTACAGATGAAGCGGCTCGTGCAAAACAGGATCATTGCAGCGATGTTGTACTTCTGGGAAAGGACCTCGGCTGCCTGCTCTTCCATTCCATAATTCGCGGTGAACAACCGTGTCCCGTAATGGATGATGAAGGTCCAGCACATGATCTGTGCGGCGACATAGAAAAACTGGGCCACCACGCCTTCGATGTAGTTCGGGTTGGTGAACAGACGGCGGAGCGTTGCCCTGATTTCGAGACGGTGTGTCTTGTCTTGCGTGTGGGGCATCTTGACCAGCGCAATCAGGACGAAAAACGCGACGATAACCAGGCCGATGGCCACATAGGGCGTGCGGATTATCGCCAGATCGCCAGCGGTGACTTGCTGGAGTTTTTCCGCCGCCATGGCTGCCCGTTCTTCGGCTGTGGCGCCGTTGAGCCTAGCGATGATCAACTGCTGCGCTGTAAACATGCCCAACAGCGAGCCCATAGGATTGAAAGCCTGCGAGAAGTTCAGACGCCGGGTCGCCGTCTCCTCGGAGCCCATCGACAGAATGTACGGGTTGGCCCCCGTCTCCAAAAAAGACAGACCGCAAGTAAGGATGAAATAGGCAATCAGGAACGGCCAGAATATCGACATCATACTGGCGGGTATGAAGAGGAGCGCTCCGGTCGCATACAACCCCAAGCCAACGAGAATCCCCGTTTTGTAGGAGGTCTTCTTGATGAAAAGAGCGGCGGGAAACGCCATCGCGAAGTAGCCGCCGTAGAAAGCAAACTGAACCAGTGACCCTTCGAAGTTGCTCATCAGCAAGATCTTGGAAAATGCCTTCACCATCGGGTTGGTGATGTCATTAGCAAATCCCCATAGGGCGAAGCAGCAGGTAATGAGAATCCACGGCAATAGGACTGCCCTGGAGACAACTACGTCAACACACTTTGGCGCAGCGGGTTCGGTGGCATCTGACATGGTTTGCGATGTTTCCTTTCTCTAGTTCGTTCCTGCCCCTGGCGGGGGAAATCATACACAGAAACCCGGCCTCTCGTAAGAAACCGGGTTTCCGCTGATTTCGCCGCCTCACGGCCAGAGCTTCACGTCGCAGGAGAGCCGCCATTCTATGGTGCAAGTTAGAGCAATCCAAGAACCCCTTTCTCCCTGACCGGGGAACGAACGTGCCCGCCTACGCCCTATACGATACTGGTGTCGAGTGTATATACTCCCCAGACTACCAGTGCGCGCAGCCTTTCCCTGCCAACCCTTGCGCGGTCTGGTCGCAGTCAAATAGTGGGCCCTGGCTGCCAGACGAGACTTGAATCCACGACTGAAACCCAACGCACACACGAATGTCTCACCTAGTCTTCGTACGCCACGGCGAATCGGAATTGAATGTCACGAACAGGGACGGGCGGATCTTCTGCGGCCAAACCAATACGCCGCTTACCGATTTCGGCCGCCAACAGGCATCCGATGTGGGAGATGCACTGGCTGCCAGAGCTGAGCTGCGGATTGAACGGGCCGTCAGCTCGGCCCTTTCGCGCTGTCGCGACACGCTCGATCTGATTCTGCGAAGAATGCCCAACGGCGTCGAATGTCTTCCCGATTCATCGGCGCTCAACGAGCGGTCGCTGGGCAAGTTCGAGGGGCGAAACGCCGAGGACGTTTACGCTGAGTTTCCCGAATATCGAGACGATCCGAAGTTCAACCAATTCCAATACAACTTCACGCAAAAGGCGCCGGAAGGCGAGAATCTGAAAGAAGTTACCGACCGAGCGTGGCCCGTCGTCCGGGAACTCGAAAAGGCGTGTGCCGGAGACATCCTGATCGTCTCCCATTTCACGACGATTCGCTGCATGGTGGGAAAGGCGTTGGAGTTGTCCGAACAAAGGACTCTTCGCCTCAAGGTGGCCAATGCAGTACCCGTGATTCTGGAACGCGGCGAAACGCACCGGTTGCTGGAAGGTCTTTCTCTGCCCGATGCGTAGCGTGTGCGGGGCCTCGGATTCGTACGTATGAGCACAATGCTGGAATTGATCGCCACGACCGCGTTCGGGCTGGAAGCCGTCGTCAAACGCGAGCTTGCCGACTTGGGATACGAAGGCAAGATCATCGCGCCCGGTTGGATTCGGTTTCACGGCGATGCGGCCGCGATTTGCAGAACGAATCTGTGGTTGCGCACGGCGGATCGCATTCTGCTGCAGATGTCCACTTTTCCAGCCCAAGATTTCGAGGCTCTCTTCGAGAATACGAAAGCCATGGACTGGCATGCGTGGATCCCGGCCGATGGCGCCTTTCCCGTGATTGGCCGCTCGCTCAAGTCGCAGCTTTCCAGCGTCCCGGCCTGTCAGCGAGCCGTGAAAAAGGCGGTCGTAGACAGCCTGCAGCATGCGCACCAGACCGACTCGCTTCCGGAAACGGGCCCGCAATACAAGATTCAGGTTGCGATTTTGAAAGACCAGGTCACGCTGACGATCGACACGACAGGCCCCAGCCTGCACAAACGAGGCTACCGGCAAGAGACGATCAAGGCGCCTCTGAAGGAAACGCTCGCCGCGGCGATGATCCTGTTGAGTTTCTGGGATCGCGAGCGACCCCTGATCGACCCGTTCTGCGGCAGCGGCACGATTCCCATCGAAGCGGCATTGATCGGACTGAACCTAGCGCCGGGTCTCAACCGTTCGTTTGCCGCCGAAGCGTGGCCCAACATCGACGAGCGATTGTGGGAAGAGGCTCGCATCGAAGCCCGCGATTTGGCTCAGGCGGAATTGCCCGAACGTTTGATGGGCACTGACACCAACCAACGGGCGCTTCGATCGGCACGTCTCAATTCCGAACAAGCCGGCGTGGCCGAACAAGTACACTTTCAGGAGCGTCCGTTTGAGCGGCTCACGAGCAAACGAAAATTCGGCTGCGTCATCACGAATCCACCCTATGGCCAGCGGCTCGATGAAGGGCGCGAGCTGGAATCGTTATACCAGTCCATTCCGGAAGTCTTGAGAAAGCTGCCGACGTGGTCACATTTCATTCTTACGTCGTATCCCCGTTTCGAGGCGGTGATCGAGCGGTCGGCGGACCGCCGACGCAAGCTCTATAACGGGCGCATCGAATGCACATACTATCAATTCCACGGTCCGAGGCCCGCAGGAAGCCACTGGACGAATGTCATTCGTGAAGATGATGATCGAGAGAGTGTCGTCGATCCTGAGGAGACTACGGAATCGCCGTCGGCTGGGGGCGTGTTGCGAGCGACTGCAGACACTCGGACTACCCAACCCACTCGGCAAGGCATTCGGCCTGTCTTCGGTGGGCTGTCCGAGAAAGCCCTGGAGCAAGCGGAGCTGTTTCGTAGACGCTTGCGGAAACGAGCCCATCATCTGCGCCGTTGGCCATCGAAGCAAGGGATCACCTGCTTTCGTGTGTACGAGCGGGATATCCCGGAGATCCCGCTGATTGTGGATCGCTACGAAGATCATCTGCACATCGCCGAATACGAACGTCCTCACGACCGCGATCTTGGCGAACACGCTGACTGGCTGGACTTGATGGTGCGCACGGCCGGCGAAACGCTGGACGTGGTTCGGCGCAACGTTTTCTTCAAGCGTCGCCGCCGGCAGCGTGGCACGATTCAACATGAACATCTGGCCGAGCACCGTCACGAAATCACGGTTAACGAAGGCAACCTGCAGTTCTTCGTGAATCTCTCCGACTACGTCGACACGGGATTGTTCTTAGACCATCGAATCACTCGGTCGATGGTTCGCGATGTGGCCGATGGTGCGAACTTCCTGAACCTGTTTGGTTATACCGGCGCGTTTTCGGTCTATGCGGCCAGCGGCGGTGCCGCGCGCACGACGACGGTCGATTGGTCTGGAACGTATCTCGACTGGGCCGAACGGAACATGTCGCTGAACGGCTTCACCGGACGGCAGCATCGCTTTGTACGCTGCGACGCACTCACCTACGTACGACAGCTTCCGGAACTGGCTACGTATGATCTGGCGGTTGTCGATCCGCCCACGTTTTCCAATAGCAAGCGAACCGACGAAGCCTGGGACATCCAACGCGGTCACGCGGAGTTGCTCAACGGATTGTTGCAGCGGATGAAGCCCGGCGGAGTGATCTACTTCTCCAGTAACTTTCGCCGCTTCAAGTTGGACGAGACGGCGATCAACTCACCGCAAATCCGAGAGATCAGCAAGCAGACCGTGCCACCGGATTTCCGCAACCGTCGAATCCATCGTTGTTGGCGGATTGTTGCCTGAACAAGACTTCATAACGTCATACGGCCGCCCGCTTGCTCTGTCCGGTAGCAGAAGTCGCAAGACTTCTGGCCCCGAACTCTTGCGAGTCCTGCTACGGACATTTCTAACCAGCCGCAGCCCTAGCTCAGGAATCTACGATCCGTGTTGAGCCGCGCACTCCGGCATCACGTAGCTGGGCATGTCGGCCCGCGGGCTTGTTTCGAGCAACGCTTGAATCGGGCGGAACGTATCAAGGAGCTTCTGATAATCGGGATCGGACGTCGATTTGAAAATCGCCGTGCCGCAGGCCTCGGTTCCCCCGGCTTCCTTGGCCAGCGGGGCCAATAGGAACGAGTTGTGTTGGGGGTTCTCGATCCGGGTATAGAAAGCCCGTGGAACCTTCTGGGCATGACAATCGGCACAGCGGCGCCCGGCGACCTCGGCCAGAGTCTTCTCGAGATCCGCGGGCAGCATGTGGCGGCACCCGAGATGATCGGGATGGTTTGACGATGAGGTCGGGTAGTACGGCACGTTCAAGTCGATCCAAAGATAAACGCGTTGTCGGTCCTCGGGCTTCATAACGAATCGGAGATTTCCTTCCGTGTCGGGATGCCCGCCGGCGATGATCTCGCTGAGCTTGCTGGCCGGCGATCCCCAATACTTGGGTGTGGTTTCATAAATGGACAGCTCCGAGCCGTTGATGGTCCAGATCCAACTGGTAAATGGACTTCGGCCTTCGTTGCCGCTGTCAACCGGTACGCCGTGAGCCATGTAGTTTTGCTCGCCGAGCGTTCCCTTACGGGCCAGATGGTCGTAGGAAACATTGAAAAAGTCCGTCCTGTCCCCCGTCAGGTCAACCCCGCCGGGTTGGTCGTGAGCGTGATGACATTCGACGCAGTGCTTGTCCCATACCGGCTGGACCACTTCGCTGTAGCTGAATCCCTTGACACCCCACTCGGGCGTTTGAAGCTCCTGAGGTTCCAGCAGCGCGGGCGCCTGGCCCAGCCCGTGGGGGCTGACTTGGTTCCGGTCTGTGTGGCAGCCGACGCAGCTCTGCACCTCGCCCGGCATCAAATGTGTGAACGTGCGCATGCGCTGGACGGCGCGTCCCTCGGCGTCCAGGGCCATGAAGTAGATGGGCACCTCGGAGGGGACTTTGAAGCAGGCCGAACCGTCTTCCGCCACATCGGCGAAGCCC
Source organism: Pirellulaceae bacterium (assembly GCA_016784735.1). GTDB lineage: Bacteria > Planctomycetota > Planctomycetia > Pirellulales > Pirellulaceae > JADHUC01. Next base: position 12,046 of record JADHUC010000039.1, on the reverse strand, counting down.
CAAAGTTGTTTGGCTGCGTAAGTGGCCCCACACGACACCAGGGGGAACTGGAATCCGAAACACGCACGCCCGTGAAACGGCGAGAACGTCGGCTTCTCGACTTCCTGGACCACGGCGATTCGCTTGATTTCGCCTCGCTCGACATGCGGTTCAAGCCCCTGGTAGACATCCTGGACAAGCACGGTGGCCCAGGAACCGGAAACGCTGCCGTCCTCGGCCAGCTTTACGGATTCGTCGAGCCGGACGGTGGAAATGGCCGGTGGCACCTCGACAGTACGAATTGGTTGGGCACTGTAGAATCCCATGCCGTCCTGCGGAAACAAGAACGAAAAGCGATCGCCTTCGTAGGAGCGAACTTGTACGACGCCCCGTTTCGTGACCAGGTAATGGCGGTCGTCGATCGGGAATGGTTTTTCGTAGGGGCCATTCATTCCGTTGCCGTGTACGCCGCCCACTCGGTACATGTCGACCTCGGGCGTGAGGTTCTCGACCGCCTCGGGGGCGTTCGCCCCTTTGGTCGGATCGATCAAACAGATCGCCCCACGACAATCGCCGTTATGGTTGGTTGCCAGGCAGAGCACCTTCTCGGTGCCGGGAATCGAGTTGGCTTCCATGAACGTGCCAGGCGAGATCACCCGGTTGCCGTAGTATCCGGCCAGGCCCGTTCCGTCGGGACTTATTGTCCAGAGGCTTTGGATGGGGCAGGCAGGCCGGTCAACATACTCCCAGCGGGTAAAGATCAGCCGTCCGTTGTCCAGCACCGCCGGGGTGAAGTCCATCAGGTAATTGGCCGACAGGCGCTTTCGGTTCTTGCCGTCGCGATCCATACGATACAGAACGGGTGAGGTCGTCACCCAGCAGTACGCATATGCCGGTTTGCTGTCCGAGATGAAGGCGATGCCGCCGTCGGGGAGCCAACAGGCGTTCAGATTGTTGTACGGCAAATCGGTAAGCTGGGTCAGGCCGGTTCCGTCGATGTTGACTCGCCAGATCTGGTAGTTGTATTCCGGAACGCTGCGGTCGGCGTCAGCTTCCAAAAACTGGGTGACCAGCATTTGCGGCCCGCCACGCTTCCAGGAGAAGACGATCTCCCGGCCATCATAGGAAAGATCGGCGTCGACGATTTCGCCCTGGCCCGCGTCGACGATCTGGCGAAACGTTCCGCCTTCCGGGCCGGGTTTGTAGGCACAGAGTCCCCCGCCGGGAATGAAGCCTTCGACGTGGTAGGTGTATACGTGTGAAAGGGCCATGTGATGCCGCTTGATGACCAATAGTTCGTCGAAGCCAAGCTCTCCCGAGCAAAGAGCGGCAAACATCTGCTCTTCCTGTTCAGTGCGAGTTTCGCCGTGGAGCATTTGCTGCAGTTGACGATCCATGACACGTTTTGCGAAAACGGCAATCTCGGACGCACCCGGATTGAATTGCGAAGTGTACGAATCAAGGAAGTTCAGCTTCAGGCTGCGTGCGCGCACTTTGGCAAGAGTGATCCGTTGCGGTCCATCCACTTTTTGCAGCGTGCCGGTCGCGACGGGTTCCGGCGCATCATCGACGTAGACCTCGTAATTCCTGAAGCACTCCTCGATCAGTTGCGCGGTACGCCCGAAGTAGACGATTTCAGCCACGTCCATGGGCTTCTCCCACTCGAACCGAAACCAACCCTTGAACCCATTTTCGACGCCCCGCGTGGCCCACGCCGTGCCGAGGTCTTCTTTGCATAGCCCAATGGGGACGATTCCATCAATCGCGTTTTCGGCCCGGTACCGGTCGTCGTGTTCGCTACTGGCCGAGACCTTTGCCGTCAGCGCGATGTTCGGCACGATCGTGGCGGAATTTGACACGTCCTGGCCGACGGCGCGACGGGCGGCAAGAGAGACAATGGTCAAGGCCAGGAAAAAGGAGAGCCGCGTGAACAAATCAATTGCGGCCCAACGGTGCTTGAACTGTTCATAAACGAGCATCACCAAACTCCTCGCGTTATTGGCCCCACTGACGGTTCGTCCATTGTATCGCCTCACGACTAGTTATTAAACGCTGTTGCTAGAATTCGTTGTGGATGTTCGGCCCGTGAAGGGCCAGGCGACGGCCCCAACTGCATCGTCCGTTGCCGAAGAGTTGCTCACGCTGACGGGAAGCTCCGGAGGTGGGCAACCAGCGGCGGGAGTGATACAATGTCGTTTGGTTTAGCATCGTTTCTCCGACACCGGAGGGGATGAAGTGCCAATTCACGACTGGACTCGGGTGGATGCAGGACTGTTTCATGACTTCCATCAGTCCTGGGCGGTTGCCTTGCGCAATAGTCTTAACGCCGGAACTCTGCCTTCGGACTACTTCGCGCTGGTCGAACAGAACATTCGCGGTCCGATTCCCGATGTGTTGACGCTCCGATTGTCGCCCGGTCCCGATCGCGTCGCGGACCGTGGCCCGGAAAGCGGCGGTGGAATCGCGGTCGCTACACGCGTCCCTCGGACTCGCTTGACGCAGCGGACCGAAATCGCCTCGTACCTCCGCAAGGCCAGCCGCATCACCGTACGTCATCGTCATGGCGACGTGGTAGCCGTGATCGAGATCATCTCCTTAGGCAACAAGGCGAGCCGCGCCGAATTTCGGGCATTGATTGAGAAGTCCGCCGACCTGATTCGGCAGGGGATTCATCTGCTGGTGATCGACCTGTTTCCGCCGGGCCAACGCGATCCGCAAGGGCTGCACAAGGCGATCTGGGATGAGTTTCAGGAAGAAGATTTGGAGCTACCGCCCCAGAAGCCGTTGACGCTGGCATCGTACGACGCGGGGCCCGAGTGTGTGGCCTACGTCGAGTTCATCGGTGTGGGCGACTGTCTGCCGGAGATGCCCCTGTTCTTGAGGCCGGGCTCTTACGTGCTTGCTCCACTTGAAGAGACTTACCAGACTGCCTGGTCCACGTTTCCCGCTGCGCTGAAGGGACTGCTAGAAAACCCAGCTTGAATGCGATGCAAAGGACAACGCAGTTCCTCACCATGTGTTTTGTGATGGTTGCTGCAGGCAGTTTTTCCCAAGAGAACCGGGGACTGTTTGCATTCTTAATCATCGATCGTCTTTCCCAGGATCGTCTTGAATTGCAGAGTCACTATTCTCCCTCCCGGCGCTGATGATGGAAGCGGGGCGATACCCGTGCTCCAGGAAGGATCGCTCGGCGTAGCAGGTGATGCGGGACGAGGTGTGATAGACGAGGTCGGTATCGCCATCGCCGTTCAGGTCCACGGGCGATACGCCGTAGAAGCCGCCGATGGTCGGCGGCAACTTGAGTGCCTCTGGTGCATCGAACTCGCAGTGGCCTGGGATCACTCGATTGTGCAGGACGGAAACGCGTTGTCCCGTGATGACGAATACATCGGCTGCGCGGTCGGCGTCCCAGTCGGCTGCGTGGACACTGAGACGTGACCTACTTTGGTGAATCATCAACGGTTCGGCAAAACGGTGGCGGCCGTCATCGCCGCGGCCTTCGTTTCGGAAGTAACGCACGCGGCCGTAGGTATCGCCAATGACCAGGTCCGCGCGGCCATCTCCATCAAAATCGGCAGGCGCGGGTTTGGGGCGAGCACCCTGCAGGTCGGTAAAGTTGAAACCGGGTTTCTTTTCCGCGGGAGGTTCGCCCACCCGGATCAGACCGCCGCCGACAAGCGGCAAGCAGTAGCCGGTCGTGTCCAACGCCGGGGCCGTGTCGCTGCCTCGGTTTTCGTGGAACCAGATGTGGCCGCTGTGCGCGCCGTAGATGCAATCGTGATCGCCGTCACCATCCAGGTCATGGAGAGTCACGAAGGAGTTTTCATCACCGTGCGGCACAGGATGCCGAATCGGTTTCTGACCGGCGAGGAGGCTGAAGCGGCGGGCAAACGAATGCGGAAATCCCACGCCGTCGTTCAGTGTGACGTAGAAGCGGTTGATCAGATCGGGATGTCCGTCCCCGTTCCAGTCCACGAATGTACCGGAGGGCAACTGTTGATGGTTCCAGGTGGCTGGAATGGCACGGCTCTTCATGTCGAACATCGGAGCCGTCTGAGTTCCGATGTTGGGTACGGCAAAGACCTGCATCGAGGATCGAGTGACCAGCAGCAGGTCCGGTAGCGAATCGCCGTTCCAGTCACAGACGGGTGCCATCAGGGTCGTTCCGGTCGGCGGCGGCCCGTTCGCGGGGAAGGGCCGCTTCTTCAGTTCGGCACGGGTCCGGTCGCCAACGTTTTCGAAGTACAGCAGGTTGGCGTTCGGATCACTCGCATCGCCGCCCTGGGGCGTCATCGGTTTCGCGCCGCAGATCAAGTCCAGATCGCTGTCATGATCCAGATCTACCGCCGTCGGAGCGGCCGCCCAGCCGGCGTCGAGCGTTTGGCCATCGACCTTCAGCGGACCTCGCGCCCGAAGATTGGGAGTCCCGTCAGACAGCTTGCCGACATTCTCGAAGAAGAAGATCCAGCCAGTGACGAATCCGCCGGCCAGCAGGTCGGTGTCGTCATCGCCGTCCCAATCGCAGACGCATGGAATCGCCAGATAGTCAGCGGGATACACCTCGCCAGGCTTGCCGTTCGGCAATTCCGCAATGGGCCAGTTCGGGGTGAGCAGCATCTGGCCATCCGCCTGAACAAAGCCTCCATACTTGAACGAGGGATCGGCGTTGTCGCCACGGTTCTCGAAGTAAAGGATGCAACCTTTTTCAGCGCCGATCAGGAGATCACGCGCGCCGTCGCCGTTCCAGTCAACCGCCAGAGGACTTGCGTCATACCCCACATCCATCGGTTTGCCGGATGCGTCACGAAGAATCCGCCGACGATTGAAACTGGGTTGTTCGGAACTGCCAGTGTTTTCGGCGATGATGACATAGCCGGATGAGACACCGTGCAGCAGGTCGGCGAGGCCGTCGCCATTCCAATCGACGACGCTGGCAGAGTTATTGCCCGGCGGGCAACTCATCGGGCTCTTGGGCACAATTCGATTGCCGCCGTCGCCGATCCATCCAGCCGGTGGGGACGTGGCCTTTTTGGCCTTCGAAGCCAAATCGAAGTAGATTCCGTAAGTGGACGGTTCGTTCCCGGTTTGCGTGTGCGGCCAAACCAGCGTCCCACTGACGTGTTCACCGGCAGAAGCGAACACGCGATGGCCGAACGGCAGTCGCTCGGTCATCCGAAACATCGGACGATTGGCCAGTGACTCGAGGGACGCGTAGCGACGCCAAGTAGGAAACTCGTCCAAAAGGCCATGATCGTAGAAACGGAAAGGCCGGTCGTCGGCCGATTGCTGTTGGACGTGCTTCGGATACGGCGCGGCATGGGACTCCTGTCGAATGACCTGGAGCGAATGCAGGGCGATCCTGTGATCGGCCGGCGCGTCAGGAAACAGCCGGTACAGATCGAGTTCGGCCTTCCCGACCATCTCGTCCTCGCAACGACCGAGATCCGGCACCGGCGGAACTTCGACCAAAATGCGGTACCGGCCCTTGCCCGCCCACCGCGGTTCCTCTGCAACGAGGAATCCGTTGGAGACAACAAATAAAAGGCTGCTCACGATGAAAGGGGCCAGGGGATGAAAGTTCAGTATCATGGCTTTGAGTTACCATCCTGTGCGACGGCCTCCGTCCACACTACATCGAGACGTGCCGAATTCGGCCAACCTTGATCCAGTCCGAGGCCACTCGCACCTGGAAGTGGCCTTTGTCCATGCCACGCGGCAAACGGTTCAGCATGACCCACTCGTCGCCAACGGAGAGTGCGCACACGTTGTCGATCACGGCCAGGCGAACGAGGCTGCCGGGGTCGAGCCGCGTGGACGCCTTGTGATACATGTCTCCGGCACCTGTGTCGTCGATGCCGGCGGGGGCGATGAAGCGGCTGTTGTCGTCGAAGATTCGGGCGCACAGGCAAGCGTCGGGCTGCACGCGGGCGAACAAGTCGATACGGCCGCGGCCGTCCGGTTGCTCTACAGTCACCTCGACCAATCCGTTTCCTTGGCCGAAAGGCTTGTCGAGTTCGACCGTTCGGCCTCCGCGCGCCTTGGCGAACGGATCTTGCCGCGACAAGATGAACCGCGTGTTCATTCGCCGTGCCACGTCGTTCAATGCGGCCGCGAGTTTCATGTTGCGGGTAACCATAGGACACGACCACTCGGCAGGCACGGACCTCTCGCTGTCGATGCGCACACCCGTTACGGCGGATAGCACGGGCAGCAGTTCGGCAAACGGCGTTTTGCCATCATGGTCATCCGTCCAGAGAAGACTGCGGAGCCGCCCTCGCACAAATGCCATTTCGTCGACATCCGCACCTTCGCGAATCGAGAGCCAGTGGCTGATCGTGTGTGCGCCCGGCGGCAGTCCTCGGCACTCGTCCGGCTGCCGCAGGACGAGCTTGACGCAGTGTTTCTCAGCCAACTGGGTTAGTAACTCTCGCAACACGAACCGCCCCGATAGGTTCAAGAAGTCGGCCTTCCTCGGACCTTGGACTTCGATTTGAAGGGGCAGTTCCTCGGGCAGCAGTTTGCCGAAGCCCCAGAGCATGCCGTGCCACTCGAATTCGTACTCGTTCGCCAGAACCGATTCGATCGCGTGCCGGTCCTGGCCGTCGGCAATTTCGACACCCGGCTTTGAATAGGGCCCGGCTGGGTCATCGTACGCCCCTTCGTAACAGCCCAAAGAACATGAGCCCGAAGCCGGCCGCGGACGCCCGACCAGATCCGCTTGAACGTCCGATGACGCCATGCCAGCTTTCAAGGCAGGACTGTCGGGCCGCAGGCGGAAGTCCAGGTTTTCCATGTCGACGAAGCCCGGATCTACGCCGAGCGTGTCGCCGGCCCAATGTGGCATCGCCTCCCGCAGTTCCGCAAGGTCGAGCAGTTTCCGACGGTTGCCGGCGACTACGACGCAAGCCTCGTGTTGCGGGTTGAAGAACAGGTTGTGATCGCAGCGAATGCTCTTCGGGTCGATGTCCACTCTGCCCGTTGGTCCGCCGTAGGTCAACAAGACTTGCATGCCGACGCCGTCCGGCAGTGTGTTGACGGCGACGTTGTTGCGCACGACGTTGTCGGCCCCGCGCACGGACAGTTCGTGGGCCTTGGCCTGCTGATTGGATTGCCAGCAGTTGGCCACGCACGTGTTGTTCAGGAAGATGCAGTTGTGACTGCGCGTCGAGCAGATCCCCTTGCCGCCGTTCATGTAGCAGAGGTTGTTCGCCAGCAGTGCACCGCCTTCGTGATAGGCATTGTCTATAATGATGCCGTTGCCGTCGCTCCGGTAGGACGAGTTGTCGTAATTGCCGTAGCAGACGCAATTCCGCACGACGTTGTCCTTCGTCTTCGGCTCCAGCAGCGAGATGCCGCTGGACCACGCGCCGCCGCCACCGTTGAAGAAGGCCTCGACACCGTCGATGGTGACGTGGTCGCAGTGATTCGCATCGACCCCGCCCTGGCCGCCGCCGGTGGCAACGCAATTGATGATCTCAATGAATTGACTCTTCCCTGCGCCGATGGCCGACCCGCGTCCGCGATAAGGGGCCACACAGTAGAACCCTCGCAGCCGAACGTACTGAACCTCGCGCAGCGAAAAGGCCGATGATTGTGAGCCGTAGGCATCCACGCGGGGCGTTTCCGTGCCTACGACGACCTTCCGCTCGTCGCCCGCGGCCGCGCAGATCGACAGCCACTTGCCCGGTGCTCCCGACTTCTCCGCGGTGACCGACACGTTTTCTTCATATCGCCCGGCTCGTACGAAAAGGGTATCCCCAGGCTGCATCGCCTGGACACCGTGCTGGATCGACCGGAACGGCTTCTGCCGGTTGCCGAGCGAAGCGTTATCGCCGCCGGCCGAAACCCAGTACTCGGCCGCCGGGCAGGCGGCAGCCGCCAGAGCGCTCCATAGAACCGCCCAAGACAGGCACTTGCCAAACCGCCGCAAGCCGTCGATGTAGGAATACGTCATCGTAGATCGCTCCTTGTTCTTCCAGAGCCGCCAACCGTCGCTGGTTCCGGTCTTCATCTTCGAATTCAATCTGCGTATTGTAGCAGACTCCTGTCGACGCCGTCGCGATTTGGCACGGCGCTATGCCTGTGTGGGTGTCGTGGCGAGCCGACGAACAGAACGAGTTTCGTGCGACACGGCGGGAAGGGCTCGGACGTACAGAATTCAGAATCGGCTGTTGAAGAGGTTGGCGTGGCCTTCGGACGCAACCCAAGCATGCGGATTCTAAACAGGAGGAAACAGAGCCAGCAGAGGCTGAAGCGATTCTCTGTTCTCTCCGTTGCCTTCTGTTCAAGAATTGCCAGCAGACTGCGCGCAGTAAAATGTCGAAACGGCCGACGCGACGATTCGTCCGTCGATCTCGAGAATCACGCCATAACGACCTGAACTTCAGGCTTTGACTAGGATCTGGATCTCCGTCAGGTACTTTTGGGGATTTCCGCGGAAGATCATCCCTGGGCTCTTCAGGTACACTTCACGTGACGGAAGAAGCGTCTCTTAGCCTTTGTGCTTGATCTGGCTCAGCGAGAAATGCATCTCGCGCAGACGAGCCACGACGTAGCCTCTCTCGGCGGTCCGTTCGTCGTGGTTTCGGTGCCCCGTTTCGTCGTCGATGCACGGTGGCACCAGGAATGCCTTTCTCGTGGTAGAAACGGAGCGTCTTCACGGAGAGCCCTGTGATTCTCGAAAACTCACCGATGCTGTACATGCTTGGGACTCCCTGGATACGCACATCGGAGCCGCACGCGGGGAGACCTCTCGATGCGCCTCCCTGGCCGGTCCAATATCACGAGCATACGGCCTCCAGTAAGGGGAGAGTCAATGGCTGACTCACTGGAAATCTTCAGAAAATCGCTCGCGATCAGGATGGAGGCATGGCATTGTCCTGGCACCGCCGAACTGGACCGTTCGCGTCCTCGATGAGCACCGATTCCGGCTCGGCCGATTCGTACTGCGCATCCCCGACGGTGAACTCCGGGCAATCGACCGCCAGGGCCGCCTTGCCGTCGGCACGTTGGATCAATAAGGACGCGTCAAGCGTGGGGTCCAACGCGGCGGTGATTTGCCAATTCGACGTGCGGATGACGCCATCGGCCTGGCGGATTGGCGTCTCCAGCGAGGCAGCTTCGTTGTTGTTGGCCACTTGTATTACCGCCAGGAAGCGCGCGGACGTCAAACGCTCGGTCGGCTCGGCCGTCACATGCCACTGGTTCGGGTATTGGATGACCTTTCCGCCACTGGTTTTGTCTCGCCAGTTGACAGCAGGCGGGTCGAACTGGTCGCTGATTCTCACCTGCAACTCGGAGGAAGCGAATAGATCCACCTGAGCCCGTCCCGTATCGGCAACGGCAAACAGACGCCGGCCATCGGTGCTTGTGGAAATCAGTTGGATGCTGTGCAACAGCCAACTCCACTTGGCCGCGTGGTCCGCCAACAAATCGTCGTAGATGACGATCGTATCAGGCCGCAGGAAAACCAAATGTCGCCTGAATCGCGTCAGTCCCGCATCGCCGTAGGCATTCGAAGCATCCCCGGCACAGTAACTGATCTGCCGCCCATTAATGTACCGCGCGATCCTGCCATAGCCATCGGCCCCGCGAATTTGGCCGCGGTCGTCGATCAACACGGAATTGTGCCCGCGAGTGTGCGTGTACCATCCCTTGAAATGCTCGTCGCCGTAGCCGATGTAGTACCCCGATCCAGAAAACAGACGGCGACCGCCGAACAGCAGATTGAAACTGTTCTGATCCGAATGCATGTGGTTGTACGAGCCGTAGGGGCTGGCGCGGAAAGCGACCATTAGATTATCGGCAGGCGATGCCAAATCGGTGTGCATCGAAACAATGCCAGTATCCCGAAACGCCCGCGCCTGCGGCAGATCGTCCGGCAGAACCGGTTTGGGCAAGGTCGTCAGTTCATCGCGAAGCGTCCGCTCGATCCAGAGCATCGGCGTCAGAAACGATTCGGGAGCCTGGTTCCCAGCGATTTGGCGGGCATACCACAGTGCCGCGGGATCCTGGAATCGTTCGCCCAAGAAGTACAGGAACATCGCTCGGCTGGTGGAAGGCGTCCCTTGCCTTTCTGCGCCATCGCCGAAACCGTCCGAGGCGGAACCGGACGGCCAGGCATAGATCTGATAGTAGATCGTATTTCGATACCACGGATGACTGAAGAAGTCGGCTTTCGATGTATAACGCTCGAGCAGAGTCGGCATTTCCAGCAGCGTTTTGAAATTCGTCGCAAAGTAATTGACGCCGTTGGCCCAGCCACCGTCTTCTCCGCCCAGCAACGGCACCCGTGCCTGCCAAAGCTCGTACACATAGGCCAACCACATTTCCGCTTCGGGTACCTCGCCGTGCAATGCCAGAGCAACCTCGGTTGCCTGCTGCAGGATGTGCTGCCAGATGTGGGCGCTGAACACGCGGGATTCCAGGTTGTTCATTTGCCCGGTGAACCAGGGCGCTGCTCGCGCGATCATGGCGTGACGCATTTGAGTTCGCTCGTCCGCATCCAGTTGGTCGTAGCAGCAGTCGTACACCAAGGCCATGGCCTCCATGCACGAGCCGTCGGCAAAGTCGCTGACTTTGCGGGACGTGGGACCGCTTGGATCTAGCCTGGCGGTTGCCAAACCGCGCTCGACCGCTGCATCGCCATACCGCCGGTCGCCCGTCAGCAGATACGCCAACGTCAGCGACTTGACTTCGGCCAGCAGCTTGGCCGCGTATCCCTTGCTGGCCCACTTGGCAAAGTTCTTGGCCTCAAACGCGTTTGTGCCTTGTTTGTTGGGTCGCGCTGCTTCGACACCCCGAACCGGTCGACGGACCAATCGATCGGCAGAGCGAGTAGAGGCGGTCAACCTATCTGTGTTTTTCACACGCTCGCGCAACAGGGCCAGCTTGTCGGCAGAGACGAGAATCCGTGGGTGCTTGCTCGGGATCGCAGCGATCATCTCCGATGCCGACGGAGTCACGGACAGCCGAGCAGCGTCGTCCACTTCGAATCGGCGGACCGGCGACCATTTCGGCTGCGGCTTCGATCGTCGGATCATTCCGTACTGCCAATACCAGGTGCCTGTAGCGAGTTTCCGATGTGGATTAAACATGGCCCAACGCAGATCTTCCGTCCGGATCGTTGTCGCATCGGAAAAGTCTTCAGCTTGCGACAATCGGACCTCGTATCGTACATCCGCGCCCGATACAACGGGCCAGAGCAACGGTGGCGGGTTCACCGTCACAACCTCTCCGTCTGCGGGACTTGCCGCCGTGCGCCGCGCAGGATGGATGGCGGCGATTACAGGCAACGGTGATTCCGCACAGGGGGTAGACATCGTGGCGAAGATGGCCAGATAGGCGATTGCAGCAGATACGAATCCTGCTAAACGATGACGCTTACGAATATTCATTTCTCTCTTTTTCCTTTGGTCAAATTGGCGGAGTGGGCGCGAACAGCGTCGAGGTCTTTCCGCCGTCGCGACTCACTGCCGGACCCTGCATTCCGACGAACTTCATCGGTTTCACGGGAAAAACAAACCGTAGCCGCCGCGCCGTATCGGTGCGAACCTCGAAGCACCAGTAGGATCAATCGCGTCCGCCCCTCAGGTCCGGCTCGACATGGACGACGTCGCCCTCGATACTTTCGACGAGGACGTTCCCGCCCGGAAAGTCTGTTCGGATCGACACTGCATCTTCCTGCGGGCTTCCGGCGGCAGTCGCACCGATGGCTGCTGCGAACCAGGAGACGACGGACACCGCAGACCTTCTTGCGTTGATGTTCATAAGGCTCTCTATTCTCTTCGTGTATCTGCACTGGCCAGAGTGCGGAAATCCCCGCGTTCTGGCGAACGCAGCTACGGTGGATTATGAGTTCTCTATCTCTCTTCGGGCTTTTGATGGTGACCTTCTTCTTGCCGGTGATTCACCCGAACTACAACGCGAAAGCACCCGCATCCGGCGTCTGGCCGCTGTAGGGCAACGATACGCTCATTCCCGGTTCTGCGCGAAGCTGCCGTTCAACACGGATTTCGTGCCGTTCGTAGTCGATAGCCTCGACTTGGACGGTCTCGTCACCCACGCG
>JADHUC010000038.1 GCA_016784735.1 Pirellulaceae bacterium | reverse complement strand
TCGGGACGTCATCCGCGGCCAAGTGAATGTTCGCGTGCCGCTCCAAGCCGCACTGGTATTGCCAGCTCGCGTGAGAGAACCAATGCCGGTCGGGGTCGTAATCGGGTGTGCGGGCGTGAACTTTTGTATTCTCCAGCAACAGGCGATCTTCGAGTACGTCGAGATGTCCCTGGACGCGAGCGTCCACTGGCGAAAGGAGACCGGCGGGACTGATCAAGGAGTCGGCCGATTGCACGGTGTCCCAGTAGATGGCCCCCACGTGCCCCTGGCAGCGACGCCAGCCCCACGCACCGGCTGCAAAGCCGCGGACGTACGGCGAGAAGGCGACGAACGAGCGGTACGTCCCGTCTCGCACGGCCACCACCGGCGTCAGGACAATGGATCGGTCGACCGCCGCGACGAGGTCCTGCCGATAAGCCTCCGCCTCCGCCGCCAGCCTGGCCCCTTCGTCGGGCTCGATCAGCGTCAGCAGCTCGGCCATGCGCTTGACGGCCAACCAATAGTAAGCCTCCGTCTCGTAGAACTGCATGTGCATCGAGTGGCTGTCCGGCGTCACGACGTGTGCCGGCTGAAGGCCCTTGCTCCACAAACGCTGCCCGCCCGGGAGGTTTTCGGCGAGCAACTGTCGCTGCCGCAGGATCCACTCGACGTTGGCCTTCATGCGCGGGGCGGAGGCCTTCAGCCACGCTACATCTCCCGTCATCCGGAAGTGTTCGATCAGCGTGAACATGATCGCCCCAGGGCCCATAGCATGCACTCCGTCCATGTGTCCGCCGGCGCCGGGGGGACCCTCGGCATGGGTCAGACACCCGCGTCCGTCGGAGAACAGCCCTAGCGGCCGGTCGGGCAGCGCCCAACCATGATGACCGCCGCTACCCGGCACCACCTTCGGCTGCAGCGGCAATTGCAGCCACTGGTCCAAACCATCGGCCGTCTCCTGGTGCCTGCCTTGCAGATCGAGCGCCCGCAGGATCATGTAGGTTTCCGAAGCGAGAATGCCGAACGGGAAGTCATTGAAGAACCATTTCCCGCTCGGATCCTGGACGGAGTGGCGCAGGATATGCCATGCGCCGAGATTCCATTGTGCGCTCAGCCGCTCGCACGGCACCTCGATCTGCATGATCGGGTCGCTGGGCGGCCGGGGATGAGGCGGCAGGGTCTTGCCCGGATGCATCGCCTGCACCGCCTGCTGCCAGGTTTGCTCGGGGTGAAGACGTACGCGCTGGCGGACGGTAGCCAGTTGTCTCGCGGCGAGTTCCTTCACGAACTGGCGCGCCGAAGCCGCCTGGGAACTCATCGCGAACGGGGGCTCGTGGGGCGCCGGCGCACTGCCTTGAATTGTGTAGAACGACCACACGCCGCGATTGCCCAGCGAGTCAGCTCGCGGGTTGCCAGCATGGATGGTGTCCACCACGTCCTTGGCCAGATCCCACGTGCGGCTTGGGCCGCTACGCTCGGAGATCACCAATTCCACCATCGTGCTGTCGCAGAGGTGATTCCCCTTGCGGCTTACAACCAGCGCCAGGGTGTCCCCGCTCCGCACGGCGATGTCGGCGACTTTGTATCGGTCGGCCTCCGTTTCCGGCGGGATGGATTGCGCTCCGCCGCGGTCGACGGCACCTCGCACGAGCACCTTGCTTCCGGTTTGCCCCTCGTGGACGATCGACCACTCGACGCCATCACCGCCGCTGGGATGGGCGTCGGCGACTTGGGCCCTCACACTCACTCGGCTATCCACCGGACTTTGCCAACCCACGGCGACGTCGCAATCCGATCCGGGGTGCAGCCCCACGCTGCGTGCCGGGAAGGTGATGCCCTGCAACGCAACAGGCTGATCCGTGCCGTTGCCGGCAAACCACGGCGAGGCGCTGTTGCCCCAACCACGAAGGTCCTGATTGCCGAGAATGTCGTTCATCTTTGGGCCGAGCAGCACCTTGGGCACCGTCAGGGCGGGCTGCCCCGAAGCGGCCTCAGCCGGCGGCATCGGGGATGTCCCGGTGGCGCGCACAAAAAAGCCGAATTCCGGGGCCAGTATCGGCCCGTGTTCCAGATCGGCCACCAGAAATGAAAAGCTGCCCGACTCCGTCCACACCGTGAGGATCGTTCGTGCGACATCCTCCGCTTGCGCATCGTAGGGCCACACTCGCCGCCAAGCCGAACGGCCGATGTACAACACGCTCATCCGCACGCCGCGACGGCTACGCTGCGAAGCATCCTGGTAGCCGAATTCGCAAGAATTCGGGCTTTCTTGGCTGCCCCCCGAAGTCTTGTGACTTCGGCTACGGCCATCTACCGCGACTTTTCCCGCAGCGTTGCCGCGACGGGTGCCACCCTTGGACACCGAGTTCCACGCCAACGGTCCGGTCATCGTTGTGCCGGTATCGCCCTCCAACGGACGTACTTCACCGACGATTCCGTCATACGGCTCGATCCGTCCACTGTAGTCCGAAGTGGCGGTAGCGGCGTCGAAGCCCCATTCGATCTCCAAATCCAAACGTTTCCATGTTTCAGGCACCAACGCTCGGATCGCGGGGACGGAATAGGCCGAAGCTTCCTTGTCACCGCGGACACCAACCACGACACCCCACGTGTCGCGGGGAATCGCAAAGACGCAGGTGCGGCCATCCGTCGAGACTTCGGGCGGGCCGGCCTCCGTTTTCATCAGTGGGTTCCACCACGTGTGAGCGTTCTGGTCGCTGCTATCGAAATAGGTCAACGTCAACTGGTCCGGCGGCGGGATGTTCGCAGCCTCTCCGCTCCACGTCAGTTCCAGACGCCGGATCGGGCGGACCTCTTCCCACAGCAATCCGCAGAGGGCCTGCTTCACGGCCGGCACGTTCATATCCGGCGGCTTGTCGTACGGGAGCCCGGCGTATTGGATCAGCAGAATCCAGCTCTCCGGAGGATTCTGGTCCGGGCCGCGGTCCGCGCGGTACTGGTAGGCGCCGGAAGCAACGTCAGCCGGCCGCCCCAGCAACGCTGCCAAGTCGTCTGGTGTCTCCGAGGCATGCGCGGTGACTCCCAAACTTACGACAACCATCGCGGCCATGAACCGCCGTACGTATCGCCTGTTCATGTACTTTCTCCCGGCGTTCTTATCGTTTGACGCATTCGAACAGGCCCCAGCCTGAGACAACGTGAACGTGCCCCACAAGATGCACCCACGGCACGAAGAAGCAAACCCATTATGGCTCTATCTCCAAGTGTGTCCCTCATCTACTGACCACAAAAACAGAGGACACTGGACCCAATTGCAGTTGGATGGAGGTCCCTGCTGCGGAATTTTTCACCGGACAAGGCTCGATACGCCCCGTGTGTGGGTCCCATCGTTCGAGCGTGTGAGCGCCGCGCAGGCAAACGGGAGTTTCCACCGGCGTATCTGACGAGTTGGCGAAAAACCAGAAGTGGCGACCGTCGATTTCCTTGTGCAGGTAACTCAGACGGCCTCCGCGCACTGCCGGCGGGTCGGCCCAGGTAACGTCCGGCTGAGGCAACGCCTGGTCGATCGTCTGTCGCAAGGCGGCCGGCGTGGGATTCTCGACAAACCAGGCCGCGCCGCCGTTGGTGTTGCGATTCGCAAAGACGCGTCCAGGCCGCGCGGCTAGGTTGGTATCACTGGCATCGAGCGCGGCGAATTCCGCTATGCTGGGCGTATCGCTCTTTACCTTGGGAATGAATAGGCGCACACGCGACGCAGTAACCGGTGCAAACGTGTGTATCCGGTCGGCGCCGATCTCCGCGCCGGAAGCACAGGTACGCCACTGTTGACCGTCCCAGTATTCCACGCGGTGCGATGTGGCGCGGTCGAAGACTTCGGTGATCACTACTTTCTCGAACGTGCGCGGCGTGCCAAAGTCCACCTCCAGCCATTGGTCCGCGCTATTTTGATCCTGAGCGTTCCAGCGCGTTTCCGGGTCGCCGTCAAAGGCCAAAGCCGCGTCGTGCCCGCCGTTCTGCCAGACACTGGACGCACGGACTTTCGGGTACGGCGGCTGCTCGCCAACTGACTCGGCAGCCTGGACTCCGAAGATGTGACGAATCATGGTCCGCACTTCGTCGCTCTGGCCGAATTCCGCCGAATGGTCCGGCAGCCGAGTCGTGGCTATGACTTGGCCTCCTTGATCGTAGAAGCTCTTTACTCTGGCCAAGTTCGGCGTCGAAACCGCTTCCATACCGGGCAGGATCATCAGGCGATACTGTTGGGGGCATGCCGGCTGCTGCAATTCGAGCAAGCCGTTGGTAACGTGGCAGTGTGAATCCAGTATATCGGGATGCAGATAGGTAAAATCATGGCGCAGGTCGAGCGACAGACGTTCGCCGATGTCCATGTAGTCCGCCCAGTTGGGGATCACGCCGCCGGTGTACGGTTGGCCGGGGCCGAAGTGATAAGCAGCCTGAAGCCCATGGATGGGATAGAGCACCGCGATGTCTACCAGAGGGCGGCCCTGCTGGAGCACGCGCTCGAGGCGTCCGACGTACTCGTTGTAGCGCGGCAACTCGGAGGCGTAAGGCTCGGTACGGTACGACAGCTCCGGCGGGAATGTAATCGGGTTCGTCCGATACCATACCGCGTGCGGCACCATCAGATTCACGCCTTTGGCAAACTGGTCCATGGCCTCGCGGTAGAGGTTGGCGGGTGGCAGTTTCATGCCTCCGTAGCACTCGGTCATGACCAGAGGGCGCCCGTAGTTGGTCGCGGCCGAGCTGACGACTTTGTACATGGGCGAGCCGCGCCCGTAGGCGAAGATTTGATCCAAACCGGGGATTGGCTGGTGCTGGAACGCCTTGATCAAATCGCCGCAGAGGCCAACGGGGTTCACAACCTCTTCCTGGTCCACGTGGCCGGTCAATTCGATGTTGTGGGCGCGGCACCAGTCGGCAAGCGTCTTCACAAAACCGTTGGCAAACAACTCGGCCCGGAGCCCAAACATCGCATTGCGCGCCGCGACCGTGTCGGGTCCGATATCATGCCACAGCGCCGGATAGTAGAGCGCCGGGCTGTGACCGAACTTCTCGGCAAAACGCCGGTTGAACGCCGGCGTCCAGGCCCGTCCCCCTTGGATCCAGTGGAAAGTGGGTTCGTCGTAGAACGCACTGTCGATGGTCTTGCCGAAATGTTCGGGAAAAGTCTGGTAGTATTTCTCGTAGGTGAGCGCGACGAACTTCCGCGCGGCATCGGGATCGAGGTAATCCACCAGGCCGCGAGCACCGTCCGGGACGCACACAAACAGCATCACTCGCCACGATCCGGCAGGAGCCTGCCACGAGAGGCGGTTGTCACGGACTTGCGCGGTTAGGTCCAACCGCTCCTTCGTCTCGGCGTGCATGGCCACCGCGGCCATCAGATCGCCAGCGGGGACATCCAGGGTGACCGCTGCAGGACCGACGACGTCGGTTTCCACCTTATCCAGTCGCTTGCCCAAGGCATCGGGATAGTGCTCTTTGAGTAACCCGCCCGCACTGCCGCTGGGGAACCAGAACTCGTCGTAAAGGCACATCTTCAGGCCGAGACGCGAGGCCGTGTCCACCGCGTGCTTATAGTGGCGAAGAAACTCGGGACTCATGAAAGCCACGCCCATGTCCTTGGTCGGCAGAATGCCGAAGCCGTAGTAGCCACTGGCGACAGACTTCTCCATGATCGTGGTGGTGGCATCCCGATCGAGCGGGCCATTCCAGAACCAAAGTGGACGGGATTTCCATTTCGCAGGCGGGCTGGCAAAATCCTCTTCCAGCGTACCCACCTTGGGCGGTGATTCCGCCAAAACCACGTTTGCCAAGCCAACGCCAACAGCCAGCACCGCCAAAACAGCGACGACTCGTTCGATTCCGCTACGGCGTTTGAAGACTCTTGCGTTCATCATGAGATTCTCTACGGCATTGTTTGTGTGACAGACTGGGAATCAACTCTTGGCCAAGAGCTGACCCCATCACCTTTTGCGCGACCGTCTATTCGGCCAATTCGACCGTGAAACTACGGACGACCGCCTTGGGGCCGCAGTCGATCGTATATGTCTCCTGCGGCCGGTTCGCTACATGGACGTGCGTCTTCTGCTGGCCGTCTTCGTTCCAGACGTACGTGATTTTGACCGGTCGGAAACCGCCATTGGGCTCCTTGTAGTCTACGTCGATCCGAAGCCCGAACAAACAGGCTGTATTGACCTCCTTGCCCTCGAACTTGACGATCACGGCCTTCGCTCCGGGCGGCACGTCGGCAAACGTGAGGTACTGGGTACAGCCCGGCGTAGGACCTTTCAGCCGCTCGATCTCTTTCCATGTCTTGCCCTCGTCGAAGGAGGCGGAGATGGTGTAGGTGTCCTTGGCGTCGCGGAGACGATAGCCCAGGTTCATTCGCAGGCGGACGATTTCGCCGGGGGCGGGGATGCGGAGCGTCATGTCGCCTCGGCCTTGAGGGCGCGCCCA
Source organism: Pirellulaceae bacterium (assembly GCA_016784735.1). Classification (GTDB taxonomy): domain Bacteria; phylum Planctomycetota; class Planctomycetia; order Pirellulales; family Pirellulaceae; genus JADHUC01. The sequence goes on along the minus strand of JADHUC010000038.1, from coordinate 42,336 downwards.
CTGCAGCTTTGCGTTGTTGACCACGGCGTGAAAGTTCTGAATCTCCAGTTGCCGCCACGATGTGGAGCCTGGGGCGGTGTTGGGTTCCACAGTGATCGTGCCTTCCGGCGGCCCGGCAGAGAACGTAATCGTGTTCTTTCCTTCCAGCAAGGTCGGTAGTGGTGCCTGCGAGTGCTGCACGTCGTGCACGATTTTCAAGGCGTCCAGCCCGGCGCCCTTGCCCGACAGCTCAAACTTCAGGCGGTAGTCGTACTTGCGTACGATATGCGGGCTGAGGTCGATCGTCTGGTCTCCGCTCGCCGTGACTTTGCCGATTTCCCTCCAGTCCAGGCCGTGGTTCTCGCTGTACGAAACTACGATCGACCCTCCCGCGCCGATGATTGCCTTCAAAGCAACGGTACCGGACAGGTAGACGTAGCTGCTGGGCATGCGAACGATGTAAACGCCCTTTTGATCCGGGTCCTTCACGTGCATCGCCGGCGCAGCTCCGTCTTCGCTCGTACACGCCAGATTCTCCACCGCCAGCGCGCCGCCGCGGAAGGCGCCGCTGGCCAGAGGCACTTCGTACTGGAGCACTCCGTTGCCGATTCGGCCGGGGGCCTTGTCGCCCAGTTCTCGCTGCAGCCTCAAGATCCTCTGTCCGCCTTCCAGGATGTCGGCGTCCGTCCAGTCAATCACCTTGCCTTTGTTGAACCAGTTGCGGGTGAGCTTCTCACCTGGTCGCAATTGAACATTCAACTGATACCCCATCGACGGCAAGCATTCATACTCGCCCGCCGTCTTGTAGTCGTACTCCTGCATCGTGGCATGCCACCCGTGAACGCCGGCGGCGTTGAAGCCGTTCTTGCCAAACGTCTCGCACGTGGCCAGCAAGGCCGGCCCGGACTTCTTCCAGTTCTCGTTGGCTGCGAACTGTACCAGTTTGGCGTTGTCACCACGATAGCCGGGGTTCTTCTCGTGCCACCGTGTTACTGCCTGCATGACCTCGTCGGCCGACGCGATCACGCCGTCCGGCCTGAGGAAGTAGTTCATGAGCGAACCATCGACCAAGTGCCAGGCATCGTCGTAGAAGACCTCGCTGATCGTGTGACGCGTAATCGACCGCCCGCGGGCCTTCATCCCCAGGCAGCGAGCCAGGCCGCAAGCGTTACTGGTGGCACAGCAGCACATGCCGTAACCATACACGTGGATCGTCTTCAACGGGTCGTGAACGTTCTTCTCCGGGCTCAGGTATTCGTTGGGCGGGTTGGTCTGGTGGCGATAGCGCACCACTGTTCTCCAGATCGCGAGCGCCTTGTCGTGATCGGTCATGCCATCCCTGATGTACGTCCTCCGCCAATCCTCAGGGCTGGAAACGTCTTCGCAATGGTTGGACAACACCTTGATACGACTCACGATACCGACGGGCTCACGCGCGTCATCGGCGATGCCAACGGACACAAAAAGAAATAGCGCCGCCACGGACAATAGACACCTCATAGTTTTCTCCTGCTTATCATCTCACCGCCCGCACCTCGACGACTGCCCCGCGGCCGCCGCTGGTGATGACGCGGTGAATGCTCAGATTGTTGCGGCCGGCAGGCGTGCCGGCAGGAACCCAGGGGCGAGTTGACCGCAGCGGTGCAAGATGGCGGATGATGGTTGCGTCGTCGACGCCGCCGCGATCGTCCAGTCCCGTCGCACGTCCAGCCAACTGGCGAATGGGCCGACAAATTCCTCCTCGGAAGCCATCGCGGCCAGAGGCAAACCGCACACCAATAGCGAGAAGACTCCCACGAAGATAAAACGTGAGCGAACGCAACGAACCGTCTCAAAGACGCATGCAGGTGCAGTTATCATGTTAGTCGAAGTTGAAATACCACTGAACAAGATGCTGTTACGGCTCCAGCATCCCTGCCAGCCTGTGACGCAACTGCCGAAGTTGCTCTTCCTGCTGGGGACTGAAATGGCCTGCACGCTGGCCAAGCGTGTCCATCCAGGTGATCAGCCGGGACCAATCGTCGGGTGTGAGTTGCACGTCGTAATGTCCCTGCCGCAGTAACCGCAAGACGGCGTTCGTCTGTGCCTCGCACTCGCTGGCTTTGGAACGCTGCTCTCGATATCGAGCGATGACGAGTTCTCTTAGGCTGGGCGTGCCGAAGTTGACCAGCGAGTCGTACGACTTGGCAGCGGTCAGGTCAAACTTCGCACCCTCCGTCCCCGGCCGGTGGCAATCCACGCATTGCTGGTCCAGCACCGGCTGCACTAGCACTGCGTAGTCCAGCGGCCACGAACCTTCGGGGCCGAGCGTTAGCTTGGTCGGATCGCGCCGCGCGGCCAACGGCGCGACCGCAGGCGGCGCCGTCCCGCGCTGTTCGTGGCAGCCGATGCAGGTCGATGTCTGGCCCGGCTGCAGGTACGTCCCGCTGCGCATGGTCTGTACGGCCATTCCCGCTTCGTCCAAAGCCTGGACGAAGAACGTCACACCGGCCGGTACGCGGAAGAAGGCCGAGCCGTCGGCTTCCACCGGCGCCGTCCCCAGCACAAATCGGCCCGAATCGTGAGTCGTCAGACCAATCTCCGGCGAGTTCATTGTGGGGTGCGTCTTGACCGGCATGCCGACGATCCGCAGCCGCTTGATGGTGCCGCGGGCGATCGTGGGCAGCCCTTGGTACGTGTCAACGACCAGCATCTGCGCTTCGGCCGGAGCGTCCCGCTGCACATGATCGCTGATCCGCCACGGCCGCGGGCGCGGGCGGATGGGCAATGGATACTGGCTGCCGATGTCCGGGTCGCGATACAACAGGTTCAGGTTGCCGAAGGCGTCGTACAGATACACACCCAAGGCGGCCATGTCGTTCTGCTGGCCCTGGAATTTCAACGGCCGATCGCTCCATGCGACCAGGAAGTGTTCCTCCGAAAGCGGATATGGATTAGCGTAGTAGGTCGTCGGCCTGCCCTCGCTTTCCGGGAACGGCACTTCCGGCGTCAACCGCGTGAGCGCGTCCGGTGTGTCCGAACCGCAGCGCGGGTCGAGCAGCACCAGACTGCCTGCCGTGATCGAATGATGGCCCGACGCCGTGAAGATCAGCCGCGGCGAACCGGGAATCGACCGGGCCTCGAATACGCATTCGGGATTCCTCGTCATATTGCCGAAGACCGCATGGGCGTTCGTCCCGTCGGGGTGGGTCGACCACAATCCCATCGCGTTCTGGCCATACCGATCCACGTAGTCCCACCGGGAATACAAAATGCGGCCGTCGTTGTCGATGCTGGGCGTCCATTCAAACATCTCGAAGGCCGACGTTGGTTGCAGGTTGCCGCCGTCCGCGTCCATGACGTGCAGCGTGTAGACGGCGCAGGGTCGTGACGGTCCGCCGCCACAGCGTACATAGCATTCCGGCAGCGAGTCGTGTCGCAGAGTGGCCGCCGCCGTTTCGGGCGTGCACTGCGTCGCTTGGCCACGCCGCGTCGAGCAAAACACGATTCTCCCGTCCGGCAAGTACCGGCCGTCGAAGTCGTTGTATTTGCCGCGCGTCAACTGCCGCAACCCTGTGCCGTCCACGTTCATCTCGAACAGATGGTAGAACGAATCCTCGGGCAGTTTCGACTTGTCGAGCTTGTCGGGCCACTCGCTCAATCCCGGATGGTAGCGGCAGTACGCGAACAGTACTTTGCGACCATCATAGGAGATGTCGGGGCGGAGCACGTTACCGGGTGCAAAGCCTTCGGTGAGGCACCGGAGACGGGGCATCGCCGACCGAAAATCCTCCAGCACATACAGCCCACCGCCCGGTTGCGACCACCAGCCCAAGTACTGGTCGGACATGTGCGACCAACGTGCCGGGGCGCTCGTGGCAAACAGCAGGTCGCGGAAGTCGAGCAGCGGATTGCGGAGGGTGATCGCTCGAACAGCCCAGCATGCATCGAGGTGCATCTTCCTTCGCACGGCCTCCGAGGCGTCCGGTGGAAGCCGCTTCCACTCGTCGCGCACCTGCTCCAGTCGTTGCACGTCACGATCCACGTCCGTCCCAAGCGACCTCAGGCTCGCGGCCAACTGCAGACCGCGCCCCACGACCTTGTCTGTCGAATACTGCCGCGGCGGTGCGACGCGAATCGTGCGCGTCGACCATTCGCAAATGCTGCTCTGCGTGGCTCGCCGTTTGAGAACCACATTGTCCTTCTCTCCGACCGCGAATGCTTCCACCTCGTCCAAGTGCAGACAGTTGTTGCCGGGCACTTGCAGACGCACGTAGCGAGCCGCCGCGCCGTCTAGTGGGATTGCCAGCGGCTTACCGTCCGAATGCCCGAAGAACACCGTGCCGTCGTGCTCGTACACCTTCCGGAACGCCCGACCGTCCTCGGACAGCAACACCTTGAGCCGCGCTGCTCGGTTCGCCACGTGATCGCAGCGGTTGTAGGTCACCAAACGATCCAGCTCCAGCGACCGCCCCAGATCGACCTGCCACCACGGATCGTCCTCCAGCGCCGTATGGAATCCCCACTTGCCGTCCTTGACTCCATCGCACGCGCCGGCTGCGTCCTCTTCCGGTCGCACGGCCGCGTTGGCGCGGCGCACCTCGCCCTGCCGCAGCCAGTCGGTCTCAATCTGTTCCCGCGTGGGCGGCGGCGCTGCGGCCCACGAACTGCTGCTCGTCACCGCAACGAACCCCACCATGACGAACCAACACTTCGCCATCGACGTTGGGCGGCTGGGCCGCAGCCAGAAAAATACGGCCGCACCAGGCGGGAATCGACGCAGTGATGCGGCAGATTGGCCGACGATCGATGCAGGTTTCTTTACCATCGTGCCCTCCCGACCTGTCTCTCCTCGAATTCGCGTCTGCGATGCGAGGAAGACGCCCCGCATACAGTCGACGATAGTCGTTTCTTCCGATGCGACTTGAGTCTATTCTAAATTATCAGCCATCCGCCCGAAAGCTATATCGCCGCTGAGCAAGCAGGCGAGTCTCATCTGCAAATAATCTGGGTGGAAAGGCAGTGAAGGCGTGGTAGCATGATGTTTACGCGAATCGCATACACCCGCTCGCGTTCTTCCGCCCAAGCGGACACGAGAGTTGTTTGCACAGTTGGACTTGCGGATTACGCTGTGTTTTCCCGAGCGCCGGCATCGCGGACCGCGCAATTGTTTCTAAGCACTGTTTAGTGCAGGTGACAGGCGCAGCGACCCGGGTTTGCCGTGGCTAAATCAGCAAGAGTAACGGGTGGCAGTCGCCAGCGCGAGATGACCTCCTGCGGAGAAGCCGACCATGCCGATCCGCTGCGGGTCGATTCCCCATTCTTGGGATCGGCTGCGCACCAGGCTCACGGCCCGCTGGGCGTCCTGGAGCGGGCGCCGGGCCGGCTCGGCCTTCGGCTCCTCAGGCTGGCGCGGCACCCGATACTTCAGAATGATCCCGGTCACCCCCAGCGAATTCAGCCACCGGGCAACCTCCTCGCCCTCCAGTTGCCAATACAAGTTCCAGTACCCGCCGCCGGGACAAATCAGTATCGCGGTACCGGTGCGCGTGTCCTGCTGCGGTGGATAGATTGTCAGCGTCGGCTGGCTCACATTGGTCGCCATCCGGGTCGATTCCGTGACGTCGACCTGTTTGCGGTCGAGCACGGGCGACATCACGACCTTCTCCGCGCCCATGCTGCGAACTTCGTCCGGAACTTGACCGGGCCACAGTTCGACAACCCGCCCTGTCGCATCGCCGGCTGCGGCATTGCTTGCCAGCGACGTCAGGAAGAGCAACACACCCATTGAAAAGACCATCTTCCCGTTCACGTTATGCTCCTTTCTCTTGCCTCTCGGTGTGGTTCGAGCTTTGTCGGAATCTTTAGGCGAGCGGCGGATGAGAATTTACCCGTGGGGTGAGCTTCCAGCTTGCCGCTTAGGCCAAAATCGCAAGCTGGAAGCTTACGCCACGGCATGAAACCAACTGCCGCTCGCCTTATCGTGACCTTTTTCGGCGAGATTACTCCTCCGCAATCCGGTACAAATGCACGCCATTGCCGGCGAAGGCGTCGGTAAACATGCCGTTCTGGACGCGAACCTCCCTGTCTTCGCCGATCGCTTCCGCGGTCCTGTTTCCCGTCAAACCCTTGACGCGGAAGGTCGCTTTGGTCTCTTCGCAGTACATCGCCGCGCTGAAGACATACGTCGCCCCGTCCTGGTGTTTGACGATCGCGTGAACCGGCGTCTTGGGATTGGTGGACTCGACAACCACGCCGTCAACGATGGTCGGGCTGTTCAGAACTCGCGCCAGCGAGGCAATCTGCTGATTGACCGCGGTCACCGCGGCCAGCATCTCCGGATTGTCCAACAGCGCGTGCTCGTTGAATTTCGGCTTGAACTGATGCACGAAGTAGTCGATCCCGCGCGCTCCGTGGATCAGGGCCATCCACGCCTCCGCCTTGACCTGCTGCGGGGTCGGTTCCGAGGCCGGCGCGCCGATGATGCCCGTCTCGAGATGGACCCACACCGGCTTGGCGTCTTGGCACCATTCGCGCAAGCGCCGCACGCCGCGGGGCACGTACCACAGCGCGTCCTTGACGGCCAGATTGTCGTGGGCCGCCGGGTAAATATCGAAACAGGCAATGTCGCAGCCTGCCATGTACTTCGCGTAGTCCTCCAGGTGGCCGGTGCGCTCGCCGCGGCCGTGATACTTTTCCCATGCGACACCCTGGCCAAGCCCCAGGAAAGTCGGCCGCGTGGCATCGACAGTCTTGAGCTTCTCGTAATCGCGGACGATCCATTGCGGAGGCACGGGCGGACCGTACCCTCGGTAGTCCCGCTTGGCCAATCCCAGTCGTTCGTAAATCTCCGGCCAGCCTTCCTTGATCTTCTCCTTGTCGCCCTTCCAGAAATCGGCGAATCGTTGCGCATTATCCGGCTCGTCGCCATGCATCCAGCCGACGAACAATGGTTCGTCCAGGTGCCCCCTGGCGTAGTCGTTCAGATCGCAGATCACCGGCATGTTCGCGTCGCGAAGCAATTGCATCTGCTCCGCGTTGGGGCCGTTCCACAGTCCGATGTAAAGGTTGATCCCGGCGGCCTTGTAACGCCGGGCCATCTTGGGATCCTGTAGCCAGACGGCGATAGGGAAGTAATCTTCGTCCTTACTCGGCCCGTTCTTCCACTGGGCGTAAGGCGTGGGGTTCCAGGGGGCCTGCGGCGGCAGCACGGTGAGATCCGCTGGCGGCGGCGGGGGCGGGGGCGGCCACACCGGGGAGACCCGCGCGGGCGGGCCGAGTCTGACGGTCGCGTCGTCCACCCACAGCGTCTGCTTGCCGTCCGTAGCATCCCCAAGCAACACCACGCTCACAAAGCCCTCGAGTTTCGACTGGTTCCAATTGAAGTTCTTCACGTCCTGGTCGTCGTACAAGAGCCGCATGCCCTTGTCCGGGTCGAAGTCGAATACCCATTTGTGCCAGCCGGGTGCGCGCTTGATCCCCAGGTACGTCACCTGCTGCCATGGCTTCTGCTTTTCGGGATTGAGGGTGGATACGGCGTAGGTCTCCGCACCATTGAGATAGGGCGCGTAAATCGCCCCCGCCGCCGCCATGTGCCCGTCGGCCTGCATCAGCCCCCACATCGCCCCGGCCCCGTAACCCCGGGGGTTCGCGGGTTTCGTCGCGTCCTCGTAGACCCACAGCTCCAGGACGCCTGTTCCATCCTCCTCACGCAGCGGCCAGACCGCTTTGCCTCCGGGTCCCAGCCGCAAGGCCCCGCCCTTCTTCTGGCCAGCCGGCGCCATGTCCGCCGCTTCGAGCCCTTTGGCGCCGCCGCGATCTTTCGCGGTGTCGATGCTCACGTCGCCGCTGACCGTGAGTCCCTGGAGCGCGTCTGCGTTGTCGAAGTATTTCTCGAATCGGGGAGGATCGGCAGACACAGCCACCGTCGAGACGGCGAGAGCAGACAGCAGGATGCATACGGCGATGAATGGTCTTTTTGTCATAGCGTGGCTCCTCTTGGTGATCGCTCCGTTTAGGGATACTCGATCAAGTGGCTATTCAGGGCGCTCCTGACGGCTCGTGACTCCCTTATTGCCATTCAGTATGATAGCCGCTGTCGAGGAACGAAGGCAGTCGGCCCAACATCGAACAATCCTCACCTATGGGTGAAGTCTTTACTTCACCTTCAGGTCCTCTGCGACGGTCTTTCCCTTCACCGTTCGGGCGACGCGCAACATTGCGATCCCGCCGCTTGGCCCGGCCGTGAGTGTGAGTTCGTCCTTTGTCCCGCCCCGGGTCACGGTCGCGAGCAGTTCTCCGCCCTTGATCTCGCGCAGCACATCGACCCCCGGTTCAATCGACCTGCGCGGCGCGAGAACGGTGAGTCCGAGCCAGCGTTTGCCGTGGAAGGTGGCGCGAAGCATCGGATGATCGCCGAAGTCGTGGGAGGGAAACGTTTTCGTCTCGAACGCAATCGCACCCTGGTCAAGGAGGCAGGGAACGATGTCGAGTGCTCCCTCGCCGGACGTGTGCGTGGCGCGATCCCGAGCCAGATCGAAATTCGAGTCGGCGTTACCGTGCAGCAACCACGTATAGTCGTGCTCTTTCGCGTCCTTGACGAACGCGTCCGCGACGACTACATACGGGTCGGGGCCGGTCAGGACGATAAACGAGCGCTGCGCGACCGCCAGCGGATTGTAGTTCTTCTGAGCGAACGCTCCCGTGAGGTCCGCCTGCGCCCAAACGAGCGTCTTCCGCTGCTCCCATTGCACGAGCTTGCCTTCGGTCACCTGTCCGTTCCCCGTCAGCACTTCGCCTTTCCCGTCGACCAAAACCAGGTTGTGCCCGATCGACTGGTGCGGTGACCCTTCGACCGCTTCATTGGAGTAGCCCGTGTCGGCGGCGAGGCACCGGCCCTTGGCATAAATCAGGAAGTGCCCCACGTCCGACTGACCGTGCGTCCCGAAGACCCGCCTGCCACACTCGAACGCCGCCAGGAAGTCGTTCTTCTCCCACCCGGTGCGCACGGTGAGCGTGCCGCGGCCCCGAGTCACGGCGATCAGTTGGTTCGGCGGTTTCCTCTCGGTACGGCCGTCCTCCCAGAGCAGCGCGAACGGCCACGTGTGGCCGCCGTGGCCTGCGTGGCGACGTTCCACGTCGATCCACATCCAGCGTGCGAGGGGATTGTGATAGTGGGAAGCAGCGTACAGGAAAAGCGTGCCTCCCCAACGCAAGTAATCTCCGTTGGTGTCGTTGATGGGCAACATCCGCTCGCGGCCGGGAATGAGTTCATTGGTGAGTTGGTTGAGTACGCGGTCGAGGAATCCCTCCGCCAGGGCGTCACCGCCGCCGAAGCGGGCACAGCAGTCGGAAAAAGGGAGGATGCGGAAGAGGCCGAAGGGGCCGTACATCGTGCCCTCGTAGCAGCCGCCGTCGGAGTCGAATGAGGACGCCAGGTACGCTTTCATCTTCGCGTGCGCCAACCCGGCCCAGAGCGACGCGTCCGGGTCTTCATGCCAGAGCGCGATGGCCGCCAAACCGAGTGCCCCCATCGACGCCATCGAGTGATTGTTCGCCTCGATCGTGCCCTCCCACGATTTCTTGCCGACGAAGCCGTCGTAATTGTGCCGCGCTCGCCGCTCGACGATCGCGCGCAATTTGGTCCGCGCCGTTTCGGAGAGCAAGTCCCACGTCCAGTCGAGCACCACCGCCAGGCCTTCGAAGAACTCCCCGCTGGACATAAAGTCCGTGTCGGCGATGTCTCTCTCCAAAGGCGCCGGATCCCACGCTTCGAAGAAATCCGAGAGCGCCTTGGCCGCCCCAGCGTCCTTCCCCACCAGCGCATGAATCGCCACACACTCCAAGCCTTCCGTCATCGTGAAACGCACACGCTGACCGCCAACGCCGCCGAAGGCCTTCTGGGGGTCGAGCTGTCGGCGCCGCACCCACTCGGATTTCGCGAGGATGCGCTTCCACAGCCCGGCCCACGGCTCCTTATCAAGGTTCCCTCGCACGCGATCCAGATCAGCCGCGGTGATCCCGATGCGTGGATGTTCTTGAGGGACCGTGAGCTTGAGTGGAGCAACTGTCTGAGCGTCCGCGCCCGAGATCGAACACAGTATTGCCACGATCACTCCACGCGCGGCGTCTCCGAATAGACGCAGTACATTTGCCCTCGTTGCCATGGTACTCATCGCTCCTGTCTCCTGGATCGATTGTAAGGTCAAGTCCACCGTCGGGGAATCAGCCAAACCTGCCAGCGCTCGGCGCGGGTCTCCGACCCCGCCGCGGGCGGCCGACCGCAGGTCTCCCAAAATCTCGGAGACCTTCGGTCGGTTCAGTGGCTCGGTCAGGAGACCGGCCACAGCACCGGTTCGGAAGGGACCCGGTCAAGTGCGGCCCAGTGACTTCTTCAGGCACTTATTGGCGACTCGGCGGCAGCTTGCCCAGTTCGAGTTTGAAGGCCGGATTCCCCATGGTGGAAGCGTACAGGATGTTGTTCACAGGATCCCAGGCGTAGCAGCCGAACCACTTCGTTGCAAAGCTAAACCCCTGGCCACGCTCATTCGGTTTCAGGCCGGCCACGCGCGTCCAGTTCTGACCTGCGTCTTGGGTCAGGAAGGCTCCGTCGCTGCCGAGCGCCAGCATGGTGCGTTCGTCAGCGCCGAAAAACGGTCCCTGTTGAATCTTGACGGGAGCGCCTTGCGTCTGCCACGTCGCGCTCAGGTCCTTCGAGATCAGCAGGCCGGCCGCGGTACCCAGGTACACCACGCCGCGAAAGCAGACCGGGATCCGCGTCAGCGGATTCGCGGCCGAGACCTGCGTCCAACGGACGCCGGCATCTGTGCTGCGCAGGATGCCTTGCCCATTGCTGTAGATGAGCGTCTTGGCGTCCAGAGCGCCGACCATCGCGATCAGGTCCGGCTTTCCGTTGAGTCGAATCGCCAGCTCGCGCCAGGTGCGGCCGCCATCGGTCGAGAGGTCGACTTCACCGGGCGGGTCGGTTTCGTGCTTGGCGACGATGATGGTTTGCGGGGCCGCAGCCGACCAGTCGACCGATCCGAAATCCCAGTTGCGTCCGTTGTCGGTGAAGCTCTGCCACTTCTTGCCGTCGGTTGTCAACCCGGCGAGGCCATCGAGTGAGAAGCTGGCGATCCGCTGGGGATCGTTCTGGTCGACACTGGTGGCCCAGCCGGTTTCATCTCGTCCCGAAACCGTGCCGCCGTCGATGCGTTGCCATGTTGCGCCCCGGTCCGCGATGCGCCACAGACCACCGCCAACCACCTTGACCACCACCGAGCCAGTCACGCGATCGGCGACGACGCCCGAGCAGCCTCCCGGCCACGCCAGCTTTTCTCCCTGGCTCTTGAGTTTCTCGATCAAGGGAGTCGAAATATCGGTCCAGGTTTCTACGGCCGGCGCACCGGCGACCGGGAGCAGCACCCCGCCCAGCAGCGCGAAGATCACCGCCGACCTGCGTGCGGCCCGTCTTGGTTCCACGTTCGTTCTCGCCGTCGATGTGTCACGGGTGCAAGTTCTCATCGCACTGGCTCCTTGAAGTTGGTCGGGGTCGTCTTGTTATATGCAAGCCGCGACCCGAATACTATATCTTCCTCGCCCCGAAGGGGCAGCCACATACCAGCCCAGGGCAACGCCCTGGGTTGGGTAGGCAAAACGTTTTCCAAGCCCTGAAGGGGCGGCATAAATGGCGGATGCGACACGATGTTGTGCCCCTTCAAGGCGACGGAACCTTGGTGGCTCGCAGACCCAGGGCGTTGCCCTGGGCTGACGTGTTTTGGCCCCTTCGGGGCGGGAGAAACCGTGTCCCGGGCGTTTCCCGGTCCAAAAAGCGTAACATCGAAACTTGCGCGTCGGGTTAGTCTTGCAGGACTATTGGGACGGCCAATCAAGGAACGCCTCTGGAAAACGAAATCGTCGTCTGTGATTGTTCGCTCACGGTTGATCATCTTCTCCCTCGCGGCGCTGTTGCCCCATGGTGCCAGTGCGGAGACGTGGGATCCCGAGGCGGCGGACTACGCGTGCCGGCGAGGTCTCGTACACCAACCGGGGCAGCAACAAAGCCTACGAGGAATTCGAGCAGCCGGTACCCAAGGGTTTCGAGCGGCTCGGCCTGTGGCCGGTCGAGACGTTCGAGAGCATCTCGCCTCCGCAGATCGGTCGGTCGAACCGGATGTAAACTGCCGTTCGTTGCTTGGGTGGGCGCGACCTACGCGCTTTAGCGAACAACGCTTCGACGCTTGGGTCGATGTGATCTGTGCACCTTGGCTGATCGGCAATTCGCTCCGGATTGCCGGGTATCTTCTGGTTCGTGCCAGAAGTGGCACAGGATAGGTGGCAATGGGCCGGGTGCCGGCTCACTCCAGGAAGGAAGCTCTTCCAGGCGTGCTTCAGGGTACTCGCCTGCGCCACCGGAGTCAGCGCTGGCGCCATTACGGTCAGCCTTGCTTTTCAGTCTTCATTGCCAGTTGCGATTCGGCCCGTGCAATTTGGCGGCGGTAGAAGGCGGACTCGTCCTCTCGCTTTTCACTTCCCACGCAGATCGCTGCACTTCGTCAGCCAGACCGTTCGTCAGCCGAGCATAGTGACCGTCGTCATGAAAGACGGCCCGGCGGCCATCACTGCGCGTCACGATGTGGTAGATCGCACCGGGGAACTGCAGACGCGGCGGTCTGGGCATCGTTCAGGACCATTAAGCGAGGGAGAGGGAACGAACAGCGATCGTTCTACTCCATTGAAAACCGAAAACCAAGTCTGACCCCAGCGAAGCGCCCGCGTGGCAATCGCCTTGGTGATCTCGAAGTCCCGGAAAACACCGGACGAAGCGAGAAACGGGCCAAAGCGCGAAAGGTCTAGGGAACAACCATCGCCGTCTGGCCTAACAGAAATTGGAGAAGACGTTGAGTATCAAGTCTTCTATGTGAGCTGTCACTTTGTTGGGCCCGAGTGAATAGCTGTTTGGATGCCCACAGGCATTCCTCAACTTCAAGCAGTTGGTCAATTCCTGCTTGACGTTCTTGTTGATTACCCCAATCTTCTCCAAGACCGTGAGAAAATCCGCCTCCTGCAATTGGCTAAAGTCGTCAGCTTTTCTGGCAGCAACGAATGGATTGCGAGATCGAGCAAAGCGTGCCACCGCATCGGTGTTGAACGCCATAAGAAGGCCAGGCGTATTGACGACGTGCTGCTGCAGGACCGAAACGGCCCCAACCCAAGACAACACCACTGCTGCCCGAAACTGGCGTCCCTCGTAGCAGGCGATCGCCTCTTCAACAAATGCCTTCGTGTCTGCGTTACTGATCTTGGTCAAGGCAACTCGCAGTGAGGAAGCGACCGTCGGGACTGGCGCACCAACCAAAGGACCGGCAATTGTGGCAACGTGCTGCGTGCCGGAAGCCGTGAGCTCCCAACCATCACTTGTTCGTGCAGCGAGTCCCTTTGCTTGGCCCAGAATCCCAGAGACGTTTTTCTTCTTTGCGGTCCGCCAACCACCGGAGTACGCGAGCGCCTTGATGTCGCTTACCTGCCGTGGACCAACCGGATCTACCGCCAAGCAGATCAGGGCCTTGTCTCGATCCGACAGGCCCTGGCTGAGAAGGTCTTTCAATGATTCTCTCGGCAGCACGACTACCCTTTCATTTTGGCAGTCTTCTTAGTGCTGGGCTTTCGTCGTCGCCGCTTGCTTTCGCTCTCCTCGACAGCCTTCACGGCCTCTCTGTCCGGTAAGGCGTTAACGTATTTCTCACCGTAAGTGGAAAGCTGCTTCTCGCCTTTTTTTTCGCGTTAGCCAATAAGCCCTTGTCTGTAGCCTGTTTCATCGACTGTGACGTATTCGACAAATCCGGTTGAGCGGCCTCCGTGTTCAATTTAGAAACATCCGCCGTCTTGAAGTGACGTTGATCACGATGGTGTGCCAAGAAATATGCCAGGCAAATGACGCGTTCAACATCAGTCGTGGGCCGTTTGTCATCAACAAAGTGTTTTGGGTCCACTTCCGTATCCGAGGATGCCGGATCGGCAACCCGGGTAGGCGTTGAAGTAGGCACGGTTGGTGCCTCCGGCCCGCCCCCGCCCTCAATCCACGACGATACACTCGGCTGCGGTGCGCCAAGGCGATTGGCTACGGTCTGAAGCACAAACTGCTGGCCCTGTTCGTCTAGTTCCCCAATCGCGCCGAGCACGACGCCAAGTGCTTCGATCTCTTTTTGGTACTGATTCGAGTTTGCCATCGTTGGGCTCCGGAGATGCTGATAATGCCGCCAATTTTACCAAGAACGATGTGGGATACAAAGGCAACGAATGAACTGGCTCCAGAAATAATCCCCGATAATTGAAGAATAATGTCGGTAATGACACGAATAATCGACTTTCGGCCAACGAAGCTGCTTCCGCCATTGACTGACAGGCTTTTCAATCCCCACCGGCCGCTTAGAATATCTCCCTGGTGTGGGGTTTGTCAAGAATTCGTGTCTTTTCTCACATTGTTCTCTGCCTTTTCGCCGATTGCTCTTGGCCTTTTCTTCCATTGCCCGGATGGCTGCCTCGATGAGCGGGCGGAGGACGGCGGGGTGACGACGGTTAGATGGGTGGGTGGTCCTTGCACGCCGAATTCTTGGGCCTTAAGGAGGTTTCTGTACCTTTACTTCGTCGAGTCGGCGAGTGCCACCGCTCCGCTCTTCATATTGATCCCGTGCGTGCTTCGGTCCGACACGCCTCTGAAGTTCTTGAGTGCGCGAAAACTTCAGCGGCGCACACCTCCGCCGGCAAGACAGCCGGAGGTGGCCGACCAGCGAGCGGTAGTCCCAACTACCGGTCGCGCGCGACACATGTCGAAAAACCCCGTTTATGGGACGGCGAGGCGGCGATCAGGTCGGGGAGAAGCAGAGGTTGACGTTTGACCGCACGGGCTTCAAAGTGTAGAGGCACACCGCGAGGCAAGGAGCTACCGATGAGCGGACGGACTTACCGTCGCCAACGTGTACGCGCCGACCGAATGAACGCTCGAAGCCCCGCGGGTCCGCTGATCGAGTTTTGGCGACCCGCTTGAGTGATGCTCGGAAATGGGAGGCGAAAAGTTGTCCCGCGGTCTCCCGACCGCGGGACCTGCCAGACCGGGGTCTCCAGAAAGCAAGGGAGACCTACGGTCGGGCCAGTGGACCGGTCGGGAGACCGGCCCACAACCGTTGCTACCGGCCCACAACCGCTGCTACCAGCCCCCACGGTGCCCATCGGACCACGGAACGCCATGCCCTAGAATGGACCGGAAGCACGTCAATCCGAACTCAGTCCAGGTCGGGCGAGCCCAATTTCACGGCAGACGCTTCTGGTCCTGAAGTGGTCAATGGCTAAGAGGGCGGCCAAGGTGTACAGTGAAGGCCGCCTCAACGGAAAGGTCTGAACATGAACTCATCGACGGTTCGCATCGTGGCGGGTGCTTTCTTCCTGGGATTGTTCTTCTTGGACAGTTCCGCTTCCTGCGGGCAGGAGGTGGACGACCCCGGTTTCAAGGCCTTACTGCGACCGATCAACTACGCCACTCCGCTAGCGCCCGAAAACGGCGCCAAAGCCGTGATTGTGTACGGCAAGGACGCGCCGTGGGCCAAGTCGGCCGCCGAGGCAGTGCAAAAGGCCGTCGCCGACTGGTGTGGGGCCAAGCTGGAGCTGGCCGACGACCGCGCCGTCACCGGCGAGGAAACCTGGCTGCTGGCCGACGCCTACCGCAAGACGCCGCTGATCGTCCTGGGCAACGCGCAGGACAACCGCGTCATGCACGCGTTGGGCACGCGATACCTGCTCCAGTCCAACCGCTCCTGGCCGGGCGGCGACCGCTACTACATCCGCACCGTCTTTGAGCCTTTCGTGGCCGACGTGAACTATGTCGTCCTGGAGGCCTGTAACCAGGCCGGCATGGACGCGGCCGCCGCGAAGTTCGCCAAACTGCTCAAGGGGTTCCCCGCCGACGCCAAGGCCGCGGCCACCATCCCGCCCCGCCTGCGCGTGCAAGGCGGCCTGAAGGACCAATGGAACCTCCGGAAGTACGACCCCGCCTCGTGCCAGCCCCAGCTTCCGCCGGAGATGTTTTTGAATACTCCGTGGCGTAAGCTTCCAGCTTGCGATGCCCCCATTTCCCGCAAGCTGGAAGCTTACGCCACTTGGGACCTCAACCGCAGCGTGTCCGAACGGGCGCTGATGTACCGGGACACGCCGCCGCGCGCCGGGTGGGGTATCACACGCGAGTCGAACTTGCCCTTCGTGTGGTCCTACGTGCTGGGCGGCGACCAGTATCCGCGCCAGGGCTGGACCGCTCTGGACCTGGACGAAGGCGCGCAGCGCGCGGTGGCCGCCATGTGTCTGCTGGGCTGCCGGCAGGTCGGCGGGCGGGCGTATCCGCCGATGGACCACTACGGCTCGGCCCCGTTCCTGGTCTGGTTGCGGTCGGTCTTCCAGACCGGCGTGTTGAACGAGAAGGAACTCAACGAATTTGAAAGCGCCATCACGCTCTCCTCCTGCGATCCGGACGATTACGTCATGAACAACATCGGCAGCGGCAACGGTATCGTGGGCGGCATCTGGAGCGGACGGCACAGCGGCGCGTGCATGCTGACGATGGTCGAGGAACTGGAATATGTGCTGGGCCACTGCCGCATGGACGATCGCACCCGCAAGGAGATCGAGCGCCGCTACGACGGCCTTCGGAAGACTGTCGCCGCCTACATTCGCTCGTTCCGTGGAAACCACGACGACTCCTGCCTGGGCGAGGACACGGTCCTTCAGCTCTACTCGGTGCTGATGATGGGCTTCATGGACCACATCCAAAGCAACACGCTCCGCAAAAGCGCGGATATGTACCTCATGACCTCCGACAACATCCCCGACCAGCGCATCAACGACCCGTTCAACAACACGTGCTACGCCGGGTTGTCGGGTTTCTCCAGCGGCAGCGGCGGATACCTCCGCACCTGGGAGGGCGGCTCGCTGGTGGTGGCGGCGGCGTTCTACTACGACGACCCGCAGTACCGCTGGTTCGTGCGGAACCGCAACCTGTACCTGGGCTCGGAGGGCGGCTACTACTTCCCGATGCACGCGGCCTGGGACACGGTCGGCAAGGTCGAGCCGCCCACGCGGTACCTGGGCGCCCGCGCGTTGCCCATCGACGAGCGGATCTACGGCGTCCTGAGCAACCCGCACACGCCCGGCCGCAACGAGCAGAGGCTGCGTCTCCCACCGGACCTGCCGCACAAGGCCGCCGACCGCGTTTCGATCCGGGACGGGTTCGAGCAGAAGGACGCCTACCTGTATCTGGCCACCAGCCAGGACATGTACCTGGAGTACCCCACGCAGAACAACTCTATTGCCCGCTACACGGACCTGGGCGACATCTGGCTATACACCAACACCTACGACGGTTCGACCTGGTCGCGGAGCGTGGTGAACTGCTCGACCGGCGGGAGCTTCGTCCCGCGCGCCGCGTGCCAGATTGAGGCGCTGGCCAACCTGGGCGAGGTGAGCATGGTCGCCTCCACCGAGATCGACTCGGGCGGGGCCGACTGGACGCGCACCATCGTGCACTGGAAGGGGCATTACTTCGCCGTGCTGGACCGCATGGAGGCCCGGCAAGACGACGACTACACCTTCGCCTGCCGCTGGCGCAGCTTGCAATCGGCGGCCCTGGAAAATGGCGTGTGGGCCGCCACCGCCCCCGGCGGAAACGTCTTGCGCATCCAGAGCGCCGAGGACCTAGTCCAGACTTCCGAGGCCTGGCCGTGCGACGGGTCGGCCAGCCCGTCGATCCTCCAGCAGTACAAGAGCGCGCACCTGTCCAAGTATCAGGAAATGGTCTATCTCAACTTGCTGTACGTTTCGGGGCAGCAGAGGCCGGATGAGTTCGAGACGAAGAAGCTGGGCTCACGAGCGATGCTGGTGAAGGGCAAGACGCAGGAAGGCCCGCACCTGGCCATGATGGGGATCCGCGGCAACCCGCCCTTTACCGAGATCGAAACCGACGCGGCGGTCTATTACATCACGGGCAGCCGACTGCACCTGGCCGGAGTGCGGACACTCCGGGCGAAGGTCCAGGGGGCCCTCGAGGAGATCCTGTGGACCCAGCGCCCGGTGAACGCGCTCGTCGACTTCCAGACGGGCAAGGCGCAGATTGAAGTCCCGGGTGACCAGGCCGTCCATGCCAAGGTTGCTCGGGCGTGGACGACGCTCCCGGTCGGCACGCAAACCTTGGCGCTGGCCGAGGCGGAGGCGCTGCCCAAGCTGGGAGAGATGGTGGATTTCCTGTGGCGCAACTGCCCGGCGCCCACGGGCAAACCGCCGCAGGCCGCTACGCCGGCATTAACAGTGGGGCAAGCTTCCAGCTTGCCTCTCCCGGCAGATTCGCAAGCTGGAAGCTTACGCCACGGCGACTTCGCACTGATCAAACCGTTGGCGCGGCTGACCGAATGCGCTGTGACGCCCACGCCCGGGCCCAACGGCATCAATCACGACGGTCAGGCGTGGAACAGCACGGATAGCCTGGAGTTCCTCTTCACCTTCGGCAAGCCCGTCGACCTCGGCTGCGTCCGCTTCGTGGGCTCGGCCGCCAGCGCCGGCGGCAGGGCGCGCGACGCGGGCGACCTCAAGTTCACCGTCGTGCTCAGCGACGACAACTTCCAGAAGGACCTCCGCAAGATCGACGCACCCTCCGTGACCTTCGAGGAAACGCCGCGCATGGTGGCCGGCCACTTCATCCTGACGCGCTACCCGACCTGGCGGATCGACTTGAACGCCAAGGCAAAGCAAATCAAGATCATGCCCCGCGCGACCACCCAGGACCGCGCGGCGCTGGTCCTGACGGATATCGAAGTCTACGGTTCCCATCGCGTGGACCAACTCGCGGCCAAGGCGACGACCGCCGACATCGACGGCGACGGTGCCGACGAGCTGCTTGTGGCCACCTCGCAGAAGGAACTGGCCGCCTACGACTCCGACGGCAAGCGGCTGTGGCATCACGTCTATGACGGCGAGATCCACGACCTTGCCGTGGCCGACCTGGACGAAGACGGAAAGAGCGAGACGCTGTGCTACCTCGACACCGAGAAGCTCCACCGCGTCAACGGCGACGGGTCGGAGCGGCCCGTCGGGGACGTCAACACGGTCTGCACGCGCGGGGTGAACATCTTCTCCATCGGGGCCTGGGGTCCGGATGACCCCAGGAAAAAGGAAGTCGTGCTTTGGTCGGGCGAGCCTTCGGCGTTCAAGGTGCTTCCTGACGGCACGGTCAAGCCGATCAAAGCCTACGCCCCGCAGGCGTCGCTGCGGTTGGCCAACGTGTACCCCGACGAGCCCGAGGCGATGGCCCTGCTGAGTTCGTATGAGTTCGCCATCCTCTCGGCCCGCAAGGACGACGGCGGGAACTACATCCGCCTGGCTTCCAGGCCGGTCACGGGCAGCAATTCTGGCAACGAGGCCAGCCCGCCGGGCGTGCTGAGGCAGTTCTGCAAAATTCTGGTGGTGGACGCCCGTGGCGAGAAGTGGCTGGTGGGCGGCGTCGCGAGCGGCCTGAATGTCTACCCGCTGCGGACGTTCGCCAAGGACGCAAAGGAAGAGGGCTGGCGGTACAACACCGGCGGGCCTTGCGCCTCCGCCGTGGCCGCGCGGGACATCGACGGCGACAACGTGCCGGAAGTGCTCTTCGCCCGGCAGGACGGATTCGTCAACGTCTTCCGCCTGGGCGACGGGTTCAACCTCGCCCGCATCAGCGTGGGCGAGCCGATCATCGGGATGACGGTGCTGACGGGCCGAGACGGCAAGCCGCGCATCGTCGTGGGCACCAGGTTCGGCGTGCAGGTGTTCGGCACGGACCTCAAAAAGATCGGCGCCGTTTCGCTGCCGGCGCAAGCGGCCGCTTTCGCCGGCCCGGGCGGCAAGGACAAGGACCGCGTCTACGTCGTCGGCCCTGACGGGTCGGTCAGCGTGCTGGTTCTGAAAGACCGCGCGTTATAATAGGTTGACGAATTTCAAAGTAGTAGGCACACTCCGTGTGCTGTGAAATGCGGGCGGGGTGGCGGGGCGGGGTGGCACGCCCTGAGTCTGCGAAGGGCGTGACGGAAAGGCAAACGCAGACCGTTACGGAACCCACCCAACACGCCCTTCGAAGACTCAGGGCGTGCCACCCACATCCGCACGTGGTACCTTGTTGACCGCGTCGTGACTTTCCCTTTTTCTGCTGTGAGAACGACCATGCGTTTCTTCAATCCCAAGACCGGCAAGACATACGTCCGAAAATTGCGCCGCCGCTTCGACATCCCCGGCCAGGCTCGGGAGTTGACGTTTTCCTGTTATCGTCGTTTTCAGTTTCTCAGCCGGGATCGCACGCGCGAGTGGTTTATCGAGGCAATGGAAAACGCCCGCCAGGAATGGCCAATCGACTACTGGGCCTACGTGATCATGCCGGAGCACGTCCATCTGCTCGTCTACCCGCGCGAGCCGGGTTTGAAGCTGGGGCCGGTCCCAGGGACAAATCAAGGAACAGGTGGCTCGCAAGGCGATCAAGTACCTGGAAATCCATGCGCCCGAATGGCTGCCTCGCATTACGGTCCGCGAAGGCAAACGCACTCGACGGCGGTTTTGGCAGCCCGGTGGCGGCTATGATCGCAACGTGGTGGAATTGGCCACCGTTCACGACATGATTGCCTACATTCATGCAAACCCCGTGCGCCGTGGCTTGGTATTACGGCCGGAAGATTGGGAGTGGTCGAGCGCCCGTTGGTACGCGGGCTTTCGCCCTGTGCGGATTGAGATGGACGCCACGATCCCGATGCTGCATGAATTGGGTGGCACGCCCTGAGTCTTCGAAAAACGTGTCGCGTGGGGGCTGCGAGCGTCGGAGTACCCTGACCCTTCCGTCACGCCCTTCGAAGACTCAGGGCGTGCCACCCACCCCTCGCATCGTCGTGGGCACCAGGTTCGGCGTGCAGGTGTTCGGCACGGACCTCAAAAAGATCGGCGGCGTTTCGCTGCCGGCGCAGGCGGCCGCTTTCGCCGGCCCGGGCGGCAAGGACAAGGACCGCGTCTACGTCGTCGGTCCCGACGGGTCGGTCAGCGTGCTCGTCCTGAAATGACCCGCCGAGGCGGCCTCGAAGGCAAACGCCAGGCTCCAGTCGGATGCCTGGCGTTATGTAAGGCAGCAGCAGGTCACTGCGAACGTAAGCTTCGAGGTGCAACGGTCAATAGTTGTGGGCCGGTCTCCTGACCGGCCCAGTGGCGGACGGTAGGTCTCCCTTGATCTGTCGTATACGGTCGTGCGGGTGTCGCGGTCGGGAGACCGCGACACCACTCCTTGGGGTCATTTCCTGATCCGTTGCGTGTCGTGAGGCACTGCCTTCAATCGGTCGAATGAGGTTTTGGGGTTGGATTGATCGTTAACGATTGCCGAACCGAGACGTGAATTGTGTCTCCCCGGCTAAGTAGGGCAAGCGCCCTTGATTCATCGCCCGCCACCGCGTTCACTGCCCAGTGGCCGAGCAGACCGGCCGCCAGCCGCTCCGCGGGTGACCAAGTCTGGCCGCCATCGGTTGACATGGTGAAGTAGGCCGCCTCCGCCCGGATCGGCTTGTGCAGGCCACCTTCCACGGCATCTGTCCAGCCCACGAAGAGTCGTGATCCGGCCGCGAAGCTCTTGGCGTGCGTCGCTCGGCCGTTGGGAGTGTTTACCGTCGTAATCCGTTGCGTCGGATTCCAGGTCTGGCCGTTGTCGTTCGACACCGCGGCATACAGCGCCCCGTCGCCGGACCAACCGCTGCTGGTCTTGCCGTTCCAGATCGCGCCGTCCTCCCACACGCAGCACACGCGGTCGCCGCCGGTCATGATCTGCGGGTGCCGGGAGTGCCACTCGTTATGGCTCATGCGCACGTCCGGCCCCCAGGTCGCGCCACCGTCGGTTGAACGCTTGTAGTAGATCTCCCAATCCCAACCGGGTTTCTGCTTGGCGTCACGGTTGTCCAACCACGCTACATGCACGAACTTGCCGGAGGCCGCCACCACCGGACGGCAGGCTGTCGAGTCCGGCTGGGTTAGCCGAATCGCCCTTTCCCATGTTGTCCCTCCATCCATCGAGCGGCAGTAGTAGACCTCGCCCCAAGTCCAAGTCCAGGTCTGGTCCCCAGCCGGGACTTTCTCCAGAAAATGGCGATTGAACCACACCACGTGGATGGCCGGGCCGGAGACGGCCGTACCGATACGGAATAGGTCTGTGCCAGGACTAAGCCGGACCTCTTTGGTCCAGGTCTTTCCACCGTCGGAAGAGCGTTTGTAGTACGGTTCGGCCAAGCCGTGATTGCGGGTGTCGGGCCAGACCAAGTGGAGCACGTGGCCGGACAGTTCCAGCGAGCAGGGATAAAGGGCCGTGTTGTGTGCCGTGACGCGAGTGGCGTGGTCCCAGGCGACGCCACCATCGTCTGATGTACTCAAGTGGATGACGCCGTTCTGAACCCACGTGGCGTAGGCGGTCTTGTCGAATGCCAGCGGGTGTGTGCCGCCCGGCGAACCAATCGCGCCATGCCCGCTGAGCTGCACCGGTCGGCTCCACCGCGAGGCCGCCACGGTGGCTCTCGTGTGATCGTGCACTTGTCCCATGGCCGGACTTCCGGCCAAGACGACCGCCACTGCGGCACTAGGCACGGTGAGGAATTGACGACGCAACATGTCTAATCTCCCGTTAACTCGCACCCAGAGTATCGTAATCAGACAACGCAAACGAATCATCATGGGCACCTGCTTTTTCGCGCCACTGCGACATGAGTCCATAGTCGATACATGAGAGGTGACTCCTATTGAGCCTCATGACAACACGGAGAAACAGAGAACACAGAGGCGCTAGTTGTCCGGCAGGGCGATGCGGATGTCAAATGGTTCATATTTGATGAACTTCAATGCCTGTACTTCGGTCACGCACACGGCCCGTCGGGGTTTGATCTTGTATTTCACGTAACGAGCAGTTACCGACGTTTCCAGTATCTGTTCATAGTTCCATGCGCGGGCGGTTTCTTCGTCCGTGATGAAATGACTGATCGGGATGTCTTTGCGCCACAGATTCAGGTCGAACTTGCCGTGGTTCTGGTACGTCTGGCCGTCGGGCGATGTGGTTCCAATAGAACATGGCCCAGCACTTTTCCGCCGGCGTCGACCACTTCGACGTGATGCTATGGATCATGCTCTCCATATCGGAGTAATCCGGATTGGCATCCGTGACGACTCTGACGTTGCAGACCTGCGCAAGGGCGAGGCCGGGTAAACATAAGCCAAGCGTTAGAGAGACGAGAAACAGCATTGTGCGTCGTCGATTTGATGCCTTCATCGTTGTGGTCCTTTCCGAGAATCAGTCCAGGTGTCGAGCACCACTTCACGCCGACACTTCACACCATCCGCTGCGGCCGTGCTGCCGAAGGACGGGTAGTCACAGTCGCCAGCGTCAGTGCCGTCATCATGGTTCCACGAAACATTTGCCCTCCGTTCTGTCGTCTTCCACCGTTGCGGCGATGGTTTGATAGAAACGAGTCGACCACTCGGCGCTCCGTGGGCCGCTCTGTTTGCGAACTTGCGTAATGATGAGTTCCTGCTCAGGATCGACCAGAAAGATGCAGCCGGAGAAGGAGCCGTGTCCGACGGTGCGTGGACTGAACAGAAGATCTTCGGCGCGTTTCGAGTTCCGAGGGGCGCCCGGCTTCACGTGACGGATCCAGTGCAGCCCGATTCCCTCGTCCTCGACGAATCCATGATCGGGCACACGTAGGGGCTTGGGTAGGAGTTGGTCGAATGTTTGGGGAGCGATGAACTCCCACGGGCCGTAGCTGCCGCGGTTGGCGATCCACTGGCCAAGAATGCCGAGCTCCATCGCCGTGAACTCGCCGTCGGAACTGGCATTACCGATCGGTACGTCACCGAAACCGAGCGGCTGGAAGAGGTGGTCGTGGTAGAGTCGGACGGCGCTCTTGCCGGCGACGAGTTCCATCGCCTTGGCGGCAAGTTCGAAGCCCAAGCCGCTGTAGGCGTACTTGATGTTTGGTTCGTTCACGTCGATACCGTTAAGGATGACGTTTTCCAGATGCGGGTTGCGCATGCCGCCGAAGTCGCCATGACCCGACAGGCCACTCGTGTGGTTGAAACACTGCCGAAACGTTGGCACGTGCCGATCATTCTTCGGATAGTCCGGGAAAACGGCGGACAGCGAATCGTCCAATGCGATCAGGTGTTGATCCAAAAACTGGCTGAACAGCAACGCTGTGACCGTCTTCGTGATCGAGGCGACCCAGCAGCGGTAATCGCGAGAGATCGGTTCCCCACTCGGCGCGGGGCCGAACGCTTCGTGGGTGACAATGACGCCACGCCGCGCGACCAGGGTCACGAACGGTTCGGCCGCATCCTCCGCCCAGGCCCGGCAGACTTCGTCGATCTTGGTCTTGGCATCGGGATTCATGCCGGCCGCGGCGAGCGATCCTTCGTGGAGAACCGTGGCCGGTGGAACGCGGCGACGCGGTGGCTGGAGCGCGCGATGCTGCCGTCCCTGGAGTTTGAGCTTCAACGCCAAGTGATAATCATCGTTCAGCACGGCAGCGGATTCAACGAATCGCGCCGGGTGCCCCAGCGGCTTGAACTCCGCGAGTCCGGCGATCAAGATGGCCGCTTTCTCGTTGTCCATCAGTGTGCGGAGGAGCAGGTCGTTCGCCAGGCGAGACACCTCCGCCTGGTGCTCTTGCACGGCAACTGGAGCGTTCGGGCCGGGAAAGCGAGGAAAGGTGACGGTCAGATCGGGGACGTAGGAGCTGGAAAGTCCCTTGGGCATTGCGTAGAAAGTAAACGTGCGACGCAATGGCGTCCCGTTGGGTGCGGCTCCCTCGATCCAGGCGAGCCAGCGGCCGGGCTCTTTGGGCACAGGGGACTCGTTGAGATTTGCATCGAACCAGCGGACGCGGAGCCGGCTGTCGCAACCCAGGCGTTCGACTGCCTCCACGTCGCGCCAGACGATCCGGGGCGTATCACCAGGCTTGAAGATCCAAGTGGCGGGCTTGGCCGTGATCAGTTCCTGAGATTGAAACTGCCGTCGCTGGTCCTTTCTCTGCTGGGCCTCCAACTCCGGTGTGGAGAGTTCCACGCCAGCTTTCGGCGGTGGCTGGTTCTGGGCAAGGCCGTGTGCTCCATGGGAGGCACCGACGCAGATGGCCAGCAGCAGGGATGCGTGTCGACTCAGGTCAGTGGCATTCATCACTTTGATCCAAATCCAGTGGTTCTTCGGCGTAGGGTCCACGCAATTGGCTGCTGGAAACATCCACAGGGCGGTTGGACCGCCAGCCAAATGCGAGCTACCGCTCGGTCAGCAATCGCCCGCTCTCGTTAGTCGCTCAACTTTTTCAAGACGCCAACGATTTAGGACAATCATGGTACAGAATACAGGTTCTGTAATCGCTAGGCCAAGCCCCTGCCGTCATTTGCCGTCCGAGTGAGTATGCCTGGTGACGCAACGCATAATTCAATCGCCCGATCCCCAGATCAAGACCAAGAACAATCAGCAGAATATCCACATGGGACTGCAAAATCCGGGACCTCGATGACCATGGGGAGATCTGGTACAACACGCGGACGCCAGCGCCTTAGCCGTGGCGTTGATGATCACCTCGGCGGTGATCATGGAATGCTGCCGTCCATCTCTACTGGAGAGCTGATATTCGAATCCGGAGGAACCGGCATGAAAAGAGTCAAGACCACATTTGTCTGGATGGCTATCCTGGTATCGGCTCCCGCCATATCCGCGGCGGGAGAGGATGGCTTCAAGTCGCTGTTCGACGGCAAGACCCTGAACGGGTGGACGGTGAACTGCTTGCCTAAGGATCGGCAGCAGGCTGCCACTGCCTGGACCGTTGACCAAGGTACGCTCCTGGCCAACACCATGGGTCACAAAGATCACTTCTACATCTTGCTTTCAACCAACCAGGAGTACGGCGACTTCGTGTTGCGGCTTCGCTTCCAAGTCGAAAGGGGCATCACCGGCAACAGCGGAATCCAAATTCGCAGCCGCTACAATCCAGAGACTGGGTGGATGGAGGGGCCGCAGATTGACGTCAATCCGCCGAATCCGCAACTGACGGGTAAGCTATGGAATGAAGGGCCCGGTCCTCATCGCTGGCGTTCGAACGAGTCAATTCAAGGTCTCAAATTCTTCTACGCCGATGAAGGCGATGGCTGGAACGAATTGGAGATCTCCGCCCATGGGATGAAGATCCGGTCAGTGCTCAACGGCGTGACGGTCGTAGATTACGACGGAACAGGCGTGTTGGACGACGAACTCCACAAGAACCACAACGTGGGCACCAAGGGCGTGATCGGCCTGCAGATCCACTCTTTCCATGAACTGAAGCTGCGCTTCAAAGACATCCGAATCAAAGAACTGTAGCTCGACAGTGGCTCCGCGGCATCCCCGCTGCCCGACGGAGACTGTTTGCTGCTGGCGGTGATGGCGAGCTGAACCGCATTGGAGATCCGCAAATGATCACGTCTCGCCTGATGACGCCGACTTTTGGTCTTTACCGGTATGCTTGCCTGGCCGTCATGATAGCCGTGCCCAGTTTGGCCTGGGCCCAAAACGCGCCGTACGACTCCTCGCCATCATCACGGCTGCATACCCTCAATCCCCAAACCCCACAAGGTCTGCGGGAGCTATTCCGGTACACGGGTGAGTCCATGCCCCTGGTTAGCGCGCACCGCGGGGGCGCTCAACCGGGATTCCCAGAGAATTGCGTTGCAACATTTGAAAGGACGCTCCAGCACACCTTCGCCATCATGGAAATCGACCCTCGGTACGCGAAAGACGGCACGATTGTGATTCACCATGACACGTCGCTCAAGCGGACCACCACCGGCAAGGGCCGCGTCGCGGAATGGACCCTACAGGAGTTGAAAAAACTACACCTGAAGGATTCCGAAGGAGTAGTCACCGAATTCCAGATTCCCACGCTCGATGAAGTGTTGCAGTGGGCGCGAGGGAAGACAGTTCTTGTACTCGACCAAAAGGACGTACCGGTGGAAGTACGCGTCAGAAAGATCGAAGAGCATCGAGCCGAAGCCTATGCAATGCTTATCGTCTACAGTTATCGAGATGCCCGGAAATGCTACGAGTTGAACAAGAACATCATGATGGAAGTGATGATCCCAAATCGTAAGAAGTTTGAGGAGTTCGACAGGGCGGGCGTCCCGTGGAACAACATCGTCGCGTTTGTCGGGCACACGCCGCCAAAGGACGTGGAGCTGATGCAGATGATCCACGCGAAAGGAACCTGCTGTATGGTGGGTACATCGAGAAATCTGGACCGACAACTCGTCGTCAATCGCGCAAGTGGCACCGCAGCAATCAAGCAAGACTATCGCGCCCTGCTACAAAACGGCGCCGATCTGGTCGAAACAGACCTTCCGACACAGGTGGGAAAGCTGCTGTACGACAAGTCTGCCATTCCAGCGTCCAAGTCGCAGTTTTTTCGAATGTCGTCATCGAAGAGAGTTCCCTGGGACGCGGGGCATGGAGCGTTGCAGGAGGAAGACTGATCGACCGGGACTTCGCCTGCAGACGTTACGCTCCGGACGTCGACGGACACCAGACCTTCCGTTCGACGCACCGGCCGTCACGATCTCGGTGGCGGAAACAGCTGCGCGATGTGTTGGCCTCTGTCGGCTCGCGCCCTCCGGATTTCAAGGATCGCGATTATCGCTTCGTGCGAGGTGCCTTGATGCCACTTGTGGGGTGTTTCGTGACTGCTTCCCAAGCCAGCTCTTGCAGCAGGCGGTTCAGGTTTTCCCTCTCATTCTCAGTCAGGCTTTCGGCTTTCGCTACTTCTTCCGGCGAAGGCCGCCAACCGGGCTTGCGCAATCCGACGTCGGAGGTAATGCGGCGGTACCTCACTAGGTCTTTCGGCACCGGTAAACCGATGGGACTGCGGCGATAGATCATCGCGAAATGGCAGTAACCCGACAACACGGTAAGCGGCGGCTGGGCATGGCCCCAAGGGTCACGAAACAGATCCCATTGCATCTTTAGTCCGGGCGCCTTACCGGCCGCAATCTTCTCGCGCAATGCAAGGGCGGCCTGCCCGACCGGCACCACGAACACAATGTCCTTGCCTAGCTCTTGGTTGATGCCGCGGACGTAGTCATCCAAGTCATGCAGATAGCGTGCTTGATTTTCCCGCAGATCCGCCAGGTCCGTGGCGTTGTGGTTCACCTTTTTGCGGACGTCAAGGGGATAGATCGGCTCGTAGGTATCGTTCGGCAGCCAGAATTCTTGGACCATGACTCGGATTTCCGGGTTGTGCTCCAGACCCAGCTTTGCCAACTTCTCGATTCCCGCATCGGGCAGCCAAATGGGAGAAAGGGTGAGCACGTCGACGTTGCCGGCGCGGAGAGCCGCTTTGGCCTTGTTCTTCTCCTCCGGCACGTCCCAGTGCTGAATTACGCGCGAGCCACCGATCCCTGATAGACCGACGGATTGGTGGTCCTCGAAGCCGGCGGCTTTGGCCATGTCGCCCACGAGGCGATACACAAAGACATGAAAGCTGTGACCGCATGTAAACACACGCTGGCCGTCGGTAACGGGCGCAGACTGTTTGTCGCTCTGCTCGGCAGCGCTATCGGCTTGGGCTAGCACCAGTGGATTGCCAACCAACACCGCGAGGAACAGAGCCACTGTTCTAACACGAAAACCAGATCGAACGTGTTCAACCATCAGGTTGTCTCCTTGTCATCGAGGAAAACTACTCGGTCTGCCCGCTATTTCAGAGCATTCTGTGTGCCTTCTGCTTTTTCGGCGACCCGGCCGGGTATATTGAGTTCTAGATACTCCTTGCAGTCATCGCAAGAATATGTCAACAAACGGAACTGGGCAAGTTGATCCGCATCATGCCCCAGGGAAGTAGCAGGCACAGTCCCTGTGCCGTCCGCCCGAATCATAGGTCCTTGGCAGAGAGTTACGGCACTCGGAGAGTGCCTACTACCATATGCTGTATCTGCCAACTTGGGAGAACTTACCATGCTTAGGATGTTCCGAACCTTGATTCTGGCGTGCATTCCGCTCACCGCTTGCTTGTTTCGACCTGCCATTGGAACAGAAATCGTCTCCTGGCCGGCACCTGACGGCGAGGCTTTGTGCGAGCACTACGAGTTGCAGGTCAACGGGCAGGCGGTCCCCGTCTACTCCTGCCGGGTCTCGGCGATTCCTTTCAACCAGGTCTGGCCCGGATACCAGCGGCCGGTGGACCAGACCGAACTCGCCGGCTTCGCCTACTGGGATATGGACGGACCGGTGAAGGTCGAAGTGGTCTCGCGGCGGGCGGTGCAGTCGGTTGTTGTGCGGCCGGCGTCGCGCGGGATTTGTCCGGCGACCGAGAACGGCCGCATCTCGTTTTCCCTCGATCGCCCCGGCCCGATGGTGGTCGAGGTAAATGGGATGCATCGCGCGCTGCATTTGTTCCCCAGTCCACCGGAGCAAGACGCGCCCGCTCCCGGCGCCCCAGGGGTGCGGTACTTCGGCCCCGGCGTTCATCGGCCGGGGAGGATCGAGCTGCAGAGCAACGAATCCGTCTATATCGCAGGCGGCGCAGTGGTCTATGGTAGCGTTCATGCCCGGGGCGGGTCGAACCTCCGGATCGCGGGACGTGGGATTCTGGATCAGGGTCCCTTTCCGCGCGGCGAAGGCGGTGGCGCCGTTCGTCTGTCGGACTGTTCCCAGGTGACGATCGAAGGGATTGTGATGCGCGATCCGGACGTCTGGTGCTGCAGTCTGTTTGGCTGCCGAGACGTGACGATCGCCGGCGTCAAACTTGTCGGCCTGTGGCGCTACAACGCGGACGGGATCGACGTCTGCAACAGCCAGGACGTGGAGGTTCGCGACTGTTTTGTCCGGGCCTTTGACGACGCGTTGGTGATCAAGGGCCTCAAGTTCCGCGGCAACTCGTTCGACGATCGGCCCGTGCGGAACGTTCGGTTCCACCGTTGCGTGGTCTGGTGCGATTGGGGCCGGGCGATGGAAATCGGCGCGGAGACATGCGCGCCGGAGATCGCGGACGTCGTCTTCGAGGACTGCGACATCGTGCGAACCACACACATCGCCATGGATATCCAGCATGGTGATCGAGCCACCATTCGCGACATCCGTTTCGAGAACATTCGCGTGGAGATCGACGAGTGGAATCCGCGCCCCCGCATGCAAAGCAGCCCGGAGGAGAAATACCAAGCCGGCCATCGGGACCGCTATTGCCCGATTCTCATGGAAATCGTGATCCGTAAGAACAACTACTCCAAGGACGATCGTCGAGGGACAGTGCGCGATGTGGTGTTCAAGGATATCGAGGTGACCGGCCCTCACGTCCCGCCGTCCTCGTTCCGCGGATTCGATGCCAAGTATGACGTCGAGGGTGTGAAGATTGCCAACTTGCGGTTTAACGGCAAGCCCACCGGCAACGCTCAGGAGGCCCGGCTGCACATCGGACCGCATGTCAGTCACGTGCAATTCTCGGACGCTGTCTCGTCCCCCCGGTAACCGGAAAGAATAGCGTTTGTTTCGAATTGCGGACGACGAATCCGTGAATGACAAAGATGGAAAGAATGACAATCAGAGGAAGCACGATGATACGATCGCTGCGAACTCTTGTAATGACGCTGGCTTTGATTGCGCTCCACGCGGTCCCGGCGCGGGCCGAGGTCAAGGTGGCCAAGGAGCAGGGCGGCGGCGTCACCATCAAGACAGAGGTCTATGCGGCTGCATTCGACGCCAAGGGCAATCTGCTGCACGTGACGGTGGAGGGTGCGGTGGCCTTTTCGCATACGTTCGGTAATCCGGGCCAGCCGACGACGAACGCCCCGTCGGTGAACGTCATCAACAACACGGTTGCCGTGCGCGACGGCAACCGCCGCGTGGAGTGGACCTTCGACGAGGAGGTTATTCGCATCGTGCAGGAGGGCTACAACTTCGAGTGCACGCTGGACAAGAGCGTCAAGGCGTTGGTGGCTCCCGGCGGCAAGGGCGGGGCGCTGGGTAAGTACAATGGCGGCACGACGGCGGTGGTTCTGGCCAACGATCTGACGATGATCTTTGTCAAACCCACGCATATCCACGAGCGGCGGATGCTGCCGGCCGGTTACACCAACGGTAGCCTCAAGATCGGAGAACTCTTCGAGGGCGAGATCAAGCTGGGCGCCCCTGCCGAGGCGGCACAATTCCTCGGCAGCATCGTCATCTCGGCCGTGGGCTCGGGCCATGAAAAACTCCTGCAGGGCGGCAACGCCGGGGGCGGCTTCGCTCATTTCGGCAAGGGAGTGCCCACCGTCTTCACCAGTGAACAGGAAAACCT
Organism: Pirellulaceae bacterium; assembly: GCA_016784735.1. Lineage (GTDB taxonomy): Bacteria > Planctomycetota > Planctomycetia > Pirellulales > Pirellulaceae > JADHUC01. The sequence goes on along the minus strand of JADHUC010000038.1, from coordinate 11,005 downwards.
GGGCAACGAAGAAATTGAGTTGGAATTTCGTCTGTCGGTCATGGACCACTACGTGGCCGCCAAGGAAGTCGAGGCGCAGAAGCAGACGGTTGCGGTTGAAGCCAACGGCAGGCCGCAGCTCAAGTGGTCGCGTGCGCCGCTTCCGCCAGGTTTCTACTACCTCACCGTCAGCGCCTGGCGGGGCGACCAGAAGCTCACCGAGACGAAGCAGACCTTCGCCGTGGACCTGACTCACTACTCGCATGAACTGACACGCCCGACGGACTGGGATGAATTCTGGGCTCGCCAGGAACAGCTCCTGGCCGACACGCCGATGAACGCCACGGTCACGGAGATCGGGGCCGCCTGCCTGGCGGGTAAAGCCTACGAGGTGACGCTCGACATGCTCGGCAACGGTAAGCTGCTGGGGTGCCTGGTGGTGCCGTCCAAGGCAACCGGGCCTGCGACACTCGGCTCGTTGATCACCGAGCGGTTGCAGCAGGACATCATCGCCAAAGCCAGGGACGGCAGCCTAAAGATGCCGACCGGCGTGCAGTTCACCATCTGCCTGCCCCAGGAGGCCACCTACACGCGATGGAAGAGCGCGGAGGACAACAACCTGCTGGATTGCGTGCGGTGGTATCTCCGCGGAGTGGACTTCTTGGCTTCTCGGCCGGAGGTGAAGGCCGGCCGCATTGTGGTCCGCGGCGCAAGCCGCTCCGGGCCGCTGGCGGTGATCACGGCGGCGCGGCGCCCGAAGAACGTTTGCGGGGTGTCGGCTTTCGTTCACACCTCGGCCGGCATCAGTTGGACCGACAAGCCCTACGTTGCCTGGGGCCTGCCTGGCGGCCATAACGCTGCCGACGCCAATCAGGTGAGCCGCTTGGCCGCGATGGCGGCGTACGTGGATCCGGTAAATCACGCGCCCGATGTGACGTGTCCCGTCTGGTTCGGCTACGGGATTGATGACACACTGGCCCAGCCGCAAGGCATTGAGGCGATGTACCACTTGTGCGCATCGAAGTGGAAACGCATCAGCCGCGACGCTGGCGGCCACCAGTACAGCCCCGGCATGCAGAAACTCGACAAGGAGCTTCAAGAGCTGCTCAGCGCCGGGGACCGCGTCAACCAAGACAGCACGCACAAAGATCACTGACGGCAGAGCTATGTCGGCGACGCCCTTCAGCCTGCATGTGTTCAGTCACTGGGTGCGTATCCCACAGATTGGGCCATTACAATCACCTGGTCTTCGCTCAGATTGAAGGCATCTCTCAAGCCGGCCCGATCGACACTATCGCGTACCACCGCACCCAAACCTGCCGAGGCGCAATACAGATACACATTTTGACTGATCGAACCTGCATGAAAAGCTGCATAGATCGGTTTCTTGTCCTTGAAGCGATCCGCCATTTTGCTGTAGTCGGACACATAGACCAGGTTGATCGGGGCTACTTGCGCATATTCCTGAGTCGCTGCGAGAGATCGTACATCCCGATTCAGAACCGGAATCAGGCGGTGTTCTTTCGCCTGGTAGACATAGGTAGCTTTATCGAGCACCACATATATCTCTATGTCTTGACAGTTGACTGCCGTGGCCACCGTACGCTTGCCGGATTCCGGTCGGTTGATGCCGAATGCCGCCCAGAGAAGATTGGATATATTTTCTCGTGGAATCACCTGCTTGCTGAATTCCTTGGTAGACATCCTGTTGTTCAACGCCAGCATCAGAGGCATACCACCGCTGGTTTCCGGTGGTGGAAGATGAATGGGTTCGAGCGGTTCAGACCCACTCAACGGACCAACAAGACACGTCGCCAGTACACTGAGAATGATCGTTGATGACATGGCTTTCATTGTGGCTAGTCCTTTATCAAAGCTGACCGTTTGGTCACTGGGCCTGTTTCACGCTTGCCGGTCCTCTCCTGAGAAGATGCGGATCGCATCCGGCCGTCCGGAGTTGATCTTCTCCAACACCGCCCACGACATTATGGCAGTCGATCCGGCCACGGGGGAGGTCACCTGGGAATTCGGACAGTCTTTCTTGGATCGGGCCGTGATTTCACCGGTCGTGGCGCCAGACCTGGTGATCGCGGGCCACGGGGCTGGGATCCGCGAAACTCGCTGCATCGCGTTCCGACCAGGTTCGTCCGGTCAGGCAGCCGTGCCCACTCTGGCATACGCGCCCGCCATTTCTTATTGGGCGGCGGGCGATCCGATCGGTTCGACCAGTGCCTTTTTGGTCTCGTACACAGGATGAGGCTCCAAACGTAGGTGATGAATGGTGGATCACGCTCGTGTCATGGTTTCTCCTTCGCCTGTGCCACGGGTTGCCAATGGCCGTGCATGGCGCACGATCCTTCGGGAACGCTGGTGACGGGCTGGGCGTCGGCGCCGTCGGATCGGGCGACGTAGAGTTGCATGACGTCGCTGCGGTCGGAACCGAACAGAATCCACTGGCCGTCGGGGGACGGACTCGGGTGGTAGTGCCGAACGCCGGGGCGAGATCTTGTGAGTTGCTCGACCGTGCCATCGAGCGTGACGCGCATCAGTTCGATGCTCTCGCCCACCCTGGCGGTGTAGTAAGCGGCTTTGCCGTCGGCCGCCCAGACGGGCAGATCGCTGCTCTCGCTGTGAAAGTCGGGATACTTCAATCGTTCCACGACGCCCCGATAGCCGCCTCGGTCTGCCAGCTTCTTCAGCCCGGTTCCGTCCTTCTTCACGATATGCGGATGGCAGTTGTAATGCTCGCCGGAAACGAACAGCAGCCACTCGCCGTCGGGTGACCAGAGCGGAACGAAGTTGAATGGATTTCCGGTTTCGATCCGGCGCTTGTCGCTGCCGTCCACGTTGGAAACGTAAACCTGATAGTTTTCGTGGTAGCTGATACGCTTTCCGTCGGGCGATGCGGTGTAGCCATAGGCAAAACCGCCCCCTTGTCCGGACACGTCCCGCTTGTTGCGGCCGTCGCGGTCCATGATGTAGGGTTTTGAAACGCCGTTGATCAGCGGCGTGAAGCCGTAGCCGCTTCCGTCCGGCAGGAAGAACAACCCCGTATTGTAGATGCTGACGCGATCGACCGCAGTGAGATTCGAGATCGTGACGGTGCCCAGGTCGAGCAGGCAGCTATCCACAAGCCAGCCTTCGGTCATGCGGAAGGTCTTGTGCGCACGCTCCCACGCCGCGTTCTCGGGGCTTTCCCAGAGACTCAGGATCACTGCCTGCTTGCCGTCGGGTGACCATCCGGCAAACTGGGTCCATGAGTAGGGCTTCTTCGTCAAGTCTTCGGCCAGCACACGCCGCCCGGTCCCATCCGCCCGGACGACGCAGGCGCGGTTCGTCACCCAATTCGCGAATTGACCATCCGGGAGGTCGTTGCGCCCTTCCGTGTAGCCGATCAGGTACGGGGGCTTGTCCTCGTTCTCAACTCCCCTGACGACCCCGAGCGGCATCACGTACAGGAACGCCAAAAGCAGCAACGAGGAGTGTCGTAACGCGTCGTGGTCCTGATGGTGCAGTGGCCTGATGTGGCTCGACATTCGATCTGTTTCCTTCCCGCGGACCCGGTGTCATTTCAAGTCGGGCAGGGTCATCCAGTTTGGCATGTGACTGCTACTCTAATAGGATCTTCTGAGTCGACCGGCTACATTGTAACCCTTCCGAAAAAGAAAATGGGTGACGCGTCGTAAGTTATCAAGTCACTTCTCCAACAATCTATTTCACCCCGGCAGCCAGGGTGTCGCAAACAAGGATCTCCCACCGTGAAATCCATCCGTCCCTTCATCTTGTTCGCCGTGCTGTGCGTGAACTCGTCGGCCGACGGAACTGAAGACAATGGTCGTGAGCCGCACGGTGACCGTCACCCTGTCGAAATGGTGCTCTCTCCCGACTTTCGCATTGGCGACCTGCGCCAGATGCCGGGGCCTGCCACACATCCCGGCCTGACCTTTGAAAGACGAGACTATTCTGGGGAGAACGCCATCGAGTGGCAGGTGCGGTTGCAGGCTCCGGCGGTGGGAGAAGCACCTCTGTACGAAGACGTGAAGTCCGCCGATTTCGTAGTGCAGTTTCCGTCTCAGAGAAGCGAGACGCTGCATTGGAGCAAGGGCAGCCGTGCCGACGCCACGGACTTTCAGCCGCGGGTGGAAATATTGTCGGCCGGCAAGCCGTTCACGTTGGAGTCGTTTGGCGGACGTTCATCGGACGGCGTGATGCCTTACTTCAATCTCGCGACCGAAGGCGGCGGACTCGTTGTTGCCGTCGGCTGGTCGGGAGATTGGCGGGCGTCCTTTGAAACCCTGAACGATGGCCAAGTGCGGGTCACGGCGGGGCTGAAGCGATCTCGTTTCAAACTCCAGGGCCGCGGGCAGGTGCGTTTGCCATCGGTGCTGGTGATGGGCTATCGCGGCGCGTGGCTCGATGGGCAGAACCAGTTTCGCCGCCTGATGCTGCGGCACTTCACGCCGAAGAACCATGCGTCTATGGACTTGATGCCGGTGGCCGCGAGCGTCCATGGTATGTTCGCCTTCAACGCCACCACCGAGGAGAAACTCACCGCGTTGGCCGCTCACATCGCGGCGCTGAAGCTGCCGCTGGACACGTTTTGGCTGGATGCCGGATGGAATGAAGGTGGCTTCCCTCGCGGGCAAGGGAATCCAAATGCCGACCCGGATCGCTTCCCTCACGGCTTGGGACCGGTGGGGACGGCTGTGAGCAAGTCAGACATGCGACTGCTGGTGTGGTTCGAGCCGGAGCGGGCCATGCGCGGCACCCGGCTGGACCGCGAGCGCCCGGCTTGGCTGCTCGCGCCGAGCGGCACGCCCAACGAATTGCGCTACATGGAGAAAGATGGGTTCCGTCTGCTCGATCTCGGCAACGCCGAAGCTCGCCGGTGGGCGCTGGACAGCATTTCGCAACACATTCGCGAGGCGGGCATCTCGGTGTATCGCCAGGACTTCAATCAATACCCGGCGTTCTTTTGGCACACCGGTGAACCGCCCGATGAAGTCGGCCTGCGCGAGGTGCGCTACATCAACGGCCTCTACGATTTCCTGGATGAACTCGCGCGGCGGCATCCCGGCCTGATCCTCGACAACTGCGCCAGCGGCGGTCGGCGGCTGGACTTCGAGATGATGCGCCGCTGCGTCGTCTTGTGGCGCAGCGACAGTTGTTGGGATGCGAAGTCATTCCCCCGCAACGTGCAGGCGATGACGCACGGTCTTTCCCACTGGCTGCCGTTGCACGGACTTGGGGCTCGTACCACAGACGACGTGGCGCTGCGCAGCGGCATGGGTGCATGCGCTTCTTTCGCCGTGAACTTCCGAGATCCCAAAGCTGTGGCAACGATTCGCAAGCACTTGGACCGCTATCTCAAAGTGCGCCCACTCTTCGCGACGGACTATTATCCGTTGACCGAATGGAGCGACAATCCTGAAAAATGGCTCGCCTTTCAGTTTCACGACCCTGCAAAAAGCGAAGGCATCGTGCAAGCCTTCTGCGGCGAGCGAACACCGCGGGGCATTCACACGCTGAAGCTGCACGGCCTCGATCCAAACAAGCGATACACCATTACGGACTGGGATGATCCGGCAGCGTCTGCGAAACGCAGCGGCGCTGAACTCAGCAACGCCGGAATCGAGATCCTCGCCGATGGTGTCATCCGAGCCGTGGTCCTGCATTACACCTCCTGTCCGTAGGCCCCGTATCATTTTCACTCGTGAGTTGAGCTACAATAGCATCGAACATCTGTGCGTAAACCTGAAGGAGTACTCGTGGCGATCAAATCAACGCTCTCCTTGGTCCTCGTCAGCGTTTTGGCGTTCACTTCTGCCACCGCCGACGCTAGCGATTTCTACGTCGCACCCAGCGGTAATGACGTCAATCCGGGCACGCAAGCCGAGCCGTTTGCGACGCTGCAGGCGGCGGTGAATCAACTTCAGCCGGGTGACACGCTGCTGATGCGAGGTGGCGTTTATCGCGAGACGGTGACGTTCCCGCGCAGCGGTGCGGACGGAAGGCCTATCACGCTGAAGCCGTACCACGGCGAACAGGTGATCGTCAGCGGCTGCGATCAGGTCGCGGGCTGGACGCGGCACGGCGACAACATTTGGAAAGCGGCAATGGACTGGACACTGGGGTTGGGACGCAACCAGGTCTTTGTCGGCGACGAGGTGATGATCGAGGCACGCTATCCGAACACCCCGGCTCCCGGCTTGGAGATGTACGTTTCCGACTTGTCGCCGCTGTGGCCGACCTTCGGCGAGTTCTCGATTCCCCAGGAGACACGGGCCGATCAACCGGGGCGGATCATGAGCAAGCTGCTGGAAGGCCAGCCGGATGATTACTGGACGGGAGCCCTGTACTATGGCGTGCATTTCGAGGGCTGGTGCGCGCAGACGGGCGTCATTGAAAGTTCAACATCGGGCGAGATCCTGGTGGGCGATCGCACTCAGGGTTGGTGGTTCGGCTCGGCCTACGGCGGCAAGTACTCGCACGAGTACGAGGAAGGCCGCGGGATGATCGTCGGCCACATGAACGCGCTGGATCAACCCGGCGAGTGGCATTGGCAGCACGGCGAGCTGTATTTGATTCCCCGCGACGGACGCGAGCCTGCGGGCATTCGGGCCAAGCGCCGTCAGCTTGCATTTGACCTCAGTGGCCGCGAGCATATCCGCATCGAGGGCTTGTACGTCCTGGCGGCGTCGGCGCTGCTTGAGGATGCGAGTTTCTGCATCTTCGACGACTGCCACTTCTCCTACATCGCGCATTACCTCCGGCACTACGGAATCGGCCAGATCGAACGCGGACGGGACACGATCAAGTCCGGTGAGACGGGCATCTTTGTGGGCGGGCACGACAATGCGTTCTTGAATTGCAGCGTCCGCTGCAGTGCCGGCACCGGCTTCCATCTGCGCGGGTATCACCACACGATTCACAACTGCCTGATCGACGAGGTCAGCTATACCGCCCATTACTTGAACGCCATCACCGACGCGGTGAGCGACTTCGCCAACTACGAAAATATGCTGGTCGGCGGGCATGTGATCACCTTCAACACGATGCGGAACGCCGGCCGTCACTTCTTCAATATCAACGGCAACGGCACCAACAAGGCGTCTCGCGATCGCGGGTCGATGGATTACGCCGCCACGCTGTTGGCCCACAATCACTTGTACAACGGCATGCTCCAAACCCGGGACGCCGGTTTTCTGTCCGGCTATTACTGCAGCGGCGGCACGCTGCATGGCCAGCATTCGCAGTTTCTCTACAACGTGCTGCACGATTGTTACGACATCTTCGGGATGCGCATCAACAAGCTAGGCCTCGTGTACCTGGACGCGGGTACCTGCCACGTGGACCTGCATCACAACCTGCTGTGGGCATCGCCCGGTTCGCATCAGCGCGGCATGTGGTTCAACACCTGCTGTGTGGGCATTCGCGAGCGCGACAACGTGTTTCATCAGGAATTTCTGCGCGACAGCGGCAGCCTGAAGCCGGAGGATTTTCCCGAGGGCCGGCCGTTCCGGTTCGGCCATGATTTCCAGTGTCCGCCCGACTTGCCCCATTGGCCTCAGTTGGTCCGGCAGCGGCTGGAAGTGGAACAATGCGATTCCCAATCCGCTGGCGAGGCAAGAACGCCCGCCGGTGTCTCCGGGGTGAAAGATGGGGATTGGTTCGCTTTCGATGCGGTGGATTTCAACCAGGGCTGGCAGTCCGCCGTCCTGCGTCTGGCCAGCGGCCAGCAGGCAATGAATACCGACAGATCCGCCCGCGTCACCCCGCGTCACCAGAAAGCCACCGATCCGCTGGTGCTGGAAGCTGAATACAACGATGGCATCCAGGACAAGCTCCGCAAGCAATGGACCTTTCTTTACAACATTCAAGACAACACGTGGGTGCGGTTCAATCAAGTGCCGCTTGGCGAGGGCTACCATCGCTTCCGCGCGGTATACGGCAATGACAGCGCCGCTCCGTGGCGGTTGGAAGTGCATCTGGATCGTCCGGACGGACCCTTGGTCGGACAAGTGAACCTGACACAGACGGACCGCTATCGCGGCAATCATGTGCAAATCTACGACGAAGCCGTTGGCGGAATCTCGTTGACGGCCACCGGTACGCACGATGTGTTTCTGGTCTTTCGGACGGACGGCGCCAAGCCCGCCGTTAATTTCGAGTACTTGCGTTTCGAGCAATCTCGCGGCGAGCTACCGCTGCAGAAGAACGAGGTAAAGCTGGAATTGCGCGCCGGGAGCAAGGACGGCCCCAAGATCGGCATGTTTTACCCGCGGGTCACTGGCGGCTCGGATCGCCTACGCGAGTTCGTGGCCACGCTGGAGCCCGTATCGGGAACGCAACCGCTGTTCCTGGTCGTACGTTCCGCGCTGGATGGGCCAATTGGTATGATCGACTGGCTGAGCCTGGAGAAAGGAGTCGCATCGCTCGACGAATCCGGATGGGGTGTCCCACCACTGCAGGACGCAGCCGGTGGTTGGCTCCTGCCGCAGCCTACCCATCGGCCGTGCTTCCGGCCCAATGACGAGTACGTCAGGAGACAGGCTGAAAAGCGGGCCGCGCCACCCTTGCATGCCGCGATTCGTTTGCAGCACCCACCGTCGATTGATGGGCAGCTTTCAGAATGGACCGACAGCCCCCGCATCCTGCAGTTGCGCGAAAACATGGACGGAGCGGTCAGCCCGCTGCCGGCCAGCCGTGCCTGGGTCGCCTATGATGACCAGGCGATGTACATTGCGGCCCGGCACCCCGCCGACGATACGTCTGTATTGCGAGAAAGCTCGCGCCTGTGGGGACAGACTGCCGGCATGGAACTTGCCATTCAGCCCGAATCGGCTACGGCGGCGCCGATGCTGAACTTGCGAGGCTTCACCGACGGCCATCTTGTTTGTGCCGAAACTGAAGGCGTATCGGCCGCTTTCCTGACGAAGCTGCACGAAGCTGTGACCTATCGCACGCGTATCGATGCGGACGGTTGGTCCTGCGAATGGCGGATTCCCTTCGCCGCTGCCGGCTTTACGCCAATCGCCGCGCCGCAGGTGCGGTTCAATTTAGGCGTGCGCCCGGGTGAAGACTCATGGCTATACTGGAGTGGAACAGGGGGAAGCATCCGTCAGTTGGCTTTGGGCGGTATGCTGATATTTCCAGCCGAATTCACCAAGACCTTCACGGTCCCGACGGACGGCCTTGCCGTGTGGCTGGACGCATCGGACGCGGACTCCGTCACCAGGGACGCTGACGGCGGCGTCTCATTGTGGAAAGACAAGAGTGGTGGGAGCCACCATGCGCGGCAGGATCAGCCAGCGCATCGACCGCGTTACGCGACGACCGGGTTGAACGGCAAGCCTTCTCTACAATTCCACGAGCGGAACGCGACTCGCTTGGAACTGCCGGATTTGGCCGACAGTCCGATCTCGGCCACTATCTTTGCCGTGATCAGCAATCCCACGCCGGGCGATCCCCGGAACCATGACCCTCGGATTTTCACCGCCAGCGACGGCCAGGGATACGATTACCAGGTCGGTCTTTGCCTCACCGTGCCCGGCATGGAAACCGGCGGTCCGCGGCAAACCGTGGCGATGTTCAAGGATCGTGGGGCCAAAGTGGTACGCGTCGGTTGTTTCTCACCCAACTACCAAACCTATTTCACCGGCGACATCGGAGAAATCCTGGTTTACAGTCGCCTCTTGACGGCGCAAGAAATGAACCATGTGCGGACTTACTTGATGAGCAAATGGGATCTGTAACGGTCGCGCAATCAAGGAACCTCGATGAACTCAAAAGGAAAACGAGCCAAGCACGCATACTCGCATGAAAGGTAACCCCTCATGGAAACGACCCGACGCAATTTCATCCTTGGCGCAGCGGGCGGCACGTTGGGCGGTCTGGGGGCGGCGAATGCTGAGTCGGCTCAGGCAAGAGGCGCCAACGAAAACTTACCGGGTGTCGTCGTCATTCCCGAGCGCAAGGTGCCCGTGCTGGCCGAAGCCGACGTACTGGTCTGCGGCGGCGGCCCGGCGGGTATCACGGCGGCGTGCATCGCCGCCCGGCACGGCGCCAAGGTGTAGATAAGGACCGAGACGACCGTCCTAACTGGGTTGCCGACGAGGCCCCGCGTCGGAATCTCAGGCTGCAACATGCGGGCTCCATGCACGGTTCGCGTAAGGTAGCAGGCACACTCCGTGTGCCGTCCGCCGGTTACGGCACACGGACTGTGCCTACTACTTTGGTTGCGGCCACAGGCCGCGTTAGGAAATACTCAAACCAAACAGGGTATCTCAGTCGTACACTTCCAGCTCTGCGATGGACATTTGCCGGCCCGCTTGTTCCGAGCCGTTGGGCTTCAGGCCGCAGACGCGCACGTAGCGCGAACGCACTGGTTCCAACGTGACGTCGTAAGGCTTGCCCTGCAGGCCGCTGGCCTGGGCGACCGTTTTCCAACTCGTCCCATCCAATGAGACTCGCAGTTCGAGTTCCGTCGCGTAACCGCTGCCGAAGGTGACCTTGATTCGCCGAACGTTGCGTGTGTCGACCAGATCCACTTGGTACGTCCAGGGCCACTCGCCGCCTGCCAGAGCCACGGTGTCTGGGTGGCCGTCCACACCCAGTCGGGCAAAATGCACGCCGGCGTTGATCGACAATTCGTGCGAACCGTCCAGGCTGAGTAACTGGGCCTGTTTGCGATAGGCCAAGTTGCCTGGCGGGACCGGCGGTCGAGGCTGACCGGTTTCCAGTTTCTGCCGCACGGCTTTCAACACCTCGATCTGAGAACGGTCCAGCGACCCGTCGCGGAACAATAGGACGTCGACCGATACAACACCTCCGCGCTGATGCACGTCGAACACGTATTCTCGCAATTCACGCTTGGTGTACGCGCACCCCGGCTTGCCCCAACCGCTGCCCAGGTAGGACAGGATATGCCACTGTTCGCCATCGATCACCCGGCGGGCGGGCATGTCGAAGAAGCGATTCTGTTCGCCGCTCGTGTAATCCTCGTGGCGGCTGTAAGCATTGACTC